>CAUQLO010000019.1:0-28781 GCA_963518725.1 uncultured Veillonella sp. | reverse complement strand
GTGCATCCATTATTGCCAACTACATTAATGAAAAGAAAATGGAAGATGTCATCGTTGTATCTCCAGACCTTGGTGGTGTAACACGTGCTCGTGATTTAGCGGACCGCATTGGCGCTCCTATTGCGATCATCGAGAAAAAACGTCCACAACCAGGGGTTGCAAAAGTGATGAACTTAATTGGTGATGTGCAAGGTAAAAACTGTATCATCATCGACGATATCGTAGATACAGCAGGATCCCTTGTAGAAGGGGCCAAAGCATTGCAAGAGTTTGGTGCTAAATCTGTAACAGCTTGTGTAACGCATGCGGTATTAACAGATCCAGCTTGCGAACGTATTGCAAACTCCAATATTAAAGAGTTAGTTGTAACAAATACAATCGATATTCCTGAAGAACGTCGTTTGCCAAATATTACAGTCTTGTCCGTAGCTCCATTGTTAGGAGAAGCGATTTTACGTATTTTTCAAGAAGAGTCAGTAAGCTCTTTGTTTGACAAATAAGATGAAATTAATTGTCGGACTAGGAAATCCTGGAAGGGACTACGAAGGGACTCGCCACAATATCGGGTTTATGGTGGTAGATGCTATTGCTGATGGCGTGAGCCACACACCATGGAGAGAAGATTATAAAGCGGAAATTTGCTCTTGTACCATCGAGGGAGAAAAGGTGTTATTGGTGAAACCACAGACCTTTATGAACCTCAGCGGTGAGTCTGTAGGGCCTTTGATGCGCTATTATAAGCTAACTCCAGAAGATGTGTATGTCATTTATGATGATATGGACTTACCAGTAGGGAAACTTAGGATTCGCCCTAATGGTAGTGCAGGTGGTCACAATGGTATTAAATCCATGATTAGCCATTTAGGGACAGATGCATTTCCTCATTTCCGGTTTGGCATAGGTCGTCCTTTGCCGGAGTGGACCGTGGTGGACCATGTATTGTCGCGATTTCCAGAAGACCAACAGGACACTGTGCAAAAGGGGATTAAGGCTATGGTGAAAGCCGTATTAGGTTGTGTAGAAGTAGGTATCGATAAAGGTATGAATGTATACAATCCTAAAAAAGGTCGTCCCCGTTAATAGAATCAGAAAAAACCAAAATAGAGCACATGTTCTATTTTGGTTTTTATTGTGTACATATCGTGTATATAAGGGCGGTTTTGATCAACTAGTGAATTACTTTTGAATTGTTATGCGAATTCAATCAAATAAATTCACTATATATGTCTTTTCATCTTGAAATTATGAAAATAAAAGTATATACTAGGTTTAGAGCAGTATAATTAGTATTTAATGTGAATCGTCTTTATTTTTACTTATTGTGAGGGAGGCATTATCATGAAAGGTAATAATTGGGGCGGCAAGCGGGCTGGTGCAGGTCGCAAAAAATCCTTATTTGAACGTAAAGGACGTACTTTCCGTTTGACTGATGCTGAATTCTTAGAAGTCAAACCATTAGTAGATGCAGTACGACGTCGTACTGAGGAAGCTATGTTAGCTACATTAGCAACTAAAAATAAAAAATAGTTGTACGTTCTTAATACTACTGAGTTTAATTAGCTAAGCGCTTTTGATTACAAGTTAGTATGGAAAATCGACTCCTTTTGGGGTCGATTTTTTTATGATTCTATAGAAGTACTTGACAATATCGAAAACTATCGTTATAATATTACATAACATAGCAAACTAGGTTGATGCTACGTAAGACTTGTATGCGAACCGATGCTTACAGTATACACTCTTATGATGGTCTAGTAGCTATGGTGGTTCAACCCGACCACAGAAGGATCCAATATTGGAAATGATTTCAAATAATTACTACACAAATGGAGGTTAGCAATGAGCTTAATTAAAAGTTTATCCAACCGCTTGTCTGTGCTAGGATATAGTGGTTACGAAATTTCACAAATTATCAATAGTGCAACGGGCGGTCAAGACATCAATGCTTTGACTGGTCAAGATTTACACCATGTGGCAAATACAATGGAACACTACGTACAAGTAGGTTCCCAATACGTTGCGGAATATAGTAAATAAGCAGAATAAAGGGTAAGCGTAGAAAATAATGGTTACGCTTACTTTTTAACTTAAAAACAGGATTGCTGTGTTGTTAGGCACGGCAATCCTGCTTTTTTAATTATTGGGAGTATAGCTATCGAAAATAAAGTCTATAGTTGTGCGTATTATAGGATTTGCTCCTTTAATTTTAATTAATTTATATGCTTTTATTCCGGTGTTACGTATAGGGGTTGCAAGAAGTGCAACTAAAAAACTGTGGGTAGCTGTTTTTGTATTTGAAAAGTCAAGGACTATTGTTTTTCCATCGGCAAGGGCTGGTAAAATTTTTCTATCTCGTTGTTTTATTGCTTCATACTTTACTTCGCAGTGTGTCCCAAAATAATTATACATATCGATAACTAATTCTTTTGGAGTGGAGATATGCTTTCTAGAATCTATTTCTATTTTAGCTTTTTGACGAAGGAGATCTAATTCGTTGCCAATATTAAAAGTTTTGAATTTATCAAAGCCGATTGTCATATAAATAAAAGTTCCAGGCCAACTATATCGTAATGTATCTGACGTTATATCTGTAGGAGAAATGTGTAGTAGTCCGTTACCTGATACAATATACATGTCGGCTTCTAGAGTTCTACCAATGTTAGATGATAAATATAACCCCATTCCCGCATTATTTTGTCCTTCATAAGGTTGTTTTGGTGTTTTAAAGGTTCCCGAAACTTCTGGTTTAATAGCGGCCTCCAAAGCCGTAAGATCTGAAGAAAATACTGGATACGACTGTTCAAGGTGCTTTTTTATACCTATGCCTAGGTCAGCTATTATAAATGATAGTTGGCCTTTATTTTTATACCAATTAAATTGTAATAAAGAAGGAATTAAGGCATTATAACCATGCTCTATGGTATTATATAAAAGTTCAGATACGATGTACCGTAAGGTACTTTCATGTCCAGAGATTAATTGCATATCAATTTTGTGGGTATATTCTAAAATCTTATTTAATGCAGCTTGTATGTCGGTAGATTGATTTCTAATAGCAAACATAGGTTTATCATCAATAAATTGAAAGTTACGAGTACTATTTTGGAAGACTGTGAAGCAACCAGCGCCGCCTAACCGATACCACATCTTTCCTAAAGGAGAGTTATTTTTTAAGAAAAGCTTAACATAACATCCTTTGGATTTTAAAAACCATATATATAAGATTAATAATGATAATGCTTGATAGTTGGCATTCGTACAACTGTTACCATCAATTATAAGAATCGTACCGTCATAGGTCCAATCAAAAATAGATAGATATGAATTGAAGTCAACTATATTTTTGTTTTTAAAGGATAATGTAGGTGGTAATTTTAAAATAGGAACTTTCTTTTTTGTATAAATAACTTTTGACATAGTACCCTCCTATTTGCTATACTCAAATTATAAAAGCTTAGAGACATACTTAGAGTATCTTACTCGTCTCGTAGGAATTAAAGAGAAACATATTGGTTTTTCAGATGTTGAGGCTCTTGCTAATTAGCGAGAGCCTTTTTACATGGGGAGATACATTTATTATACCAAACAATACTCATTTCGTTAAAAATTTTCGCATTAAAAAGTAAGTAAAAGTGAAATATGGTGTTTATGAAGAAAGTGTTAAATCAACACAGACTTCCTTTTGTGGAGTCTCTAGAAACATATAGACAACAACATATGGTGCCCTTTCATACACCAGGGCACAAGATTGGTGTGGGAGCGCCAGCGCTATTAACAGAGTGGATGGGTCCTGCATTGCCCTATGATTTAGGATTAATGTACGCCATCGATGATTATCATGAGCCAGAGCGCGAATTATTAGAGGCCCAACAGCTGGCGGCACAAGCTTTTGGGGCGGACCATACATGGTTCTCCATCAATGGTACGTCTGGAGCGATTCAGATGATGATCATGAGTGCCGTGAAAGAAGGGGAGTCCATCATCATTCCTCGTGAGGCTCATTGTTCTGTTCATAATAGTTTAGTCTTGAGTGGCGCGAAGCCCATCTACATGATGGGTCGCTTTCATGAGCGATGGGGAATCCCTGTAGGTGTCACAGCAGATGATGCGATCGCTACGATGGATGCCCATCCAGAAGCAAAGGCCATCTTGTTAGTACACCCGAACTATTATGGGGTAGGTGTAGATGTGGAACGAATTGTACAGGCAGCCCATGAATGGCACATACTAGTGCTAGTGGATGAAGCTCATGGACCGCATTTAGAACCATCCTTGGGTATGCCTGTACCCGCCTTGGCTAGTGGAGCTGATTTAGTGGCACAAAGTACGCATAAATTATTGGGCTCCTTGACACAAACTTCGATGTTGCATGGACAAGGACCACATATTGATGTGGATCGCATCCAACGATTACAACAGATTTTGATGAGTACAAGCCCTAATTATATCTTTTTGGCATCTTTGGACATGGCGCGCCACCAATGGGCTACGGAAGGGATATCCCTTATGAAACGCACCCTAGACTTAGCTCGTACATTGCGGGCGGCACTTAATAAAATTCCGGGTATTGCGTGCCCAGGTCATGAGGACATAGAGGGGGCTTTCAGTTTCGATGAAACGAAGATACTCATTGATGTGAAAGACTTAGGGCTCACAGCGCAAGAGTTTGAACGGGAATTACGAGCTCGTCATATAGAAGTGGAGTTGATGAAAGCCTATCATGTGCTGTTATTGATTACTATCGGTGATACGGAAAGATCTATACAGCAGGTCATAGAAGCAGTACAAGATATCTCGGATATATATAGGCAGAAGGTACAGGATGCTACAAAAGAGTTCCGCAAGGATTATCCAGAAAATGATACCATTGTATGCAGACAAAGTAATAGCACAGATATCCATGCAATGGATAGTATAAAGAATGTGGACATAGCTGATGTTAATGTTACCGTCTATAATGAGTCAGATGCGAGTGCAATGGAAACGTTACCTGCGCCAGTGGTAGGGCTTTCACCACGGCAGGCATTTTATACAGAGATGGAATGCATTCCTTTAGAACGAGCGTTGGGGCGTATTAGTGGAGAAACCATTACCTATTATCCACCGGGGATTCCTTGCTTGGCAGTAGGTGAGATGATAACAGAAGACGTGCTCGTATATATCCAACAGAAACAAAGAGACGGATATGTGCCGAATGGTGCAAGAGACCGTCAACTACAGACAATCCTCGTATGCAAAGATAAAGATTAAAGATTAAAGATTAAAGATATAGATTAAAGATATAGATATAAAAATGTAAAGCTGTATAGATACAGATGTAGTGGGGCCCTAGGTATAGAGTAGGCCTAACGAATTGTAACATCATAAGGAGATACGTATGGGACAGTTAATTATTATTGAAGGTGGAGATGGCAGCGGCAAGGCTACACAGACGGCAAAATTGTTGGAACGATTACAAGCAGAGGGCTATTCCGTTCGGTCTGTGAGTTTTCCTAACTACGATAGTCCAGCAGCAGAGCCCATAAAAATGTATTTACGAGGTGACTTCGGAAAAGAGGCGAACTCTGTAAATGCTTATGTAGCGAGTACCCTCTATGCTATCGATCGCTTTGCGTCGTATCGACAAGATTGGCAAGCATTTTACGAAGCGGGTGGTATTATCATTGCAGACCGTTATACAACATCCAATATGGTGCATCAAATGATTAAGTACACCGACGGAGAAGAACGGAAAACATTCTTACGGTGGCTAGACCAATTGGAATACGATTTATATGGCTTGCCAAGACCTGATGCGGTGATTTTATTAGATATGCCATTATCCTTATCGAAGGCGTTGCTAGCGGAGCGCACGGGCAAAACGGGAGGCAATACAGGAGATATTCACGAGCAGGATACTTCGCACTTGACGGCGGTTCATGATGCCTACGATATGTTGGTGGATACTTATGATTGGCATCGTGTGCACTGCGAAAATGAAAGCAATCAGTTGCGCAGCATTGATGATATTCACGAGGAAGTGTATGGTATTGCCAAACAATATATACAAGCTAAGTAAGTCTAGAAGTATCACTCTTGCCGAGATGTGGACAAGAACGTATCAAGTTTACATAGGGAAACACCACAGGGTCATGAAAAACTCTGTGGTGTTTCTCCTTTTATCCGTGTATTTATTGCTATAACATGGTATAATGAGGGGTAGACACAAGGGGTAATATGTATACAGATATAGGAGGGTGTATGTCATTTTTTGATGCTGTACTAGGACAACAACAAATCAAAGAACAACTGACTACATTAATCCAAGAGTCTGCCTTACCACATAGTGTGCTACTCTATGGAGAAGAAGGGCTGGAATCGACATCCATGGCCATCGCTATAGGATCCATGTTATTAGGACGCCAAATTTTTTCCAGTGATGAAGGGCGTACCTATCTAGCATCCATAGAGAAACAAAGGATTGAATCTGGTGAAAGTGAAAGCGCCGTCAAAGAAACAGGTCTTCCTATCTACATCGATAAAGGAAGTGCCTTTTGGATTCGGCCTATGAAAAAACAACTCAGTGTAGAGCAATGGTATGGCTTATTAGATTCCTATGTCAACGTATCTAGTGATACACCGCGAGTTGTCATTGTAGAAGGCTTTCAGACGGCGAATGCAGTCTTAGCCAATGCGATGCTGAAAACCATCGAAGAACCGCCTAGAAATATGCATTTTATCATTGTGACGACGAATATCGACAATGTGTTGCCTACCATAAAATCACGGTGTATGCTCATCGGTATGCAGGCCGTGCCAGATGACATATTGCTTGAGGCTTTGCAACGAGAAGGTTACACAGGAGATATTCAGCAAGCCGTTGCCTCTGCACGGGGCAACCCGATGTTAGCTCGTCAATGGGCTCAATCCGGAGCGATTGAAAGCTTAGAAAAAGCGATGCATATCCTAGAGAAGGTGGTGGAACAAACGTATTTTTTCACTACCCTAGGCATTGAGTTCGAGGGACTTTCACGAGAAGAAGCAACGGATGTGTTGCGATGGTTGCGCATTTTGGCGAGAGATATGTTAGCCTTGCGCTATGGGTCGAAGGGACTCTTGATGAATGCCTTTCGATTCCGCATGACATGTATCGTGGAACGATGGTCATCATCAGCATTGCAACAGATTATACCGATTACATTAGAAGCAGAACGAGCCTTGCGCCTATATGTGCGTGTAGGCCTTGTCATAGATGGAGTTATATTAGCCTTAAGGGAGGCTGTGAAGGAGGATATATAGTGGTTACCATAGTAGGGGTACGCTTTAAAAAAGCTGGGAAAATCTACTACTTTAGCCCTGGGTTTGTTACATTAACTACAGGAGATGGAGTCATTGTAGAAACATCTCGTGGTTTAGAGTTTGGGGAAGTTGTTATTGGACCACGAAAAGTATCGAAAGATCAAGTGGTACAACCGTTAAAAGAGGTCACCAGAAAGGCAACACCAAAAGATTACAAACAAGTAGAAAAAAATAGAGAGCGAGAAGAAAAGGCCTTTGAAATCGGCTTGGAAAAAATTGCCTATCGGGGGCTACCGATGAAGTTAATCAATGTGGAATACACATTTGATATGAATAAAATAGTCTTCTTTTTCACTGCCGAAGGTCGTATCGACTTCCGTGAATTGGTAAAAGACTTAGCCAATGTATTCCGGACGCGCATTGAATTGCGTCAAGTCGGTGTTCGTGATGAAGCGAAAGTACTAAATGGTATTGGTGCTTGCGGACGTCCATTATGTTGTGCTACCTTCTTAGGCGATTTTGCATCTGTTTCCATTCGCATGGCGAAGGATCAAAACTTGAGCTTAAATCCTACGAAAATTTCCGGCATCTGTGGTCGTTTGATGTGTTGTTTGAACTATGAAAATGACTCCTACCTAAAAGGAGGCGACTTGTACTCACAAAAAGCAAAACAAGCGCCTGTCGCTGTAGAACCGCCGGGAATTGGTAAAGAAGTAGTAACCGATGAAGGTTTAGGTAAGGCCTTAAAAATCAACAACATGAAAAAGACGGTGAAAGTCCAATTGGAGGCAGGTCGTACAATCGACTTACATTGGTCCGAAGTGGCATTACCTGATGAAGAATAATATCACTACAACGGACTTGTTGCTCAGTGGCTTTCAGCTATTTCAAGATGAACGAGAGTTTAAGTTTTCTATCGATGCTATTTTGTTGGCTCATTTTGGGTCGGCGAAACCGAACAAACACTATTTAGAGTTAGGTACTGGTACAGGGGTCATTCCCCATGTGCTATACCATCGAGGGGCCCGTCATGTAGTAGGGGTAGACTGCAATCCACGTGTCATCGAACTAGCGAAGAGAAGCGTCCTTCATAATGATATTGCTGAGGCAGTATCCATGGTGGAACTAGATTATATGAGTGATGCTGGTAAAGTCTACTATGGTCAATTTGATGGTATTTATATGAATCCTCCCTATTTTGAACCACAGAGCGGGTTACTTTCAGAGGAAGAAAGCGTGGCATTAGCTTTGCATGAGCAGCGATATACTATGAAAGATATACTGCTACAAGCCCAACGGTATTTGAAATTTGGAGGCACACTGTGGATGATTTATACGTCCCCACGATTAGAATCACTAGTAGGAGCCATTGAACAGACTCAATTTAGTATAAAACGAATGCGCTTTGTCCATAGTAACCGACATACAGTGAGCAAGCTAGTGTTGTTAGAATTAAAATATGGTGGAAAGCAAGGTATGATTGTGGAACCACCTTTATATATTTATGATGTAGATGGTTCCTATTCGGATGAGGTACAAGCATATTATGAGTAGTCATAGAGGGACATTATATTTAATCCCCACACCCATTGGGAACTTAGAGGATATGACCTATCGGGCGGTGCGCACATTGCAAGAAGTGGATGTGGTGGCAGCGGAAGATACGCGTCATACGGGGGTATTATTACAACATTTTAATATATCGAAGCCTATGATTTCCTATCATGAGCACAATAAAGTAGAGAAGGGAGCAGAGCTCATCCAACGTTTGTTGGATGGTCAATCCATCGGCTTGGTCAGTGATGCGGGGATGCCTGCTATTTCTGATCCTGGCGAAGATTTGGTGACAGAAGCCATCGAGGCAGGCATACCGATTGTACCGTTACCAGGGGCCAATGCGGGCTTAACGGCGCTTATTGCATCGGGGCGGAATACGAAGGAGTTTCACTTCATCGGATTTTTGCCGAAACGAAAGCAGAATGCCAAAGACGTTTTATCCCGCATAGCTACCTATGAAGGGACCCTTATTTTCTATGAAGCACCTCACCGTATAGAAGAAACAATCCAAAGTTTATATGAAGGGTTGGGAAACCGTCCTATTACGGTAGGTCGTGAACTGACGAAAAAGTTTGAAACTTTCACACGAACCACCTTGTTAGAGTTACGGAATGATTTCAATCAAATCGTAGAAAAAGGTGAGTTTGTTCTCTTAGTAGGGGGCAGTGAAACAATAACAGATGAAACAGTGGTAGAAGAAGTGGTACTTTCACCACTAAAGGCAGCATTGGCCTTAATCGAAGAGGGCATGCCTAAAAAAGAGGCAGCTCGTCAAATTGCAAAAGAACGTGGCCTTTCACGGCGCGATGTATATAATGAAATTGAATGGTATAGTAAGGAGAGAACAGATGACTAAAAAACCGTATTATATTACGACACCAATTTATTATCCAAGTGCGAAATTACATATTGGGCATACATACTGTACGTCCATTGCTGATACAATCGCTCGTTTCAAACGTAGAGCTGGTTACGATGTGCGATTTTTAACAGGCTCTGATGAACACGGTCAAAAAATCCAACGTATGGCGGAATCTATGGGGATTACTCCTTTGGAATATACAACGCAAATCGTAGACGGATTCAAACATTTGTGGGAAAAATTGAACATCTCCCATGATGATTTCATTAGAACTACCGATGAAAGACACATCAAATATTGCCAACATTTATTTCAAAAAGCGTTCGACAATGGAGATATTTATAAATCTTCCTACGAAGGTTTATACTGCGTACCATGCGAAACATTCTGGCCAGAGTCTAAATTAGGCCCTGAAAAAACATGTCCTGACTGCGGTCGTCCATTAGAAGTGGTACAAGAAGAAAGTTATTTCTTCCGCATGAACAAATACGCTGATCAATGGTTCAAATTCATTGAAGAAAATCCTGATTTCATTCAACCAGAATCTCGTCGCAATGAGATGATTCAATTCGTCAAACAAGGCTTAGAAGATTTGGCAGTATCTCGTACTAGCTTTAACTGGGGTATTCCGGTACCATTTGATGAAAAGCATGTTATGTATGTATGGTTTGATGCGTTGATTAACTATATTTCTGCACTAAACCCGTTAGATGAAAACAGTGATTTATTTGAAACGTATTGGCCTGCAGATTTGCATTTGGTGGGGAAAGAAATTGTTCGTTTCCATACCATTATTTGGCCGATTATGCTCATGAGCCTTGGCTTACCGTTGCCGAAAAAAGTATATGGTCACGGCTGGCTGGTAGTGGATGGCACGAAAATGAGTAAATCCTTAGGCAATGTGATCGACCCAATTCCATTGATTGAAACCTACGGTTCTGATGCATTGCGCTATTTCTTGGTGAATGAAGTACATTTAGGAAATGACGGTAATTTCAGCTTGCCTAACTTCATTACGAAAATCAATGCAGATTTGTCCAATGACCTTGGTAACTTGTTGAACCGTACCGTAGCGATGATTGAAAAATATCATGGTGGTATCATTACAAAACATGAGCCAACAGAAGATGTGGACAAAGACCTAGTTTCGATGGCAGAGCAAACGGTGAAAGACTACGAACAATTGATGGAAGATATGCAGTATAACAAAGCTTTCAAAGCTGTGTGGGCTTTCATTGGTCGTACTAATAAATATATCGATGAAACGATGCCTTGGGTGCTGGCAAAAGGTGCTAACGAAGGTGATGCAGAGCGCTTAGAAGCTGTCATGTATCATTTGGCAGAATCCTTGCGTATCATTGCTGTCTTAGTGGATCCAGTAATCCCAACAGGGGCTCCTAAAATTTGGGAACAACTTGGTTTACAAGGATTTGCACAAGCTATGCTAGATGATGTACGCATATTTGGATCCCTTCCAACAGGAACAAAAGTTGTGAAAGGAGATCCAATCTACCCACGTTTTGAAATTCCTGAAATGGTAGACGTGACATCAGAAACTGCGGAAGAATCCACTGAGGAAGCGGTAGATACTAGCAATATCCCACCTATCAAAGAGTCCATTGAATACGATGATTTTGCAAAATTAGATTTACGGGTAGCCAAAGTATTAACTTGCGAAGCGGTGAAAAAATCTAAAAAATTATTGTTATTTACCTTAGATTTAGGAATTGAAACACGTACGGTAGTGAGCGGTATATCTCAATTCTATAAACCAGAAGACTTAATTGGCAAAAAAGTGATTTATTTGGCAAACTTGGCACCGAAAAAAATCATGGGCCATATGTCAGAAGGTATGATTTTATCGGCTTCTAATGAAGATGATCAATTAGAAGTAACGAATATTGAATCCTTGACTCCAGGAAGTGTGGTGAGATAATGCGATTGTTTGATACACATGCGCATATCAATGATGAACGATTTGATAATGATCGGGAACAAATGATACAAGACTGCTTTGACCAAGGTGTAGAGTATATTATGTGTCCAGCAGTAGACCGCAAAACAGCAGAGTCTGCCATTGCGTTGGCGGAACAGTATGACCGTGTCTATGCAGCGGTAGGTGTGCATCCACATGAATCTAAAGATGCTACCGAAGAAGACTATGAATGGTTCAAGCAAATGGCATCTCATCCAAAGGTAAAAGCCATTGGTGAAATCGGTTTAGATTATTACTATGATTTTTCCGATCGAGATGTACAGGCAGAATCTTTCAAACGTCAATTAGCCATCGCAAGAAAAGTGGATTTACCAATCATTATCCACGATCGTGATGCGCACGGTGCCATTCGCGATATGTTGTTGGAACATGGAAAGGGCAATTATGGTGTATTCCATTGTTTTTCTACCAGTCTAGAAATGGCAAAAGAATTTATTAAAATGGGGTATTACATTTCTTTTGCAGGTCCTGTGGTATTCCCAAAATCTACGAATCTGAAAGAAGTGGCAACACATATTCCATTGGATCGCTTGCTCATCGAAACAGATTCCCCTTATTTGACACCACCTCCATTTAGAGGTCGTCGCAATGACCCATCCAAAACACAATTTGTGGCACAGGAAATTGCCCAATTGCGTGGCATGGATGTAGAAGAACTAGCTGCCATTGCTTTAGAAAATGGTAAGCGTTGTTTTGGTATTGAGTAATATAGAACTAGAAAGGCACTTTCACAGTAGCATATACGGAAGGTGCCTTTCTGTGTACACAGGAGACCTATGAAACGAGTAGCATTAATAGATTTAGGATCAAACTCAGTACGGTTTGTCATTTCAGAAATTACAGAATCTGGCAGTTATCGCTTAGTGTACCAACAGAAGGAATCCATTCGCCTCAGCGAAGGCATGTGGACTCACCAAATGTTGACGAAACCGGCTATGGAACGGGCTATTAAAACGTTGAAAGCCTTGTCCCATATGGCGAAGGCCATGGGGGTTACAGAAATCTATGGCATTGCCACGGCGGCTGTACGATTGGCGAAGAATGGAAAACAATTTATTGCAAAGGTGTTACAAGAAACCAGCATTTCTTTACGTCCCATTAGTGGTGAGGAAGAGGCATACTTAGGTTTTTTAGGCGTAGTGAACACTATAGGACTAGATGATTTTATTGTCTTTGACCTGGGCGGTGCCAGTGTTGAGGTTAGTTTGATTGAAAACCGCCAGTTGAAACGATCCATCAGCTTACCGATGGGTGCCCTTGTGATGACGGGACAGTTTAAAGCGGGCCGTGAGTTTACAAATGCTGAATATGATAGGATGGTACACCATATTCAAGCTTTATTGCATCGTGAAAGTTGGCTGAAAGATACGAAACTGCCTTTGATTGGTATCGGTGGTACAGCTCGTAATATTGCTAAAATGGACCAACGGGAGAAAAATTATCCTATCCCTAAATTACACAATTATAAAGTAAAAAAAGCGACCATGGAGACGTTGTTTCAGCGCGTGAAAGAAACTCCGTGGGAAGAGCGAAAAAAGATTTCTGGCTTATCTTCCGAGCGGGCAGACATTATCGTCGCAGGGATGGCTATCATCAAGGAGTTGATGGACTATACCAAGGCCTCTTCTATGATTGTCAGCGGTTGTGGCTTGCGGGAAGGATTATTTTTTCAATACTATGGGGACCACTATTCGGGAGAGAAGTATGGCCTACCATGTCTTCAAAAAAATGGTATCGTAGATGATATCGTCACCCATTCTACGTTAAATATATTGCGTTCTTTCACACCGCACGATGTGGACCATGCCCAGTATATTGCAAAACTGGCAAAGCTGATCTACAAACAGTGGAAGGAACTCATGCCAGATGGGGAACGGCTAAAATTAATTTTGAAAGTCGCTTCTTTGTTGCACGATTTGGGTAAACAGATCAACTATTACAGCCACGCTAGACATAGTGCATATATGATTATTAACAGCAATCTCTATGGATTATCCCATCGAGAGCAATTGCTCAGTGCTTTTATCGCGTCTTACTCGCATGGGGCGAATAGTAAATTTATTAAGCAGTCTCCCTATCTGTCCATATTAAAAGAAGGAGATCGGGACATCATTCAAAAACTGTCCTTTCCCCTAGCCTTAGCGGAAGCCCTAGATGAAAGTCATGAACGGACGATTCGTTCCATCCAAACACAGATTAAGGACAAGCAAATCGATATGTATATAGAGGCGCAAACATTGAGCCATATCCCTATGATGGAAATGGCCATCGAAAAATTGAAAAAACAGTGTAAGAAAGAATTTAAACGTGAATTAGTGGTACATTGGAACGTTCGTTAGGAGTGATAGGATGAAAGACTTTTACAATCCAAAGTATTTTTTTAATCGCGAACTATCGTATTTGAAATTTAATCAACGTGTTCTACAAGAAGCCATCGATAGAAGCAATCCACTGTTGGAAAAGTTGCGGTTTTTGACTATAGGTAGTTCCAATTTAGACGAATTTTTCATGATTCGTGTGTCTGGATTGCGCCACCAAGAACAAAGTGGCATCGTTAAATATGATGCAGCCCACATGGATGCCAAAGCGCAGTTGAAAGCCATCAGTGAGGCTACGAAAAAGTTAGTGTCTTTGCAGTATACATACTTTCACGATATTTTGAAACGATTACAAAAAGAAGGACTCCATTTCGTGAAGGTGAAAGACCTCAAAGAAAGTGAATTGCGTTGGTTATACCAATATTTTCGGACCCATATCTTTCCGGTGGTCACACCCTTGGCAGTGGATGCAAGCCATCCCTTCCCATTCTTGGTGAATAAAACGCTGAACTCTGTTGTTAAAATTCATCCCATTCATGATATTCATCAAGAAAAGATGGCGATCTTGCCGATTCCATCCGTATTAAATCGCATCATCGAAGTACCTAACGATGTACATCGTTATTTTGTGATGCTAGAAGATGTCATCAACTATTATTGCGAAGACTTCTTTGTAGGTCATCATATCGACTCCTTTACCACCTTCCGTGTCACACGTGATGCCGATTTAGACATTGAAGAAGAGGCTACGGATCTATTGCGAGAAATCGAAAAATCCTTGCGACGTCGTCGCCGTGGAGAAGTGGTGCGCGTAGAAGTGTGCGAACATTACGACCCACAGTTATTGGAATTTGTCTTACAAGGATTACAGGCTAAAAAAGAGGCTGTGTATATTGCAGAAGGTGTGCTAGATCTATCTTCTTTTGGAGACTTTTGCAATGTGTCTGGCTATGATCATCTACGGTATGCTCCATTTAGTCCAAAGGAACTACCATGTGTTCATGAGAAGGGCACTCATGCCATCTTCGATTACATTCGAGAGCAAGATCGCCTCTTGCATCATCCCTTTGATTCCTTTTCTATAGTGGAAGAATTCATTGCACGTGCTGCCTTAGACCCCGATGTATTGGCTATCAAGCAAACCTTATACCGTGTGAGCGGGGATTCTCCTATCGTAGCCTCTTTGGTGAAAGCTGCAGAACTAGGCAAACAAGTAACGGTGCTAATGGAAGTAAAAGCTCGTTTTGACGAAGAGAACAACATTATCATGGCACGGCGCTTAGAAAAAGCGGGTTGCCATGTCATCTACGGGTTACGAGGTCTCAAAACGCACTCTAAAATTACTATGGTAGTGCGAAAAGAAGGGGATGTACTACGTCGGTATATGCACTTTGCTACAGGCAATTACAATGGCAAAACAGCGAAGTATTATACAGATTGCGGGCTCTTGACCTGTCGAGAATCCTATGCAGATGATAGCTCTCTCTTTTTCAATACCATTTCCGGGTATGCAGAGTCCCAAGAATGGAATCGACTCATTGTGGCACCTTTGACATTGCGCCAGTCCTTGATGGACTTAATCGATGGAGAGATACGGGCCGTAGAAGCTGGCAAAGAGGGGCATATCATAGCGAAGATGAACTCCTTATTAGATAAAGATATCATAGCCAAACTCTATGAAGCATCTGGAAAAGGTGTCAAAATAGAGTTAATCGTCCGTGGGATCTGTACCTTGCGACCAGGCATAGAGGGCATTAGCGATCATATTACGGTACGCTCTGTAGTAGGTCGTTTCTTGGAACATCATCGTATTATGTATTTTAAAAACCATAGTGACAGCCCGTACTTTATATCTAGTGCAGACTGGATGCCAAGGAATTTAAACGATCGTGTGGAGTTGATGGTGCCTGTGGAAGATGCCACTTTACAAGAGCAATTAGGCCATATCCTACAGGCCTATTTAGAGGACAATCAAAAAGCTCATGTCATGCGAGCTGATGGGTCCTATCGAAAAGTGGTGGCAAAGGAAGAGCCTATTTCGGCACAAGCTACTTATATGGATAGAGTGGAAGGACCGACTGGTGATGGACAGATACATAGGACAACATGGGAGCCAATCCTAGAGTTTCATAGATCATCTAGAGAGGGAGAGTAACCATACATAGTCCATAAATAGCCTAAAAATTACACGATTTGGCTATTATATGAATAATTTATATATGAAATCAAATAGACAAGGTATGCATTTTAGGAAATAAGTATTACTAAAATGCGTATCATATCAATTTTGCATTATCAATACGAAGAGCCTTGGTAGATTCTAGTGTGACTCGTTGTGACAGATATATTGTACACATGTTAGTACCTGTGGATATAGTTATACACATGGTTTAGGCTGTGTATAAGTTAAGACATAGGTTATATTCTAAAACTATATACTAGAGGATACAGCATTAATTGAGAATGTGTGAATATAAAATTTAACATTTTTAATCAAAATAAACTGTACGTATAGAATGGACAAAAAAGGATAAAAAGGGTTATACTAGCTAATGAGATAATGGAATAATCGTTGGTATTATCGCATTTAGGAGCGTATGTTTGACGAAATCTTTCCGCCTGTGGTAGAATGCAACCCATGGAGGTAATAGATGACAAACAGAGATTTGATACAGCAAAAGCGTACATTTTTGCTAATGCTAACATGTTTACTAGTAGTCTTCGTTACAGTTTCAGGATTTGTATGGAGCGACGGTTTCAAAACTAAGAAGATAGAGACTAAAAGAGTGTCCATTCCAGTGGCTATTCAATATGAACGAGTGGATACATTGCCTAAGGGTATTGAGGAAGTTGTACAAGAGGGGGCAGAAGGCCTTGATGAAGTGGAAGAAGAAGTTGTTTATGCAGCTGGTAATGTTGTAGAAAGTCATGAGCTTTCACGAAACAATATTTCCCCAATGAAACCTAAAATCATCCGAACGGGGAGCCTTGATACAGAATCTGTACCATCTCACGGTCAAGTGAAACAAATGCTTACTATGGAAGCCACAGCCTACTTACCTACTGATGGGGGTGGCGATGGCATCACAGCCACTGGCGTCCAAGCACATCATGGTATTGTGGCGGTGGATCCTAATGTAATTCCTTTAGGAACGCGATTGTATATACCTGGTTATGGTGAAGCTGTGGCAGCCGATACCGGTGGAGATATCATCGGTAACCGTATCGATGTAGTGCTGGAAGATTATAGTTCTGCTATACAATTTGGACGACGCACTGTAGAGGTGTACGTCTTGTCATAATGCATGACATACAGAAAAGACCGTAATTGCAGTCCTTGTGACACTGATATATAAGCAGTTGTAAGGAAGTGGTTACGGTCTTTTGTCTTTGTGTATGATAGAGTGAACTTCTATATTATAGTCTGGACTTCTGTGATATAATAATAGAATACGATATTGTGAAGGAGCTTGGTCTTATGCTAAAACAAGTCTTGGTAGTGGAAGGAAAATCAGATATTCAACGAGTGCAGCAAGCCCTAGAGGTGGAGTGTATTGCCACGGAGGGGTTTAACTTGCGCAAGCCTGTGTTGAGTCGCATTAAGGATGCCTATGAAAAGCGGGGGATTATTATTTTAACAGACCCTGATTATGCAGGGGAACGGATCCGTCGATTTTTAACAAAGCGATTTCCTCTGGCGCAGCATGCTTTTGTACCACGAGAAGAGGCCTATGCCAATGACGATATTGGAATTGAACAAGCGAGTCCCGAATCCATTCGAAAAGCCTTAGAGGTGTTGCACATAGAATCTATGGAATCATCGGAATTATTTTCCATGCAGGATTTAGTCCAACATGATCTCAGTGGTAGTCCTCATAGCACAGCCATGAGAGCACGTATAGGTGCTAAGCTAGGCATAGGTTATGGAAATGGAAAACAATTTCTATATCGCTTAAATCATTATGGAATTAGTCGAGACGCCTTTTTCGAGGCCCTTTCAGAAGATGGAATATAGACATAGGAGAGTTCATGATAGAATCAGTGATTGCAAGTCCAGAGGTGGTACATTATATATGTAAACGATTTGGCATTCAAATGAGTAAAAAGTTAGGTCAAAACTTTTTAATTAAACGCACAGTGGTGGATAAGATTGTACAAGCAGCAGACCTAGAACCAGGCGATGCAGTTCTTGAGGTAGGACCGGGGATTGGTACATTGACACAAGGGCTAGCACAAAGTGGTGCCAATGTGACCTCTGTGGAGCTAGACCGCCGTTTATTAGAGGTCCTAGACACGACATTAGAGGACTATGACAATGTGCGCATTGTTCATGGTGACGTATTGAAAGTCAACATTCCAGAACTGATGGACCACAAACCGTTCAAAGTGGTAGCAAATTTGCCCTATTACATTACGACCCCTATCATCATGTCCTTGCTAGAATCTAAATTGCCTATCGAACGATTGGTAGTAATGGTGCAAAAAGAAGTGGCGGAGCGGATGATTGCAAAACCAGGTACAAAAATGTATGGCGCTTTGTCCGTAGCAGTACAGTATTATACAGACCCATACATTGTGATGGATGTGCCACCGAAGGCCTTTTTGCCGGCTCCTGAGGTAACTAGCGCCGTTATCTGCTGTCCATTGCGCAGTGAACCACCTGTAAAAGTGCATAGTGAGGCCTATTTCTTCCGCGCTGTGAAAGCAGGCTTTGCACAACGTCGCAAAACATTCAGTAATACAATGAAGACCACAGGATTGAGCAAGGAAAACATTGAGGCTATCTTAACCAAAGCGAATATTGATGGATCTCGCCGTGGGGAGACATTTACATTAGATGAATTTGCTCTTATTGGCAATGCTTGGTATGAACTCGACCAAGATAGCATATAGTTAGATACACTACGTATGGCGTAGTACAAAATATAGGGGGATAGCATTGGCTATCCCCCTATATTTTTGGGCACTTTGTGAAATGTGGACCTGCTCACATAAGAAGTTCTTAGGGCTATATATCTGTGTACAATAGAAAAAGGATTCCGCCACAGATGTGGTAGAATCCTTTTTCGTTTAGGGTAGTGTATATGACTAAATTGACTAGATCAATTTTGCCATAAATGTAATTAAGAATGCATTGGTAAAGTCGATGAGGAAGGCACCTACTAAGGATACAACGAGCCATGCTTTTGGAGATGGGCCGTATTTAGAAGCCAAGGACAACATATTTACTAACGCATTTGGTGTAGCACCTAAGCCGAAGCCGATAGCACCAGCACCTAACATAACGGAATCGTAGTTGCGTTTGAACAACCAGTAGATTAAGTAGGCGAAGATTGTAATCAACACCATTTGTGCTGCCAAGATTGCCATCAATGGTAATGCAAGGTCAACTAATTGTGCCAATTTCAAGCTGTTGATGGCCATAGTAACGAAGATACTCAAAGATACATTAGAAACTGCATCTAAAGCAGCACCATTAATGGAAATGTGACCAGTAAAGTCAGCGTAGTTACGAATACAAGCACCGACAATCATAGCGCCGATATACGCAGGAAGTGGACCGAATACAGAAGATAAAGCGGCACTGACTAATGTACCAAGACCTAAGGAAATACCTACGAAAGCAATGACATGCATTAAAGATTGTAAGTCGAATAATTTACTTTCAGAGTCGGATTCGTTAATATCGATACCGTCAGCCTCTAATAGTTCAGGATGATCTACAGGAGTAGGAACATTGTGCATTTTGATGATGCGATCCCCAACAGGGGCACCCAATAATGTACCAGCTACCATACCGAATGTAGCGGCTGCAATAGCGGCAGAAGCCACACCTGGAACACCAGTTAATTCTTCGAAGTGAGGACCGAAGGCACCTGCTGTACCAAGACCACCCATCATGGACACGGAACCAGCCATGATACCGAAGATTGGTTCAATACCCATTGCTTTGGCAATGATGATACCAGCGCCATTTTGGAAGACAATCCAGATAGTACATACAATCCAGAAGAAGATAATAGCGACGCCACCTTTTTTTAGGACGTTGAGGCTGGCCATCAAACCAATGGTTGTAAAGAATGCTAGCATTAAGAATGATTGCAAGGCACCATCGAAGGTAATGTTTACTACTTTATAATAGGATAAGAAGGCACATAAGAATGCAAATGGTAAACCACCTACGGCTGGAGCTGGCATGCTCACACGTTGTAGGAAGGAAGAGTGTTTTTTGATGAACTCCCCTAAATATAATGTGACAATAGCTAATGCCACTGTTTGAATCATAGACAGTTTTAACGTCCAGATTCCGTTTACTAGACTTAAGTCAATAAGACCTTTCATAGTATAACCCCCTTTGGTTCAAGAAGCATAATAGAATAAACTTATAGTCCTATCATAGCATGAAAGAAAGGAATCGTCATAGCCTATTTTGTGTATACATAAGGGGCTATGCAAGGATTTAATAGGTGCCAAGGTACGGGCACTATATAATGAATTGCAAACAATTATACAACACATTCTATAGAATGTAGAAAAATAAAGGGTTATGGATATAAATTTGTTAATGCATGTTGTATACATACAAGCATAGTTATAACTAAAATGCATATATACAATGCAAAGTTGATATATAATATATCTATGTACAGAGTGATTTCTTGGACTTTCACAGATTTTGGAGATGAAAAAAGACTGATAATTTATGTAAAATATGGTACTATAGTAGGGTACATTTGACAGTATATAGAATTTTAAATAGATTCATGTAAGTAAAGTTACTAGCATGTGAGGTTATAGTGAAAAAAATTATCGCAAGTGTAGTGGGCGTGATTCTTGTGGTGGGCCTATATTTAGGTATCCAATATGAACGGTCCTTAGATTATAAAGCGGTAGGTGTGCCGGTGCTGAACTATCACCGCATTGATACAGGCATACGTCATTCCTTGGTGGTGCCTCCCGAGGAGTTCCGCAAACAAATGCAGTACCTTCATGACGAAGGGTATACGACAATTACCATGGATGAGTTGTATGACTACGTGGCACATGGCAAAGATTTGCCGGACAAACCGGTGTTGATTACCTTTGATGATGGATATATTGACAATTATGAGCATGCCCTTCCGATTTTGAAGGAATATAATATGAAAGCTACCTTATTCATGATTACAGGTGCTTTCGGTGAAAGTCGCTTTGTCAATGTGGAACAGCTGAAAGAAATGCAAGCCAATGGCATCGATATTCAAAGTCATACGGTGAATCATAAAGATTTACGGAATATGTCTTTGGAACAAGCCCGTGATGAATTGATTGGCTCTAAAGCTGTCTTAGAAAATCGTATGGGTCATCCAGTGCGATACATTGCCTATCCTGGTGGGTTTGCGAATAAGGATATAGATAGAATCGCAGAGGAGAGTGGTTACCGCATGGCATTTACGGTGCAAGCGGGCAATGTAGAACCGGGACAGGATCTATTCAATTTACCACGACAAGCGGTGTTCTTCAATGATACTCCATTTCAAAACTTTTGGGTTCGCTTACACTATCCATGGGAAAATGCCTTTATGTGGCGTATCCATGATAAACTGTTAGAATGGAATTTGAAGGGATTAGCTGATTTAGAACCGTTGTTCTAGTGGGCTAGGGGTATCTTTGATATAATAGAAGATACGATTATAAAAGGCCTTTTGGTCATTATATATAAAAAAGAGGAACGTTGATACTTGTTGATCAACGTTCCTCTTTTAATTTAGAAATACTATATACTATCTCTTACATTGTAGTACAGATATATGCCTAACCCTTAGGTATATGCCCAATCCTAAGCTATACAGATACCTAGCCCTTAGATATCTGTATAGCCAACTCTAGACCATCTTATCCTTCCAATTTTGGAGAATGCAAGAATGTTACATCTGGATTTCGTTCTACGACCCAACCCATTTGCCATTCGTTGGAGATGAGTACTACAAGACGACCACGATTATCTTTTACAATCATCGCATTGTCCATGCCTTTTAAACTGTTTACATCTACGTCGCCATCGATCCAACGAGCTACGCCGTATGGTAGGGAGTTGTTCACAAGGTCCACACCATATTCATGTTTTAAACGGTATTGTAAGACTTCAAATTGAAGCATACCAACAGCGCCTACAACGAAGGAGTCCATGGAGTAGAGGGGTTCAAAGATTTGCACAGCACCTTCTTGAGCTAGCTGTGTCATACCTTTTAAGAATTGTTTCCGCTTCATAGAATCTTTTGGCGTAACACGAGCGAAGAACTCTGGTGGGAATACAGGGAAGTCACTGAATGTTACTTTGTGATTAGACGCACATAGGCTGTCGCCTACGCCCATGGTGCCTGCATCGAAGACACCGATAATATCCCCTGGGTAGGCCTCATCGATGATGGTGCGCTCTGTGGCTAAGAATTGTTGCGGTTGCGACAAACGCAATGTTTTGCCAGATTGCTGGTGAAGTACGTTCATCCCTTTTTCAAACTTGCCGGAGCAAATACGCATGAACACAATGCGGTCATGGTGATTTGGATTCATGTTGGCTTGGATTTTAAAGACGAACGCAGAGAAGTCTTCTGACGTAGGTTCTACCGTTTCTTCACGAGCCACACGAGGGGCTGGCATAGGAGCGAGTTCCAAGAATTTTTCAAGGAACGGTTTCACACCGAAGTTCGTCATAGCAGAGCCAAAGAACATAGGCGTTAATTCGCCAGCTTTTACTTTGTCTAAATCGAAAGCATCACCAGCCACGTCGAGAAGTTCAATGTCATCGATTAAGGATTGATGGACTTCTTCGCCCAATAGGTCACGGAATGCTGGATCGTGTACATCGCCCTTAGAGGAGGCTAGTTTCTTTTGGCCGTGAGATTCATCTTTTTCAAATAATTCTACAGTGTTCGTTTCACGGTCGTACACACCTTGGTATTCCCCATTGATGCCTACAGGCCAATTCATAGGAACCGCACGAATGCCCAGAGAGTTTTCAATTTCTTCCATCAAATCAAATGGATTGCGACCGAAGTGGTCAATTTTGTTGACGAAGGTAAAGATAGGAATGCCACGTTCTTTACAAACGGCGAATAATTTTTTCGTTTGTGCTTCCACGCCTTTCGCCACGTCGATCAACATGACAGCGCTGTCTGCGGCCATTAAAGTACGGTATGTATCTTCAGAGAAGTCTTGGTGACCAGGAGTATCTAGAATGTTGACACGATGACCGTCATAATCAAATTGCAAGACAGAACTTGTTACAGAGATACCACGCTGCTTTTCAATTTCCATCCAGTCAGACACGGCATATTTTTGTGTTTTTCTAGATTTAACAGACCCTGCCAAGTGGATGGCACCACCGTATAGCAAAAGTTTTTCAGTCAATGTTGTTTTACCCGCATCTGGGTGAGAAATGATGGCGAACGTACGGCGCCGAGTTACTTCTTCTAAAAATGTCATAATGCACCTCTATTAATACATGTGTATGGTATATACTTTCATATCCTTAAAATTATATACTATTTCAGCCCTTTCTGTATAGGATGGGATAGTGAAAGTTGGGCAACATCATTAGCAGAGCTCAATGATGTATACATGTATTTGTCAAGGATGTATGGAAAAGTAGTACTGGTAGGAAATTTTAAAGGACTATGAAAGTAGATAGAGAATATATAGAATAGAAGGTACTGTACCTAGTAAAAGACCGTTGTATCATAGCTGTAGTGCACTAGAGAAGACATGCATGCTAGTAGCTTGGTGATAACAGAATGAATGTAGGTAGGCAATTATAGATATTTAATTTATTAGTGCAATCGTAGTATAATAAAAGCCAGTGTAAAGAAGATCTATACTAATAGAAAGTAATAAAAAGCCATCAATAGTAGTAAATAGTAGTAAATAGTAGTAAATAATATAAATAGTTGTAGATAGGGAGAGGGAGTATATGCGTTTATTTATTGCGGAAAAGCCCAGTGTAGGGCGAGAGTTGAGTCAAGTGCTACCAAATCCACAGAGCGCTAAGCGTCATGATGGATATATCGTGCAAGGTGATGATGTGATTACATGGGCTTTTGGTCATATGCTAGAACAAGTAGAGCCAGGTGATTATGATGAAAAATATAAATTTTGGAGATTTGATTCATTACCGATTTTGCCGACTTCTTGGAAATTAAAAATTAAATCATCTAGTGCTAAGCAGTTCAAAGTAATTAGCGGTCTAATTAAGAAAGCCACCACGATTGTTAATGCTGGTGACCCAGATAGAGAAGGACAATTGTTAATAGATGAAATGCTAGACTATTTGGGAAATACGAAACCGGTGGAGCGTATTTTGCTTAATGCTTTAGATGAAAAATCCATGCGCTACGCCTTAGAGCATATGCAGGACAATGCAAAGTATCAACCGTTAAAAGATTCTGCCCTAGCACGGTCTCGTGCGGATTGGTTGATGGGGATGAATTTATCCCGTGCTTATACCCTAGAGCAACAGCATTTGGGTAAGAAAGTGACCTTTCCTATTGGTCGTGTAAAAACTCCAACGTTGGCGCTGGTGGTACGTAGAGAGCGAGAATTACAAAATTTTGTACCTGTGGAATATTATGTATTACAAGTTCAATATGAACATGAAAATGGTGTTTTCTGGACCACGTGGAAAGCGAAAGATACGCAACAAGGATTGGATCCAGATGGTCATATGTTAGATCAAGGGATTCTTGAAGACTTGCGCGATCGGTTACTGCGGGAACCACAGGGAATGATTTCCTTGGTAGAAAAGAAGAAGAAAAAAGAAGGACAGCGTTTACCGTTTTCTTTGTCGTCTCTACAAATTGTGGCAGGTAAATTATTCAACTATACACCGCAAGAAGTGCTAGATATTGCACAAAAACTATACGAGAAAAAATATACATCTTACCCTCGTTCTGATTGCGAATATTTGCCTGTGAATCAATTTTCAGATGGAAGAGATATCTTGGCGAACTTGGTGAATATGGGGCATAAAGAGTTAGCTGCATGGGCAAAGGATGGTGACCCTACCATTAAGAGTCGAGCTTGGAATGACAGCAAGGTCACAGCCCATCATGCCATTATTCCTACAACGGTGCGATGTCCCTTGCATACTTTATCGAAAGGGGAGCAAAATATTTATTTTCTCATTGCCCAAGCCTACATTGCGCAGTTCTACCCAGAGCATGTGTACGAGCAAACGCGTATTGAAGTAACTCATCAAGATGAATTATTCACCACAACCGGTCGTATCGTGGTCGATATGGGTTGGAAAACCTTGTATAAAAAGGTGAAATCTACAGAAGAATCTGATGAGAACCAAGAAGACGAAGAGAAATCTTTACCAGCTGTACGAAAAGGTGATGGTGTAACGGCTAAGGATAGCAAGGTGGACCAACGGAAAACAAAACCACCAAGCCGTTTTACATCGGCTACGCTAGTACAAGCGATGAAAGAAATTCACAAATATGTGAAAGATGAAGAATTAAAGAAACAATTAAAAGATGTATCTGGTATTGGTACAGAGGCAACACGGGCTACGATTATTGAAGATTTAATTCATAATAAAAAGAATCCATTTCTTGCAGAAGAAGGAAAAAAGAAAACTTTAATTCCTACAGAGTCTGCCTATGCCTTAGTAGATGCACTGCCAGATTCCTTGCTGTACCCTGATGCGACGGCACAGTGGGAAGAGCGATTGGCAAAGATGAGTGATGGCAATGAGTCTTTAGATGTATTCTTGGCGGATCAAACTCGGTTCATCGAAGAACTGGTGAATGATGTAAAAGCGCGAGTAGGAAAAACACCTAGAGTGCCGATACCACGAACAGAAGAAAAGGGGGAGAAAAGTGGGCCCCCTCGTAAAACTTCAACAGCCCAGCCAACAGGTCGCACCTGCCCTAAGTGTAAGTCGGGAGAGCTGATGCTACGTAATGGAACCTACGGCGAATTTTACGGTTGTTCTGGATATCCAAAGTGTAATTATACAGAGAATATCTCATCTTCCAAAGGAAGTGCATCAGGAACAGGGGAATCGAAATTCGCAAATACATCGCAAGGCTCCAAGGCTAAAGTAGCTATGTCGCAACGACCTAGAGAAGAGATGATGCCGCCCGTGCCAACAGCAAATGGCAAAGTTCTAGATGATACCCATAAAGAATATACATGCCCACGCTGTAAAAAAGGATACCTCGTACAGTATGAGTCATATCCTGAACCAGTGTGGAAATGTAGCGAAGGTCAGTCTTGTCGCACAACATGTGCCGATGTAGAGGGCAAACCAGCTATCTATGTAAAGCGGAAGTAAGATATAGCTAATTTTTAGTGTTGTAGGATCAAACCGTGCTATTGATTAAGAGGTGTACATGGTTCTGTTTTACACTTTAAGTATATGTTTACAAGCAATCTATTGAAGCGGATAAGGATAGCTACAAGAAAATCATTGATATACAATACATAACTTGGTAATTGAGTCACCATAGTGGGTATACAAAAGGACAGTTAACTCTCGTAAGTAACTGTCCTTTTGCATATATTAAGATAGAAATGTAATAGAGGCCACTCGTATAGGAGTAGCCTCTATTTATAATGTTAACATATAATGCGATGGGTCACAGTTACCATTTACCTTTACCACGGCCACTTGTGCCATTAGATTTAGCACGGCGCACCCGTGTGTTAGCTCCTTTGTGACCACGTGCTTTGTGAGCTTTTGCTTTTGTTGCTTGGTAAGTACTTTTAATCGTAGGTTTCTTGCTAGCTGTTTCCTTTTTAGGTGCCAAGGCAGAACCTTTTGTTTTCACCTGTCCATCTTTGGTGTATTTTGTCAAAGTAGCTTGGATGGAACGTTCGATGCGGCGCACCCAAATTTCTTCAGCTGGCGTAGCAAATGTTACGGCAACACCAGTGGAGCCAGCACGACCAGTACGGCCGATGCGGTGGATATAGTAATCCATGTCGTGCGGTACATCGAAGTTGTACACATGGCTCACCCCTTCGATATCGATACCACGGGCAGCAATATCGGTAGCGACCAAAATAGGTGGATTGCCTTTGGCAAATTCTTTTAACACTTGTGTACGGCGACCTTGTGTCATGTCCCCGTGGATTTCACCGAGTTCTACACCTTTGCGGGCTAAATCGTAAGCCAATTTAATGGCCCCTTCTTTTGTATTACAGAATACGATAGCAAGATAAGGATTGTCAGCCTCAAGCATCGCCACAAGACGGTTTACTTTATCCTGCTCTTCCATCATGTATACTTTTTGTTCAATGGTATCGAGAGTAATATTTTCCCCTTGTACAGTAACAGAGATAGGTTTTTGCATATAGGCTTTTGCTAAGTTGCGGATTTTATCAGGTATCGTAGCGGAGAACATCAACAATTGACGTTTACCATCAGTGCCACTGATGAGCTTTTCAATATCTGGCAAGAACCCCATATGAAGCATTTGGTCCGCTTCGTCTAACACGACCCGGCGGATGGAGTTCAAGTGTAAGGTACCACGGTTAACGTGATCCAACAAACGACCAGGAGTGCCGATGATCACATGAGGACGGCGTCCTAGTTTTTGCAATTGTCCTTCGATCGTTCTGCCGCCGATGAGAGGTAGTACATCTACCCCTAAAATAGCACCTAAATAGCGTGCTTCCTCTGCAATTTGTTGGATTAGTTCACGAGTTGGAGCGATGATAAGGGCTTGCTCCTGTTGCACATCTACGTGGATGCGTTGCAATAGAGGTAATAAGAATGCCAAGGTTTTGCCTGTTCCCGTTTGTGCTTTGGCAATGACATCTTGTCCTTTGAAGATGAGGGGAATCGACTTTTCTTGGATCGGCGTTGGTTCTTTCACGCCCACCTTTTGTAATGCTTGTATCAGTTCAGGCACGATGCCTAAGGATTGAAAAGATTTCATAGTATATCTCCGTTTCTAAACGACTTAATAGTATTATTATATCATACTTCTATATAGGTGGGTCCGTGAAAGTTCTTTCACATAGGAATAGAGCAATATATAATAGATGGTCTAGTTATAAAAAAAGAGGACCTGACAAGAGTGGTAAGGTACAGAATAAGTTGTATAATTAATATATAAACAAAAGATAATGAGAAACATGTTACTCTTATATCGTTATTAATTAAGAACTGATATTGAAAATGATAAAATGACATACCTGATATAACATTTATAAATAGGTGTATCATGTACATGCTACTTGATAAAAGTAGATTTATAATTTCACGAAAAGATAAAAATAAAATGAGATTCCTTATTGATTATCTCTTATAATGTGCTATAATATAAATATTACTCATATAACTATATATGATAGGTTTGGTTGTTATGTTTTATATGTAGGAGGTGTACTATGGTTAAGAAGCTATCCGAGATGAAACCAGGTGAAGTTGGTACTGTTGTAGCAGTCAATGGAGCTGGCAACATCAAGCATCGTTTGGTGGACATGGGTGTTGTACCAGGCACAGCAGTGCGTGTTATGAAGTATGCACCATTAGCAGACCCAGTGGAAATCAAAGTGAAAAACTTTGAATTATCACTACGCGTAAGCGAAGCACAAATGATCGATATTGAAGTCTAATAAGGAGAATTGCTAAGATGGCAGACAACACACATACCAAGATTCAGGTTGCTTTAGCGGGTAACCCTAACTGTGGTAAAACAAGTATTTTTAACAATATGACGGGATCCCGTCAACACGTAGGTAACTACGCAGGTGTTACAGTAGAGAAAAAAGTTGGGGA
>CAUQLO010000018.1:0-29827 GCA_963518725.1 uncultured Veillonella sp. | reverse complement strand
TAACCACTGTATCAGTTTGCGTAGGAATATGTCGTGCTCTTCCCTTTATCTAATTGAGACCGCCACAAGGCTGCATAGACTCACAAGTGACGACTTAAGGATGATGATTCTGTTTTTTATGATTAAATCCCATTTTTTCCATAATGATGAACAGCATAGGAATGATTGCCACGCCAAAGAATGTTGCTGTAATCATACCAAATACTACCGTCACGCCCAAGGATGCACGGGCACCTGCGCCAGCACCACTTGCTAACATCAATGGCAAACATCCAATGATGAATGCTAAGGACGTCATCAAGATAGGACGTAAACGAATCTTCGCTGCTTCAATAGCTGCATCTACATAGTTCATACCTCTTTCATCGACACGAATCTTAGCATATTCGATGATCAAGATCGCATTCTTTGCTGCCAAGCCTACCAATGTAAGCAAGCCGATTTGGAAGTAAATATCCAAGGCAAAGAAATGTGTAGATTTCATCATAGCACCAATCATATTGAATAACCATGGACCTAGGACGGCACCGAAGATACCTGTTGGAACAGATAATAATACGGCAAATGGTACTTTCCAAGATTCATACAAGGCAGCCAACACAAGGAATACAAAAACAATACCGAATCCAAAGATAATTAACACTTGAGATCCTGCTTTGATTTCCTCACGAGTTTGTCCACCCCAATCATAGGTATATCCTTGTGGTAATGTATCTTTCGCCACTTCTTCTAAGGCTTTGATAGCATCCCCAGAGCTGACACCTTGGTTAGCATTACCACCAATGCTCACAGCTGGGAAGTTGTTATACCGTGTTACCACAAAGGCAGAGGTTGTCTTCTGCGGTGTAATATATGTGTCCACCGGCACCATTTGACCTGCTCCATTACGAACTGTCAACAGATGGTTCATACTAGGATCTGTACGGAACTGATTGTCCGCTTGCAACATTACTTTATAGTTTTTACCAAACTTAGTAAAGTCATTTAACTGCATACCGCCATAGTATCCTTGTAAGGCTGTATAAATATCTGTAACAGCTACGCCATCACGAGCCGCTCTATCACGATTCACATCGAAATTATAGGACGGTGTGGCCGTATTGAAAGTCGTATAAATACTGCGGAACTCAGGACGTTTTCTAGCTTCTGCTAAGAATTGTTCCACTACCGCATTCATTTGCTCTGTATTGTGACCCATTTTGTTGATGAGGTACATGGAGAAGCCACCTGTATTACCAAGACCTGGAATAGATGGGGGATTCAACGGAATAACCGTTCCTCGTGGGTCTTTAGAACCATGCATGTAGGTATTGCGAATTTTCAAACCAAGTTGTTGATCTGGTTGTGTTCTTTCACCCCAATCCGTTAAGGCTGTAAAGATGACACCTCCACTCGTTTGTGCAGCTCCCGCTAAGATATCAAAGCCAGGAACTGTGATGGTCCCATCAGAATCTTTATCTTCATTCAAGAAATGACCTAAATCAGTTAAGACCTCTTTCGTACGGCTTGATGTTGCACCTGGAGGTAAGGACACAGCAACCATATAATAACCACTATCTTCGGCTGGTACGAATCCGCTAGGAACCATACGCATCATACCAAAGGCTACTCCCAAGAAAATAGCTAATGCCAACCATGCGGCCCATAGACGATTGGACCAACGAGCTAAATGAATCCCATATTGATCGATTCTGCGGTCTAAGAATCCATTAAACCACTCCAAGAAACGACCTACCATATTTGTAGTCTCTTTTGGCGCATGTGGTTTTAACATAATACCGCATAAAGCTGGTGTTAATGTCAACGCCACAAAGGCAGAGATAATAACGGAAACAGCTACGGTTAAGGCGAATTGTTTATACAACACCCCTGTTAAACCACCCATAAAGGCTACTGGAACGAATACGGAAATCAATACAAAGGCAATACCGATAACTGGGCCTTGTACTTTTTCCATGGCTGCTACGGTAGCCGCCTTTGGTTTCAACCCATTGTATCGCATTTCATATTCTACGGCTTCAATTACGACGATGGCATCATCCACGACGAGACCGATGGCTAGTACCATGGCTAGCAACGTCAGTGTATTAATTGTAAAGCCCATTACTTGGAACGCTGCAAATGTACCAATCAAAGATACTGGCACTGCAATCATCGGAATCACTGTGGACTGCCATGTTTGCAAGAACAAGTACACAATAATCGCTACGAGAAGTAAGGCTTCTGCAAAGGTTTTTACCACTTCTTTCATAGACGCTTTTACGAATTTCGTGTTATCTACAATCACCTTCGCTTGCATATCCGGTGGGAATGCTTCTTCTTGCTGTTGAATTACCTCTTTTACAGCATTGATTGTTTCTAATGCATTCGCATCATTTGTTAAAGAAACAGCAAATACAGCTACTGGTTTGTCATTGCCTGTATCTTTTGAGAAGCTTGTAGGCTCTACAGAATAACTTTGGGCGCCTAATTCAACACGAGCTACATCTTTCAAATGCAATAAATTATTCTTTTTATCTTTTTTAATGACGATATTTTCAAATTCTGAAATTTCAGCCAAACGACCTTGTACTTTCACAGATGTATTGAAAGCTTGATCTTTATCAATTGGATCGGAACCTAACGCACCTGCTGCAGCCTGTTTATTTTGACTGCGGATCGCATTGCTTACATCTGTGATTGTAACGCCATACTTAGACATTTTTGTTGGATCTAACCAAATTCGCATGGCATAGTCAGCACCGAACTCTTGTACTGTACCAACACCATTTACAGATTGGATCGCATCCATCATGTAGTTAGTGGCATAGTTTTTCAAGAATGTTCTATCATAACTACCATTAGGAGATACCAAGGAGAATACCATGGCCATATCCCCAGATGATTTAGTAGTGGTCACGCCTACTGTTTGTACTTCAGATGGCAAGGATGCCAACGCACGTGCCACACGATTTTGTACGTTTACCGTGTCCATATCGGCGTCAGTTCCTTGTTCAAATTGAACTGTTAAGTTATAGGAACCATCTCCTGTACTCGTGGATTTCATATAATCCATATTTTGGACGCCAACGATTTGTTTTTCGATGACTGCCGCTACCGATTCGCTCACCACCTCAGCATTGGCCCCCATATAGGCAGTACGTACCTGTACTTGTGGTGGGGAAATCTGTGGATATCTGTCAATCGGTAGTTTTGATAAGGAAATCAACCCTAGCAATGTAATAATAATCGAGATTACGATGGCAAAGATAGGGCGATTAATAAAGAATTTTGACACAATATCACCCTAATTACCTTTCTCAATATCTTCCTTGCTTAATAATGTTGCTTTCACTTCTGCTCCATTTTTCGCTTTTGTTAAGCCATCTACGACGATTTCATCGCCTACTGTTAAGCCTTTACCATCTTTGGAAGGACGAATGATTGTGTATTTACCACTAGTACCACTCGTTGTAACTGGCACTTGTTCTACTTTACCATCACGGATGACCATCACAAATGTTTTATCCAATACTTGTAATAAAGCACGAGATGGCACTAAGATAGCGCCTTGAATAGTTTCACCGCTAGTAATAACGGATGCATACATATTTGGTAACAACATATGATTTGGATTTGGGAATGCTGCTTTTAAAATCAGCTGACCTGTACCGCTATCTAAGTTTTTGGCAGCTTCCACAATGCGACCTTTAATTGTGCTTACAATTTTGTGATTATCATCATAGGTACCATAGATTTCACCATTGGACAATTTCAATTCTACTTCGCCATCTACAGAACGATGTGCTTTTTTATATTCTAAGTACTCTGCTTCACTCATACTAAATTGTACATATACTGGATCGGTAGAGTTCAATGTGACAAGTGCTGTTTGTCCAGCTGTAACGAATGTACCTAAATCTACATCATCCATTTCCAATGTACCATCAAATGGCGCATATACAACCGTATCTTGTAAATTATTTTCCGCTAAGCGGATTTGTGCTTCCATAGCTTCTAAGGCTGCGCGATTTTGCGCAGCTACACTGGCTTGTGTATCTAATGTTTGGCGAGCAATAGCATCTTCATTGGCCAATGTTTGATAACGCTGTAAGTCTACTTGGGAGTTTTGGTACGCTGCGTTAGAGCGTGCTGCATTAGCTTGTGCACTAGCTAGGTTCGCTTCATATTGACGTCCATCAAGACGATACAAAGCTTGACCAGCTTTCACTGTGTCGCCACCTTTTACATATTTTTCTACCACACGACCGGACACATTCGCACGGATCACAATGGAGTTTTGTGCTAATACTGTACCATTGAAAGATTCTTGTACATTTGTATCTGTCGCTGTGATTTTATAGGAGTTTACCTCCGTTGGACCTTGCCCTGGAGCCTGTCCACCACAACCAGATACAAGTACAAGGGCTGCCAAGCTAGCTGCCAATAAACCATTATACGCTTGTTTTTTCATTCATTTCACCCTTATTTGTAATACCTTGTAATATAACTGAAATAACTTCTGGCATATATTTATATACATCATCACAATGGCTAGCGCTTTCAAATACAATGCGTCGTACCACGCCTTGCAGCATCATAATGATAATATCAATATCTACATGTTGAGCAATATTCCCCTGCTCTTGTTGGTGTACTAAATAGTGTTTAAGTAAGTCCCAATCTTTCTTGAATAAAGTTTTCAGCGTTTCTTGTAGTTGCGGTATAGCTAAGAAGATTCCTATAAAAGATTCCCCATTAAAACCCGCATACATATTTGACCGTACTTTAAAATACCTATCTAATACTTCTTCTACAGTGAGACTTTTATTTTTCACAATGTTCTCATGTTGTCTGTAAAATTCTTCCGCCCCATGGACTAAAATGGTTTCCACAATTTCATGTTTGGAACGAAATTGTTCATACAACGTACGTTTACTAATAGTCAATGCTTTAGCTAAATCATCCATGCGAAATGATATGCCTTTTTCTTCAATCATAATCGCCGCCGCTGATAAAATTTTCTCTTTAACGGTAACCAATATAGCCCTCCTTTCACACTCTCTTGTATAAACACTAAAAACTCAATATACATTGTTCAGTACCACTTTTTAGTTTACTCAAAATAAGAACAAATGTCAAACTAAGAAAGTAGCCAATCTACTATACTTACTACATGTATACCATCATAATCATCATCTAATGCCAAATCCATAGAAAGAACTATTTTTTTATAGTTATTAGGAATTTTTTGTAATGGTTTTAGCTCCCTTTGTCTTACTGTTTCATCCTTCATCGTTTCCGTCACTTGAATATAAAGTTTTTCCGTTGCTGTTGTTGCAATAAAATCCACTTCTAATGTATCTACCTTACCAATAGCTACATCGTATCCTCTTCGCAATAGCTCAAGATATACTACATTTTCTAAAGCATGCCCTCGATCCCTATCACGTATTCCTAGTAAATAATTACGCAATCCCATATCGACAATATAGTACTTACCCAAGGTACGCAAATATTCTTTTCCTTTTATATCAAATCGTTTGACATCATAGAATAAATAGGTTTCTTTTAACGCACCTATATAGGCAGCAATCGTTTGATTGGCAGGCTTCCCTTGTTTTTCACGATTCACTATCATCTGTTCAGATACAAGAGTATTGCTAATAGAGTTAAATGATGTTGTATTTCCAATATTATCGGCTAAAAATAAAATTATTTTTCTAAGCAGTTCTGCATCGGTGACTTGCCGTCCTTTTCGGTTTCTTTCACGCTCTAAAATATCACGCACCACCACGGTAGAATACACGCCATCTAATAGTATGAAAGCTTTATCCTGTTCTAATCCTACATCTGCGATCCCTGGCATGCCCCCATACCGCATATAGGCATCGAACAAATCACTTAGTTCTACAATATCTTGTTGCGCATTAACAGCACGTTTCTTAACATGTCCCAAAGGAGTTTTATATTCTGTCATCGAATATCCATGAAAGTCGATAAACTCGCTAAAAGATAAGGGATACATTTTAATTTCCACATATCTGCCAGATAAATATGTAGAATATTCTGATGATAATAAATAGGAATTGGATCCCGTAATATAAATATCACAATTAAAATCTACTCGGAATGAATTAATAGCTAATTCCCACTGATCAATCTTCTGAAGTTCATCAAAAAATAAATAGTATGTATTCTCTGTGGTAACTTTATGTTTCACATAATTGTATAAATCCTTATAGGTCATTTCTTGAAATGTTAAAGACTCAAAATTAATAGCTATAATTTGCTCCTCAGGGATTCCTTGCCGTATTAAATATTCCTGCATTAAAAGCAGTAAGCTAGATTTTCCACAACGTCTAATTCCAGTGATGACTTTAACAGGTTCTGTATCTTTAAACGAAATAAGCTGGTCTAAATAATTCTGACGTACTTTTAATGGTTTTCTACGGTTCATAAGTCACCCTCCTTTTTATCTATTATACCCCAAACTTTTATTTTCACAAAATTTAGGGTATTAATACCCCAAACTTTTATTTTTTTAGAGTTTAGGTTATAAATGCCTCAAACTTTTAATTTTTTAGAGTTTAGGGGATAAAGACCTCAAACTTTTAATTTTTCAAATCTTAGGGCATAGCTACCCCAAATTCATAAACAAAAAATGCCACACCTTGGCGTAGCATTTCTGTAAAAGCAGGTTAGTTATCCCATACTTTCGGTATATAGTATTCTGTAAATAATTTGATCGCATAGTTGTCCGTCAAACCCGCCACATAGTCCACGATATCTTGATCTGTAATGGGATTGTCATGGTGGATTTCATGGCGAATCGCCTCAGGGTGCTCCTTATAGTACATGAATAGATGTTTCACCACATAGTCACCTTTATTCCGATCTGGAATTAATGACGGTGCTCGGTAGACCCGCTCAAACATGAAACGACGGAAAATATTCATCGTTTCCACGCCACGATCGGACATCGATATAACTGGTTGATCCATCGAAGACGTCACCATATCTGTGACCATGGCGGTAATCATTTTAGAATGGGTATCCCCGAAGACTTGCACTACTTCTTTCGGCAAATCATCCACCCTTAGCATATGCGCACGCAAAGCGTCATCAAAGTCATGGCACAAATAGGCAATACGGTCAGCCGTACGAATAATTTGTCCTTCTAAAGTAACTGGTATATGCGAACCTGTATGCCCTAAGATACCGTCCCGTACAGCCGTAGTTAAATTAAGCCCTTGTCCATCTTTTTCGATGCTTTCCACCATGCGCAGACTTTGTTCATTATGATTGAAGTGGCCTACCATATCACGAAGGGCATATTCCCCTACATGTCCAAAGGGCGTATGTCCCACATCATGACCCATGGCGATAGCCTCGGTCAAATCTTCATTGAGCCGTAACGCACGAGCGATGGTACGTCCAATTTGCCCTACTTCTAAGGTATGTGTCATACGAGTTCGATAATGGTCACCGGGTGCAATATAGACCTGTGTTTTATGTTTTAATCGACGAAAGCATTTGCTGTGTAAAATGCGATCTCGATCTCGCTGAAAATCCGTCCTATACGCATCGGGTTCTTCCTCACGATCCCGTACAGATTCCCTACTTTTAGCCGCATAGGGACTCAACATAGCATATTCTCGTTCTTCTAGCATTTCACGAATACTCATATGACACCTCCTCACTTACCGTGTTTCCATAACTCGATTTTTCTGAATGATTTGCATCACCATACCTGCTGTTTCCTCAATGGACTTATTCGTCACATCAAGAACAGGGCAATGTAACCGTCTCATCACAGTTTTTGCATAATTTAATTCTTCTTCAATACGACTGACATTGGCGTAATTCGCATCTGCATGTAATCCCATTGTACGAAGACGTTCTTCACGAATATTGTTTAATTTGAAAGGATCGATAATTAATCCCACGATTTTACGGCCTGGAATTTGAAATAATTCTTCTGGCAAAGGTACTTCTGGCACCAACGGTAAATTGGCAGCTTTAATTTTTTTATAAGCCAAGAACATAGACAATGGTGTTTTACTAGTACGAGAAATACCAATAATCACAATGTCTGCTTTTTCAAATCCTTTGGGATTTTTACCATCGTCGTATTTCACGGCAAATTCAATGGCCTCTACCTTTTTGAAATATTCTTGGTCTAGCTTATGAATCATACCAGGTGCCAATCTAGGCTCTGTATCCGTCATAGTTCCCACTGCATTCATGACTGGTCCCATGATATCTACGGATTGTACCCCTTGTTCTTTACAAGCTCTATCTAAATAAGAACGAAGGTCTGGTGATACAATGGTATGACAGATGACATGTCCACCGGCGGCAGCCTCTTTCACCACCTCGTTCAATTGTAGTTCATCATTGATATAGGGCACACGAACAATATCAATCGTTTCCTTATCATATTGACTAGCCGTTGCACGTGCCACCGATTCAGCTGTTTCCCCAAGGGAATCAGAGATTGCATAAATAATTTTAGCCATAGTATCTCCTATCGTTTTCCACAATCCCAAAATAAACGGGTCACCGTCGTTTTTGAAATACGACCTACCACGCGATATTCTTTACTTGTCTCTAATAATACCTTATCTACCACCGGTACGCAATCTATTTCAAAATCAATCATCCGTTCCACAGCTTCCACAACAGGCATATCTGGATAGACCACCACCACTTTACTGGTAGGTGTCATGATCATGGAAATAGGCATGGAGTTTAAATCAGATCCACCCAAAGAGGCACGCAGTAAATCTTTACGGGATACAACGCCTTTTAAAAGTCCTTCGTCGCAGATCAAGATAGTTCCCACATCTTCTGTAAACATGGTCACAATTGTATCATACACAGATGTAGTAGAGCTCACTGCCACCACACTGGACATGACTTGTGCCACTGTAAAGCTGTTGATTTCAGCAGCTAAGGGATTATTCGCCACTTTTCCCACATAGTAATATCCTACCTTAGGGCGTGCGTCTAAAATACCCATCATCGTTAATACCGTCAAATCTGATCGCAAGGCTGACCTCGTTAACTCCAATTTTGTAGCGATGGCCTTCCCCGTAATAGGCCCCTCTTGCTGTACGATTTGCACAATCGATTCTTGTCGTTTTGAAAGATTCATACAATTACCTTTCTATGAAAAAGGAGGCTCCTTCCAGAGCCCCCTTATGTATTACCAATCTAAAGCTTCTGTATTTTGACGACCTTTGCCTGTCAAAGCATCTAGCATAATGCGTTGTTCCAATTGTGCCACCATTTTTTTAGTGGATACCACAGCATCTGGATTGACAGAAATAGAATCGATGCCATGACGAACTAAGAACTCACAGAACTCTGGATATACACTTGGCGCTTGTCCACAGATGGATACAGTTTTGCCATCTTTGTGTGCCGTTTCAATTAAATGTTTAATCGCACGTTTCACAGCCAAGTTTCTTTCATCATAAATATGCTGTACTGTTTCATTATCACGATCACAACCCAATACGAGCATAGTTAAGTCGTTAGAACCGATGGAGTAACCATCTACATATTGATTGAATTGATCCGCTAAGATAATGTTTGCAGGAATTTCAGCCATCAACCATACTTTGAAGTCCGCATTCCGTTTTAAACCATGTTCCGCCATAATGCGAGTCACTTCTGCTGCTTCCTTCACAGTACGACAGAATGGAATCATAACTTGCAAGTTTTTAAAGCCAAATTCATTGCGCACCTTCTTGATTGCTTCTAATTCTAACAAGAAAGCTGGTGCGTAGCGTTCATCATAATAACGAGAGGCGCCACGGAATCCCAATAAAGCACTAGATTCTTCTGGCTCATACTTGTCACCACCATTTAAATCACGGTATTCGCTGGATTTGAAGTCGCTCAAGCGCAATACCACTTGACGAGGTGCTAAGGCTGCACATACTTTACGCATGCCTTCTGCTAAGGTATCGATAGCAAAATCACGACGACCAGTTTCAATTAAATGCATTGGGTGTTCATGAATGAATGTAGTCCAAATGAACTCTTCACGCATTAAGCCGATACCATCACAAGGTAATACGCCATATTTTTCAGCCAAGTCTGGATCGCCTAAGTTCATGTAGATTTTAGTACCTGTAATTGGCGTTGGTTCAACATAGCGAGCTTCTGCAACAGTTTCTGCTTTTTTAGTCGCTTCTTCTAAAATCCCATCATAGACAATACCATTCGTAGCATCTACAGTAATCATTTGACCGTTGGTAATCGTTTTGGTAGCCTCTTCACTGCGGGATTTGGTACCTACAATACAAGGAATCCCCAATTCACGGCTAACGATAGATGCATGACAAGTCATACCACCAGCATCAGTGACGATAGCTTTTGCTTTTTTCATCGCTGGTACCCAGTCCGGAGCGGTCATAGTCGTAACAAGGATTTCTCCTTCTTTGAAATCGTCGATATCTTCTGGATTTTCGATGACATGAGCACGACCTGCTGCTTTACCAGGGCTCGCAGGGAGACCTTTGACAACAATCTTACGCTCTGTTGTAGTCGCTTCAACAACAGCTTCCTCTTTTTCTTTCTTTTGAGAGAATACAGTTTCTGGGCGAGCTTGTAAAATCCATACTTTTCCATCGCGCTCATCGATGCCCCATTCCATATCCATGTAGCAGCCATAATGTTTTTCAATCGCTTTCGCATAGGTTGCTAGTTCGATAACTTGTGCGTCCGTAATGACTTGTGCACGAGCTTGATCATCAGGGATTTTAATTTCTTCACAATCTCCATCAGGTTTACGTACTAATGCTAGGTTTTTATCATTAATCATACGATCTGTAATTTGTAAAGTTGCTTTGTCTACAGTGAAATTATCTGGTGTCACAGTGCCTTGCACTACATATTCACCAAGGCCCCAAGAACCTTCAATGATGATCGATTTATCATCGCCATTCATGATATTAACAGAGAACATAACCCCTGCAGCTTTGGAGTATACCATCATTTGAATAGCTGCAGACAAGGCTACCGTCATATGGTCGAAACCTTGTTTTACACGATAGTACGTAGCACGGTCTGTGAAAGTAGATGCATAGCATTCTTTTACTTTCGCAATGATCATATCAGCACCACGAACATTTAAGTATGTATCTTGTTGACCTGCAAAGCTAGCATCTGGCAAATCTTCCGCCGTAGCACTAGAACGAACTGCTACAAATGGGTTTTCTTCCCCTACCTTGCGAGCTAACTCTTCATAGCCGTTACGAATCGCCTCAGCTAATGGAGCCGGCATTTCTTCATCCATAATCATTTGACGCACTTCTGCAGTGACCTTACGTAACAACGCAGAGTTTTCCACATCATGTAATTCTTCTAACTTAGCTTTAATACGTGCCACCAAACCAGTTTCTTCCATGAAATAACGATAGCCATGGGCAGTCGTAGCATAACCATAAGGAACAGGCACATTCGTAGAAGAAGTCATTTCTCCCAAAGAAGAAGACTTACCACCAACAATATCCACATCCTCACGATGCAATTCATCAAACCAAAGAACATATGCAGTATCACGACTCATGATTCATCCTCCATTAGAAATAGCACTCATAATTTAACTATATAGTACAACACATATAATAAATAGTCAAGCATAATTTGATGCATATATGGTGCTCTAAATCCCAGAGGAACGCAGTTAGACGTAGTAGCCTTGTGGCGCCACCTTACTACCTAAATCATACAAACGCAAGAAGAGCACCACATGTTCCTGAACAAACCTAACCACTGTATCAGTTTGAGAAGGAATATGTGGTGCTCCAAAACCCCAGAGGAACGCAGTTAGACGTAGTAGCCTTGTGGTGGTCCCCTCACTGCCTACATCATACAAATGCAGAAGAGCACGACATGTTCCGGAGCAAACCTAACCACTGTATCAGTTTGCGGAGGAATATGTCGTGCTCTTCCCTTTACAATATTCAGTTAAGACAGCCACAGGCTACATAGACTAACAAGAGACGATTTTGATGAATTTCCGTTTCCCCACTTGCAACACCATACCATCTTTTAGCACGATATGTTCTTCGTTACATTTTTCACCATCGATTTTGAACGCCCCCGCTTTAATGGATCGTCTAGCTTCTCCATTACTTGCTGTTAAGCCTGCATCAGATAGTAATTGAGGCACGAACACAGGTTCTTCTGTGATAGCCACTTTGTATTCAGGAATATCTGTTGGCATCGCATGTTTTTGAAACACTCGAACAAACTCATCTTGACCAAAGTTAGCAGCTTCTTCGCCATGGTACAAACGAACGATGGTATGAGCCAATTTCATTTTCACATCTCTTGGATGTGCTGCACCAGACTCTAGGTCTTGGCTAAGTTGTTCTTGTTCTTCAATAGACATATCTGTAACAAGCATGAAGTAACGCATCATCAATTCATCTGGAATAGACATGGCTTTGCCATACATTTCAGATGGAGCTTCACTAATACCGATGTAGTTGCCAAGGGATTTACTCATTTTTTGAACCCCATCAAGGCCTTCTAAAATTGGCATCGTGATGATTGTTTGTTCTGGCATACCTTCTTCGCCTTGTAAATGACGTCCCATTAACAAGTTGAAAGTTTGGTCAGTACCGCCAAACTCTACATCAGCTTTCAATGCGATGGAATCGTAACCTTGCATCAATGGATACATGAACTCATGAATGCTAATTGGTCGACCTTCTGTATATCGTTTATGAAAGTCATCTCGTTCCAACATACGAGCTACTGTGTATTTAGACGCTAGTTTCAATACATCTGCAAAGTCTAATTTACTCAACCATTCGCTATTAAAGCGAACTTCTATTTTCTCAGGGTCTAAGACTTTGAAAATTTGCTCTTGGTATGTTTTCGCATTAGTGATAACTTGTTCTTCTGTCAATGGTGGACGTGTCACACTTTTACCAGTAGGGTCACCGATACGAGCTGTAAAGTCACCAATTAAGATGATAACTTTATGTCCAAAGTCTTGGAATAATTTCAGCTTGCGCAATACCACTGTATGACCTAAGTGAATGTCTGGAGCTGTTGGATCCAAGCCTAATTTAATAATCAACGGCGTATTAGTGGCCACGGATTTTTCTAATTTCTTTTTAAATTCATCTTCTGGTAAAAGATCAGCTACCCCATGGGAAATAAGGCGAAACTGTTCTGCTGCACTAATCATATCTATCTCCTATTATTGTGAACTGTTAGAGGATTTAGGAACAATAACGGGATCCTTCCCTTTATCGTTTTTTGATTTAGACGGACTTTCGTCATTGGATGTTGTACCATCATCACTATCTAAATCTCCATCCTTCTTATCTTTATCTTTTTTATCTTTATCGTCTTTTTTCTTATCTGTAGCTGGATTTGCATTACCTGCATATGCCTCTGGTCCTACCCCATCTGGGACAGTAAAGTTAGAGGCCGGTGTATCTGCCAAAGCTGCTTGCATATATTGTCGCCAAATCACAGCTGGTGTTTGTCCACCTGTGGTGCCGTGCAATGTTTCAGATCCGCTGTCATCGCCCATCCACACGACGGTAACTAAATCAGGCGTATAGCCAGCAAACCAGGCATCTTTTTCCTCGTCAGTAGTACCTGTTTTACCTGCTGCAGGACGTCCAAAGTAAGCATTACCACCAGTACCATATTTAATAACAGATTCTAGCATATTCGTCATTATGTAGGCGTATTTAGGTTCTACTACACGAGTTTCTTCAATGGATGATTCTTCTACAATATTGTTATTGCGGTCTACAATTTTTGTAATTGCCACTGGTTTAACTTTCACACCATTATTGGCAAGAACACCGTACGCCACAGCCATGTCTATTGGTGTCACACCTTTTGTTAAACCACCTAAGGCTACGGCTAAGTTATCATCCCCTTTTTTATCCAATGTGGTAATACCCATTTTTTCTGCTAAGTCTAGCACGTTGGACATACCCACTTTATCAGCTGCCAATACAGCTACTACGTTATTGGAATGAGCCACAGCATTACGCATCGTCATGGCACCGTAGTGTTTACGCGAATAGTTTTGCGGTTTCCAACCATGGAACTCCGACGGTTTATCCACATACACAGTACCTGGGTTATCCCCATGTTTTAAGGCTGCCAAGTATACAAATGGTTTGAAGGACGAACCTGGTTGACGTACCGCCATGGTAGCGCGGTTGAAAGAATCTGTACCACGACCACCCACCATAGCTACGATATGACCATTGTGAGGATTGATCGAAATCAATGCCCCTTGTGGCTGACGCAAGCCATTTTCATCGGTATAGTAATCCGGTAAGTTTTCCATAGCATGTTCTGCTGCACGTTGCGCCTTCATATCGATGGTCGTGTAGATTTTCATGCCCTCTTTGTAAATAGCATTATCACCATATCGTTCCGATACTTCATTGATGACATAGTTAACAAAATATCCCATACTACCATATCCATTAGTAGATTGAGGTTTATCCAACAAGTGGATATCTGCTTCTTTCGCTTCCTCTGCATCAGCTTGAGATAAGTAATCATATTTTACCATCTGTCCCAATACGACGGCTTGACGCGCCTTCGCTGCTTTCAGATTATTAAAAGGAGAATAATAGTTAGGACTTTGTGGTAAGCCTGCTAAAATTGCCATTTGCGCCAAGGATAAGTCTTGTACATCTTTGCCAAAATACACATGAGCCGCAGTTTGCACGCCATACGCACCTTGACCAAAATAGATTTGATTCATATACATTTCCAAGATTTCTTGTTTTGTATAATGCTGTTCAATGCGCAATGCCAACAAGGCTTCCATAATCTTACGTTTGAACGTACGATCCTGTGTTAAAAAGGCGTTTCTTGCCAACTGTTGAGTAATCGTAGAACCACCTTCTGCTACACCGTCATGAGCAATATTGACCCACACAGCACGCATGATACCGATAGGATCGATACCATGATGGCTATAAAAACGATTATCTTCTGTAGCAATAAAGGCATTTTGCAGATTTTTTGGAATGTCCGCCAATTTCACTGGCAATCGATTTTCCTCTGAATGAACAGTGGTAATCAAGTCACCATTAGCATCATAAATTTGAGATGAAGCGGCAGGTTTTACATTACCTACATCCGGCAAGGAAGACATGGTGGCACCTAAAAAGCCACAGCCTGCTCCTGCTACGATTAATATAAATAAGATGAAGAACAACCAAAAGGAACGTTTCCAAGATGATTTTTTCTTCACCGGTCTCTTTTTCACAACCCTCCGCGGAGGAATTGGTCTTGATGAACTAGGACTCATATGTCACCTCTCTAAAGCTCAGTATTTCCTATAGAACACCCTTAATTATACTCTATTTGCTAATGTTTGTACAAATCGAATTACTTTCACCGCTCCTATAGGATAACTGTGGTAGCACCAGCACCACCCTCATCTAGACTAGCTAGATCATAACTTTTAATATTCGGCAAGGTTCGTAAATAGTCATGCACACCAGCACGCAAGGCACCCGTTCCTTTACCATGAACGATGCGCACCGAGTTTAATCCAGCTAGGATAGCTTGATCGATGAATCGTCCCACTTCTATAACGGCTTCATCCACAGTTCTACCGATGATATTCAACTCTGTCGACGCCTGTTGTTGGCGGATAACCGCCATACCGGAACGTTTCCGTTGACGATTCGACATAGGAGCAGGGTTTTCTTTGCGTAGTAAAGCACTGGCTTCCTCTCGTGTGGCAGCCAGCAGGTCCTTTTCCTTCACGGTGACGGTCAAGCCATTCATATCCACTTGAATCCGTTTCCCTTGGATGACCAAGATGGTTCCTAAAGATTGTAAATTATCGAGGAATACTACATCCCCCACTTTTACCTTCGTCACGTCTAAGCGTTCTCGTTTTTCTAGGACACCTGTGGGAACCGCCACATTGGAAACGCCTTTTCTAGCTTTCGAAATGGCATCTTGTCGTTTTTGTTTATCCGTCTCTGTGAAAGTGCCCTTCAACTCTTTGATGATTTGTTCGCTTTCAATACGAACAGAACGTTTCATATTTTGTGCTTCTTCACGGGCTTTTTCTAGGATGACCTTTTTCTTATCTTGCAATGCTTTTTTGTCTCGCATCACTTGGGTACGCATGCGACGAACTTCTTCTTGCTCTTTTTTCAAAGCTCGTTCACGCTCTTGCGTTTTCCGAAGTTCTACGTTTAACTCACGTAACATATCTTCCATGGCACTCCGTCCATTGAGCTCCCACTGTTTGCGAGCTAAGTCTACCACCTCTTGTGGCAAGCCTAACCGTGCGGCAATACTGAGGGCATGAGAACTACCTGCTACGCCGATATGTAACCGATACGTAGGTCGTAATGTTCTTTCATCAAACTCTACATGACCATTTTCTACGCCTTCCGTTTGGTACGCATAGGTTTTCAGTTCATTATAGTGTGTGCTGACCATCATGAGTGCTCCCTTTTTGCGGAAATATTCAATGATGGCAATCCCCAACGCACTACCTTCCTCTGGATCTGTACCAGACCCCAACTCATCGAGGAGCACCAAATCATTAGGGCCCACCTTTTTTAGAATCCGAATGACCTGTGTCATATGAGCCGAGAATGTACTCAAACTAGCTTCAATGCTTTGTTCATCTCCAATATCTGCATAGATATGGTGAAAGATGGGTAAGGTAGACCCGCTGTCTGCTGGGATACACAAGCCACTTTGGTTCATCAATGCCAATAATCCCAAAGTTTTTAAAGACACCGTTTTACCGCCTGTATTGGAACCTGTGATGAGCAAAATACGATACTTCGTCCCCAATGTAATGGTAGTAGGCACGACCACATTAGGTGCCAACATCGGATGACGAGCTTGTAGTAAGTTCACTTCTCGACCTTGACTGATGGTAGCTCGCACAGCTTTCATCTGAATGGCGAGTTCCGCCTTACCATAGACAAATTCTACGTGAGATACTCGTTTACATGCATCTAGCAATGTATCTGCATGCGCCCGTACCAGCTCTGTTAATTCCTTATAAATGCGCAGTACTTCCTGTTCCTCTGCTAGTGTCGCTTCTTGTAATTCATTATTCAAGTCTACTAGGCGCATAGGCTCGATGTATAATGTAGCTCCCGTAGCAGATCTGTCATGAATAAGACCAGGAAATGCTCCTCGGTATTCTTGTTTTACAGGAATGACGTATCGATTATTACGCATGGTAACGATAGCTTCTTGGAAGTATTTTTGATTGTCCTTATCCTGTAAAATCCGTTGCAAATCATTTTTGATGGCATTCTTAGTACGACTCATAGTCATACGTAACTGTTGTAGCTTTGGTGTAGCACTATCTAGCAATACACCATACGCATCAAAGGTCCGTTCAAAGCGTTTTGTCAGCTTGTCATGACTTGGTAAGTCCTGTACCCACAAGGATAGCAATGGATAGAGCAAATACTTTTCCTTGAAAAAACGATACATTCGATTGTATGCCAAAATTGTGGTGTGTAAATCCCATAGCTCTTCACGAGTCAAAATAATTTCTTTGCGACTCTTGGAACAAGTGGTACGAATATCTTTCGTGCCACTGATGGGTTGCTCCACCTCTTGCTCCAAGGAACGCATAGCTTCCACCGTTTCATCGAGAGCATCTTCAATTTTTTGACGGTTGTGCATAGGTTGCAAATTTAGTGCATATTCTTTAGCAATGGCAGAGGAACACACATCTGCTAGCTTTTGCCGTATATGTTGAAAGTCTAAGACTTGTTCACTATTCATTATGATTCACCTAAAATTCCTTTAAAAAAGTGTCCCCGTGTGATATGACTCGCCCCTTCTTTACTCGGCGCTTTCACAGTCCCCTCTAACAATTGATGGTACATAGTCAACTCCTTAGCAATCCATTTAGGACTGCGCTGTCTCCCATCAACCACCAAGCGCTGTAATCCGGACCGACGTAAGTCTTCTATATAGCTTTTCATATCTAACTCACGGCTGTTCATGATATGCGAGCGACAGAACGGATCCGTATAGATAGGGAATAATTCCCCTTTTCTGTCCTGTAAGGCATAGTCTCGTTTCGTACACACTAACGGACAGCCCCGTTTATAGCCGGTCCCCGCAAAGCTACTGATAGGGCAATATTCTGAAATCATCAGCTCCACTCGACCTTGTACAATGGCTCCAATAGGCATAATTTTTTTATTGGCCATCGTATTCATTTGATGTAATGTAGCTTCTAAAGACACATTGGTAGTACTAAACCCCAAATCTTTCAAGATACTTAAGGAGTGGGAGTTGAACGTTTGTAATCCTGTATCACCTTCCACAACCCCCGTGTACCCTAGTTGATGTAATACTTCTAAAGCACCCAAGAAATGTACTCGAATCCCATCAGGTTTCGCTTGCACCATTTGGGTAAGCATCTCTCTGAAAGCTGTACTTTCATTATCCTTAATTACCCTTGGAGTGCTAAAGATAATCTCTTTTTTAGCATCTTGGCAAAGCTGTACTATCTCCTCATAGACCGTCTGTGCCACAGGGATCCTATATAATGGATCTCCAAAAACAATGCGGTCTACTGGTGTCTTGACTGCCTGCTGAACGCCTTCTACAGAATCCAGTAGGATTTCTAATTGTTTCGTATTCGAATCGAGTGTGTGACTCTGTGTAAAGCCTAACACCTGCCCTACAGATTTAGTCATGTCGCCTAGTAATTCCATGCCATTCGGCAAATTCCTTTTACGAGCTTCCCAAGAATCTACGTATTGACCGATAAGTAGTGTTTCCATATCCTCTACGGCACTTCTACGAAGACTATTTAAGACACTACTAGGCCACATGAAAGGACCCTCTGGGACCGTTACATGGTCTAACTCAAATAAGGTATTTCCTAAACGACCTAGTTGTTCCGTAATCTTCTCCGCAGACGTAGGTTTGTTATTAGCAATTTGCAATACATACTCATCGTGAACTGTAACCGTTTGACCAGACTCTAACATCATTGTCAATGACACAGTAGAACCTTCTTCACCATGCAAGAACATATAGGACTTGTATTTACGGGTAAAATCTTTTAATCCCCGTTGTTTGGTGTAGCCCCCTTGGCTAGCACGATAGACTTTACCTGAACTGATGGTTTCCGTAAGTGGAATCCTATATACATCTCGGTCGCAAGTTATGTCTGCTGTCACCGTAATATAGTGCACATCTCCCGTATGGGCAATAACTTTCAGCAAATCACCTTCCGCCACAGCCTCCTCAGTGCGTAAGGATAAGGTACGTCCTTTGACATTTCCTTCCCCTAAGTATTTTCCTAAATGATTAGGGGCACTGATGGTCATCATGGATTTAGACCCATTATTTTCTAAATAGGCTGTAGAAAAACCACGATTGAATCCTTCTTCTAAGCGAGCAAAATCTGCCTCTGTGGCTTGTCCAGATCTATCGATGATAGTCCGATAGGTACCGATCACTTCATGCACATAGGACACCTTTTTCATGCGACCTTCTACTTTAAAAGATGCCACACCAGCTTCCATGAGTTCTTTCATGTACGCACTGTAATTCAAGTCCTTAGGGCTCATAATATAGGTCTCTTTATCATGGGTAATCTGCTCACCATCTACAGTAACAAGTTGGTACGGCAATCGACAAGGTTGCGCACAGGAACCTCGGTTCCCACTGCGACCACCAATAAAGCTACTCATCAAACATTGTCCAGAATAAGAAATGCAAAGAGCACCATGAATAAAGACCTCAATTTCCGCCTTTGCATGTTCACAAATATGGCGGATCTCATCTAGGTTTAGTTCCCTAGATAGAACCACTCGTGTAAATCCTAAGCGTTCTAGAAATTGTACAGTCTCCAGGTTGGTGGCAGTCATTTGTGTACTACCATGTAACTCTAGGGTCGGTGCCACTTGCCGTGCCATCCTAGCCACACCTAGATCTTGCACAATAATACCGTCTACACCGATGCGCTCTAATTCACGCAGATGTTCCGCCAAAGCTTTACTTTCACGGTCACCAACGAGAATATTCACCGTAACATAGATGCCCACTTGCAATATATGTGCTAGGCGCAAGGCTTCTCGCAGCTCATCATAGTCAAAATTGCCTGCATGAGAGCGAGCGTTAAAGACCTTGCCTCCTAAATAAATGGCATCAGCCCCTGCTTCAAGGGCGGCCATGAAATTTTCCATTGTCCCTGCTGGGGCTAATAATTCCATCATAACTCCTCATATTAAATCGGTCACCCCCTGAGAGAGATGACCGATTCTAACATCCCGTAGGATTTACGTATTATCGTAATGTACAGCCTTTGTCAGCTAATGTTTCTAAAATCGCTTGGATACGATCTTCAATATCTGCATCCACTAATGTTCCTTCATGCGAACGGAATGACAAAGTGTAGGCCAAGCTGCGATAGCCTTCTTGAATATGTTCCCCTTCGTACACGTCGAAAATACGAACAGTTTCCAAATATTCGCCGCCCTCTGCTTGCATTACTGCCAAGATATCGCCCGCTTGTACTGTGTTTGGTGCCACAATCGCTAAATCACGGCTTGTACCCGGGAATTTAGAGATACCTGTGAAAGAAATACCTTTTCTATTCACTGCTAACATAGCTTCTAAGTCCATTTCAAACAAGTACGCTTTTCCATTTACATCGTAGTGGCTTGCTACCTGTGGATGTAATTCACCAAAGCGAACAATTTCAACACCATCTACAGTAATACTTGCACTTACACCTGGATGTAAGTAGTATTCGTTACTGCGAGTGATACTATAATTTTCAATACCTAAACTAGTCAAAACAGCTTCCATGATGCCTTTTAGATCATAGAAATCTACGTTTCTAGCCGGCACATTCCATTCTTGGCGGTCCCATTTACCAAGGATCACACCAGCTGCCATCATGCGTTCTTTCGGCAATTCAGTAAGTGGCAATGCCTTTGGTTCATACACAGCTGCTACTTCGAACAATGCCAAATCAAGGTTCTTTTGCGCTACATTGCGTTTTACAGTTTCCAACACGCTAGGCACCAATGTAGTACGCATCACTGGGAACTCCTCTGAAATAGGGTTCAGAATAGGAATCGCTTGATGTCTGCTATCTGTATCTGGAATCAACAAATCTTGTAAACTATCTTTATGCATGAAACTGAAAGTAATAATTTCATCTAATCCAGCAGCTGCTAAACTATGTTTTACATCATGTACCAAAGCATGCATTGGAGACACAGTACCAGTTTGGATACGTGCCAATGGCGTAGTTGGTTGAATTTCATCATAATTATGAATACGTGCTACTTCTTCCGCAATATCTGGCATGCCTGTTACATCATCACGCCAAGATGGAATCGTAGCGACTAATACATCACCTTCTTGTTCCACTGTGAAAGATAAAGTACGTAAAATACCAATCATTTCTGCTTCATCGATAGCAGTTCCTAAGTACGCATTGACAGCTGCGCTTGTGAAAGACACTGTGCGCACTTCTTTCGGTGTTGCGTACACGTCGATAACGCCTTTTGCTACTGTAGCACCTGGTGTGATTTCCAATAACAATTGCGCAGCTCTATCTAATGCTAACGGAGTCATTTCACTATTCACACCGCGCTCAAAACGACCAGAGGCTTCGGAGCGTAACCCTAATGCACGAGACGTACGGCGAATGGAGGCACCATTGAATACAGCAGCTTCTAATACTACTGTTATTGTTTCATTGGACACTTCGCTATCAGCACCACCCATGACACCAGCAACTCCCACAGGACGAGTAGCATCAGCAATAACAAGCATAGTATCTGTTAATGTACGATCATTGCTATCTAAGGTTTGAATTACTTCACCTTCTGTGGCTTTGCGAGCCACTAAACTATGTCCATGAAGATGGTTATAATCGTACGCATGCATTGGTTGACCCAATTCCAACATCACATAGTTTGTTACGTCCACCACATTGTTAATAGGACGAATCCCACAATTGCGTAAACGATTTTGTAACCACAACGGGGATTTTTGAACTGTTACATTTTCAATCAAACGTCCCATGAAACGAGAGCATAGCTCTGTGTCTTCGATGGAGATGTTCAAACGGCCTTCAATAGATGCTCCCTCTTCTGGTACTACTACCTCTGGGAAAGTAGCTTCTGATTTACCCAATACGGCAAATTCTCGGCTTAGACCCACCATGGAGAAACAATCTGCACGGTTTGGAGTCAATTCAAATTCGTACACTACGTCAGTCAGTCCTAGCACTTCTTTTACATCTTGTCCGATAGCTGTACCTTCAGGGAAGATATAGATACCTGTCGCTTCTTCCGGTAATACTACATCGGTAGATAAACCGAACTCAGCCACGGAGCAGAACATGCCTTCCGATACTTCACCACGAAGTTTACCTTTTTTAATTTCTGTGCCATCGGCTAACCGAGATTTATGGTACGCCACTGGTACAATTTGTCCTACTGCCACATTCGTTGCAGCTGTAACGATTTGTTTCGTAACTGGTTCCCCTTCTTCTGTTAAGCATTCTACTTGGCACACTTGCAATTTATCAGCATCAGGATGTTTTGTAATCTCTACAATTTTACCTGTGTAGATTTTCTTAATACCTGTATCGCAGTGGATCACTTCTTCTACTGGAATCCCTGCTTGTGTCAAAGCATCTGCAAATTCTTGAGGGTTCTCGCCAATATTCACAGATACATAGTCTTTCATCCATTGTAAACTAGCTTTCACGATAACCTCCTAGAATTGCGTTAAGAAACGTTTATCATTTTCGTAGAATAAACGTAAATCATTAATACCATATTTCAACATTGCAATACGTTCTACACCCATACCGAAGGCAAAGCCTTGCACTTCATTTGGATCGTAACCATTCAATTTCAACACGTTTGGATGTACCATACCGCAGCCGAGAATTTCTAACCAACCTGTATGGGAACATACACGGCAACCTTCACCATGGCACATACAACAAGAAATATCTACTTCTGCACTTGGTTCTGTGAAAGGGAAGAAACTTGTACGGAAACGCACGGCTGTGTCTTCACCAAACATGTGTTTCAAGAACAATTCCAATGTCCCTTTCAAATCAGAGAAGGTAATGTTCTTGTCGATCACAAGGCCTTCCACTTGATGGAATACTGGAGAATGGGTAGCATCATAGTCCCAACGATATACTTTACCTGGCGCAATCATGCGGATCGGTGCATTTTTTTCACTGCCTTGCAATGTTCTAGCTTGTACAGGAGACGTATGGGTCCGAAGTAATACAGAATCAGTAATATAGAAAGAATCTTGCATATCACGAGCTGGATGGTCAGCTGCCAAATTCAAGCATTCAAAGTTAAAGTAGTCCGATTCAATTTCAGGACCTTCTTCTACGGCATAGCCCATAGACACAAAGAATTGTTCAATTTCTTCATTGATTTGTGTCAATGGATGTAAATGGCCTTTGCGAACAGGACGACCTGGCAATGTAATATCGATGGTCTCTTGTTCTAATTTAGCCGCCAATACAGCAGCTTCCATTTGTTGTTGTACGCCGTCTAAGGCTTCTTCCAAAGCTACACGAACGGTATTCACCAAAGCACCCATAGCAGGACGTTCTTCAGGAGACAGTTTGCCCAATCCCTTTAATAACGATGTAACTTCCCCTTTTTTACCTAAATAGGTAACGCGAATGTCTTGTAATTCCTGCAAGTTCGCGGTCCCTTGAATTTGGGCAATTGCCTTTTCTTGCAATGCTTGCAATTGTTCTTTCATTGATTCCTATCCTCCAACTATTCTTCATCTAACAACGACCATGGTAATGCAGGCAATTCCATACTACCTAGTACCATGAAAGTTCCACTTCCCATAAACACAAGCTCTCCCATATCATTATATAGGCGACAGGACGTAACCATCGTCGTCTGTCCGTTGTGCTCCACATTGGACACGCCTCGAATCCTTGCATTCTTTGGCAATGCTTTCACAAAATTGCCATTGATTTGCGCCGTTGTCACTTGTTTTCCTAATGTAATACAAGCCAATCCCATAAGATAATCTGACAAACTCAGATGTACCCCACCATACACATCACCTCGCGGATTGCTATGCAACTGTTCTTCACTGCGAAAGTCCAATTCCACATGACCAGGCGACACATTGCGCAGTGTCACATGATGCAAAACCTCAAAGGGATGAGCCTTTGTATGGTCTTGGAAGTATTCCAATAATGTCTTATATTCCATATCTGCAACCTTTCTAAGCTTATCTTTTTATTATAGAGGAAATACCACCTCATTATCAATAGATAGGCCTAGAAATCCTTGATTAAATCCAATAAACCTTGCTCATCCATAACTGGGATACCCAATTGCTCTGCCTTCGTCAATTTGCTACCAGCATCTTCACCGGCGATAACTAATGTCGTTTTTTTGCTCACAGATCCAGTTACCTTGGCCCCATGTGCTTCTAGGATGGCACCTGCCTCTGTACGACCCATGGCAGAAAGCTTACCGGTCAATACGATAATCTGACCTTCTAGTTCATTGCCTGCAGCTTCCTGTACTTCCTCTTCTAATTGTACACCAGCACTACGCAATCCTTCTACTATTTGTCGATTTCGTTCATCCCCGAAATATTCCACCAAGCTTTTCGCCATAGTAGGTCCAATTTCATCGATACTTGTCAACTCATCCATAGTGGCATTCATCAAACTATCGATGGAAGTAAAGTATTTTGCAATGGTCTGGCCCGCTTTTGCTCCGATAAGACGAATGCCTAAGCCAAATAAGACACGACCTAAACCTCGATGTTTAGAATCCTCAATAGCTTTTAATAGATTTTGGGCAGATTTTTTCCCCATTCGTTCTAAGGATGTGATATCTTCCTCTTGTAAATGGTATAAGTCCACCACAGTTTCGATGCGGTGATTAGTGACCAATGCCTCTACGATACTTGGACCCAATCCATCAATATTCATCGCATCACGGGAGGCAAAATGAATAATGCCTTCCTTTTCCACAGCAGGGCAATGTTCATTACTGCAATAGATGGCCACTTCTCCTTCACGGCGCACCGTGGACGATTGGCATACAGGGCAAGTGCTCGGCATCTCATAGGGCACCGAATCGGCTTGTCGCTTATCCACCACTACAGAAATAACTTCTGGAATGATTTCCGCGGCCTTATGAATGCGCACTGTATCACCGATACGGATGTCCTTTTCTTTAATGAAATCTTCATTATGTAAAGTGGCCCGTGATACATTCGTGCCAGATACAAAGACAGATTCCAATTCTGCAGTCGGCGTCAACACCCCTGTGCGCCCTACGTTGATTGTAATATCTTTGACGATGGTCTCCACTTCTTCTGGTGGATATTTGAAAGCCGTCGCCCATTTCGGATCCTTCGCTGTGGTCCCCAATGTCTCTTGGTCTTCAAAATCATTTACTTTTATCACCATACCATCTGTATCATACGGTAAGTTGTGACGTTCTGTATCCCAATAGTGAATATGCTCCACAACCTCTGCTATGGATTGACACACTTTATAGTGGGGATTGACATGAAATTTGAAAGCTTCCAGTTGCTCTAATAATTCCTGTTGTGTATGTACATTGGATCCTTCTGATGACCCAATCGCATAGGCGAAAAAGTCTAAATTACGGCTCGCCGTAATGGCTGGATCTTGTTGGCGCAAGGAACCAGCTGCCGCATTACGTGGATTTACAAAAGTTTGTAAGCCAGCCTCCTCTCGTTCTGCATTAATCCGTGTAAATTCCTTATGTGGCATATAGGCTTCACCACGGATTTCAATGAAAGGAGGTGCATTATCAATGACCAATGGAATAGACTGTATCGTTTTTACATTGGCTGTTACATCTTCCCCTACACGACCATCACCACGTGTGACAGCTCGCACAAAGAGACCTTTTTCATAATGCAGGTTCACTGCCAACCCATCAATCTTTAACTCCACCACATAATGTGGCTTGTGACCCAATTCTTTTTCACAACGTGCGCCAAATTGCTCCACTTCGGCATCATTAAAGACATTGCCTAGGCTGAGCATACGCTGTCCATGCACTACTTTTTCAAAGCTGCCTTCCACTTTGGCCCCTACACGTTGTGTAGGAGAGGTAGGCACAATATATTCAGGGTGCGCCGTTTCTAAGTCTACTAACTTGTGATACATCACGTCATAGTCATAATCAGAAATAATGGGCGCATCTTTCACATAGTATAAATAGGCATGATGAGCCAATTCTTTTTGTAATTGTTGAATTTCTTCTTGAATACTCATAGTATGATTTCCTTACTTCTTTTGTATCGGTGCAAATTTAGCCATAATTTGACGTAACCCTTGTGTAGGGAACTCAATTTTTAATTTCACATTAGCACCTTCACCAATGACTTCCAATACAGTACCTTCGCCCCATTTCGAGTGGATAGCCGTATCTCCTACAGCCCAATCGACCACCTGTAGGTTGCGGATAATCGGCTTATTTACAGTACGATTCGCTACCGATTGATGGAATGGTACATGTCGCTGTAATTCTTCTTTCACAGTGCGTTTCGGACGTAATTCTTCAATCAATTCACTTGGGATTTCTTTCAAGAATCGAGATGGTAGATAACTTGTGGTTTTACCAAATACGGTGCGTGTCGCTGCATTGGACACATAGAGCTCCTCTTCAGCTCGTGTAATCCCTACATAGGCTATGCGCCGTTCTTCTTCCACTTCTTCTGGATTCATCAAGGTCCGACTATGTGGGAATAACCCTTCTTCTAGGCCCGCCAAGAATACCACTGGAAATTCCAGACCTTTCGCCGCATGCAAGGTCATCAAAGTGACTTTCGATTCCTCTTGTTCGAAGGAATCTACATCATTCACTAGAGCAACTTGTTCTAAGAAATCTTGCAATGTTCCCTCTGGATTCGCATCTGTAAACTCTTTCGCTACAGACACTAACTCACCGATATTTTCCAACCGAGCTTGGTCTTGCGGGTCCGTACTCATTTCCAATTCCACCACATATCCCGTTCTATCTAGAACTGCTTCAATGATGCCTTGTACTGAAAGTTCCGTCGCCTCGTTGACCAAGGTGAAAATAAGAGCCATAAAATCTTCTAATTTTTCCCTTGTTTTCCCCTTAATGGTTGGAATCTGCTCTAGTTGGCTTAAGGTCATAAATAAAGATGTATTCGTGTCCCTTGCGAAGTCCTGTAGTTTTCCTACCGTAGTCAAACCAATACTTCGTTTCGGCACATTGATAATGCGCTGTAAACAAATATCGTCAAAAGGATTCATCAAAATGCGCAAATAGGCGAGGATATCTTTAATCTCTTTTCGATCATAGAACTTCGTGCCACCCACCATAGTGTAGGGAATCCCCCGCTTAATCATCGATTCTTCTAGCACGCGAGATTGAGCATTCGTCCGATATAAAATAGCTATATCCCCATAGTTGCGATTGTGAATCTCTTTTTGTTTTTTTATAGTATCTCCGATGAAAGCCCCTTCTTCTTGTTCCGATTGGGCTTCAAAATGGCGAATTTTAGGTCCCTCTTCCTTATCTGTCCACAATACTTTTTCTGGGCGACCTTCATTGTAGTCAATCACTGCATTGGCAGCCTCCAAAATCGTTTTAGTAGAGCGATAATTTTGTTCCAATTTGATCATCTTAGCATTAGGATAATCTTTTTCGAAGTCTAAAATATTTTGAATATCTGCTCCACGCCAAGCATAAATACTTTGGTCCACATCACCTACGACACATAAATTATTCCATTTTGATGTTAGTAAAGATGCCAATGTATATTGTGCATGGTTTGTATCTTGATATTCATCAATCATAATGTAGCGGAATCGCTGACTATACTTCTCTAATACAGTTGGATTTTCTTGCAATAATTTCACTGCCACAAGTAATAGATCGTCAAAATCTAAGGCATTATTTTTCCGCAATTCAGCTTCATAATAATCGTAAACTTTAGACACTTGTTGAGTATAAAAATCGCCTGCCCGTTTGCGAAAATCCTTCGCTAATTGCAGTTTATTTTTCGCATCACTAATCTGTGCTTGCATAGCCCCTACAGGATAGTACTTATCATCTAAATTCAAGGCTTTAATAGCTTGCTTAATCACCGCTTGAGAATCACTGGAATCATAGATAGAAAAGTTTTTGCTATACCCCATAAATGTATCTAATTCAAATCGTAAGAATTTAGCGCAAAAGGAATGGAATGTACTGAGCCAAATGCGATGCGCAGTCTCTCCTACCAAGCCTTCCACACGCTCTTTCATTTCTTTCGCCGCTTTATTGGTGAAAGTGATGGCTAAAATTTCATAAGGGCTCACCCCTTGTGTCAACAAATAGGCGATACGATATGTTAACACTCTAGTTTTTCCTGAGCCAGCACCAGCCAATATAAGAAGAGGCCCCTCTGTCGCATATACCGCCTCTTGTTGTTCTGTATTTAAACCGTCAAATATCATAATACCTCTCTTGCATATAACAAGGGTGCGTCGAGTTACCGTACTCCAACGCACCCCTATGATAAATTAGCCTTTCATAGCACCCACGATTGGTGGTACTACTTGTTTTTTACGGGATAATGTATGTTCTAAATATACTTCATTGTCCACAGGTTGTGCATTGAATGCAACTGCCACTACATCATTCGCATCGCCAACAAAAATTAAGTTTGTTGCTTCTGTTAAGATATTCGTAATCATCAAGTAAGATGCACTGTAATTATTAGCACTGCGCAATTCTTCCATAGCTTTTAACAAGCAGCCTTTACGACCTAAAATATCTGTAGTATCCATCACTTGGATTTGTCCAATACTGATGATTTTGCCATTTGCTTCAAATTCTTTCAAATCTGTGCGCACAATTTTTTCATCAGAATAATCGGATACGTCAGAACCAGCTTTCAACAATTCCATGCCATATTCTTCTAAATTTACACCAGCGATGTCAGCTAATTTTCTTGCCGTTTCTTTATCTTTTTCAGTGCAAGTAGGAGAACGGAACAATACTGTATCGGAAATGATAGCAGACAACATTAAGCCAGCGATGTTTTTAGGAATATCTTGACCGTATTGCCAGTATAAATTAGCAAGAATTGTACACGTACAACCCACTGTTTCATAATGAATGAAAATTGGGTTATCTGTCACTAAACCGCCAATACGATGATGATCGATATTTTCGATTAATTCTGCTTCTTCAATATCATCGATAATTTGTACTTTTTCATTGTGGTCTACAAGAACCACTTTTGTTTTTTGTTTTGGCGCTTCTACATTGGATCGAATAATCCCTAGGTACGTACCATTGTCTACCACAGGATATCCACCGATATGAGAGTTAGCTTTGAAATCACGAAGTTTTGTTTCTTTACTGATTACCTGGCAGGAAGTTTTTGTGCAAATCTCACCTGCTGTCACACTTGCATGACCACCAATAGCAGCTTCCAAGGCATCGATCAAACGTTGTGCCGTAATCGTACCTACATAAGATGTGCCATTTTCTACCACTGGAATACGGTTCATCTCGTATTGTTTACGCCATGCTAACACATCTTGCAACGTTGCCTTAGCATCCACAGCAGGAATGGTTTCCACAACATCTTCTACAGTCACTGCAAAAGAAGTTACGATTTCAGGATGTTCAAATCCAAAGTATTGTAATGCAAAGGATGTTTCTTTGTTAGCTTGACCTGCACAAATTGGTTGTGCTCCGATGCCCATTTGATTTTTTAAGTTTGCATAAGAAATAGCAGAGCAAATAGAGTCTGTATCTGGACTCTTATGTCC
>CAUQLO010000017.1:0-33151 GCA_963518725.1 uncultured Veillonella sp. | reverse complement strand
TTCAGAAAGAACACGGGTTAACTCCAGATGGTAGAGTGGGCAAGGAAACAATGCGCGCTTTACTAGAGAATCAAAACAAATTTGAGAAGCAACAAGCCTCTCAAGACACCCGTAACGTGAAGGTGCGATTTGGTGATCGTGGCCGTCAAATAGAAGAAGTACAACTTAAACTAATAGATAGTGGATTTTCCCCAGGTGCCGTTGATGGCGTATTTGGGAATGGCACAAAAGAAGCATTACAACGTTTCCAACAACATCATGGGTTACCAGTGACAGGAACGGTTGATGCAAAAACATGGTCAAAATTAGCCACTAAACGAGGGAAACCAACGAGCTATAAAAAGACATTGAACATGGAAGCCAGTGCCTATTCTAGCTATGAATCAGGCTCTTATACCGCTAGAGGTAATGCGCTCCGCCGTGGGTATGTGTCCGTAGATCCGAATGTCATTCCACTGGGAACAGAGGTCTATGTAGAAGGCTATGGATACGCTGTAGCAGATGATACGGGTGGAGATATTGAAGGATATCGTATCGACTTAGCGATGGACAGTTACGACGAGGCTATTCAATTTGGACGTCGCACTGTGAAAGTATATATTTTAAATTAGAGAAGTCATTGATTTGTTGTAGAACAGAAAGAACATCTAATTGCAAACCTGTTATGACAGGGTACTACATACTATGAGGCTAATGTGAGTTAGCGTATGATATTATATAAGGATAGTTGATTCGGAGTGGATCAACTATCCTTTGTTTTTTGCTTTGCACTCTACCGTAAGCGCTCTAGCTGTGCTATAATATATTAGTTCTAAGTAGTTACTATAGGAGGAAATGGTGGACATTACATCAACACAAGGGTTATTAGCAATTCTACAAATTATTATTATTGATATATTATTAGCAGGGGACAATGCCATTGTCATCGGCATGGCGGCAAAAAACTTGCCGGAGAACTTGCGTAAGCGTGCTATTTTCTGGGGCACTGCGGGAGCCATCGGTTTGCGTTTAATTATGGCGATTTTATTCATTGAAGCTTTAGACAATATTCCAGCATTGCGTATTGTTGGTGGTATTATGTTGCTATGGATTGGCTACTCCTTATTAAAAGACGGCGATAATGAACACAATATTGAAGCAAAGGATAATATCTGGGGCGCTATTGCTACTATCATCATTGCTGATGGTGTGATGGGCATTGATAATGTACTAGGCGTTGTGGCAGCAGCAGAAGGCCATTTCGGTCTCGTTGTAGCTGGCATGCTTGTCACAGTGCCAATCATTGTTTGGGGCAGTACGATCTTCGTCAAACTGATCGATAAATTTCCAGTTATCCTATACGTAGGTGGCGGTATCTTAGGTTGGGTGTCTGCAAGTATGATTCAACATGATCCATTGGCAACACCATACATCGAACCATACAGCTTGCCATTCCACATCGCTTGTGTTGTATTGGTATTAGCAGCTGCTATCATTCGCAATCGATTGGTGAAATAAACTGGTATTGGTGAAAGTAACAGCTCAAGGCACTAGAACATAAGGCGTTCTAGTTCAGAACAAGAAGTGTAATACATAGGCATATAGTCTCCATGATGGAGGCTATGTGCTTTTTCTTTTTTGAGAAGAGCAGGTTATAGGACAAAATGAGTTGGTTTTAATGGCAATGAGCCTAGTTAAAAACTGGGCTCATTGAATGTTAAAGTTTTTAAAAAAATGAGATAGAACAAAATGAGCTGCTTTCACTAGTAATGATGTTAGGAGTCGTGTTAGGAATGCATAAAAGATGATATAATAAAAGAAAATACATTGATACAAACGATTACATTGTGTATAAGGATATATAGATGAGTGAAAAGAAGAAACAACAGAAAGCACCGGTGTGCGTTGGAATGACATATACCATAGAGATTCACGGCACTGGCAGTAGTGGCGAAGGGGTAGGCAGATACGAAGGCTTTACCGTATTTGTACCTTATGCGTTACCAAATGAAACGGTGCAAGTGAAGATTACCTTAGTCAAAAAAAATTATGCTGTGGGGGATATTGTAGAGATTATCACGTCTTCCGCTGAGCGAGTGGACTCACAATGCGAAGTATATGGCAATTGTGGGGGCTGCCAATTACAACATGCGTCTTATACAGAACAATTGCGACTCAAAACGGAATCTGTGAAAGCAGTTATCGAACGTATCGCTAAATGTGACCCTAATTTGGTCTTACCTTGCATAGGTCCAGAGGAGCCTTGGCGGTATCGTAATAAAATGCAAATGCCCGTAGGTGGCACAATCGGCAACATCCGTATGGGCTTTTACCAAAAAGGTTCTCATAGCATTATCAATCACGAGCATTGTCCGATCCAAGATGCGGGGAATGATGAGATTCGCAATGTTTGCTACGAGGTGATGAACGAACTAGGCATTGAGCCCTATGATGAGCACACTGAAAGAGGCGTGATTAGGCATGTGGTTGGTCGTATTGGTAAAGAGGAATGGATGGTCATCCTTGTGAGCCGCATCCCTAACATACCTCGTGAAAGAGAGTTAGTGAACCGTATTGTCAAGGCATTGCCACAGGTAACATCCATCGTAGTGAATCACAATCCAAAACAAACGAATGTGATCTTAGGCCCTACGAATCGTACACTGTATGGGAAAGACCAGATTACAGATTATATCAAAGATTTGTCCTTTCAGTTGTCACCGCATTCCTTCTTTCAAGTGAATCCAGAACAAACCACGGTGCTATATGATACAGCCTTGGAATTTGCGGACTTGAAAGGCCATGAAACGGTGATCGATGCCTATTGTGGAACGGGAACAATCTCCTTGTTCTTGGCGCACAAAGCAAAGCATGTCATCGGCATTGAAATCGTGGCACCTGCCATCGAAGATGCGAAGAAAAATGCACTTCGCAATGGATACAACAATGCAGAGTTTATCGTAGGCGATGCAGCAGTGGAGATGCCACGCTTGTATAAACAAGGCATCGAGCCAGATGTTATCGTATTCGACCCTATCCGGGCAGGCTGTAAAGAAGATGTGCTACACACGGCAGTTGGTATGGGGCCAGAACGGATAGTGTACGTGTCGTGCAATCCATCATCTATGGCACGAGATATAGAAATATTAACAAAACATGGCTATGAATTAGTGAAAGTCCAACCAGTGGATATGTTCCCGCAGACGTATCATACAGAAGCTGTGGCGCTACTGACAAAGAGCGAAGCGACGCAGTAAGCATTAGATTAGCTCATGTAAGGGTGGACAAAGAATCATAAAGTGAGGTAAAGGAAATGAAACATCTTTCTGATTGTATAGAAGTTAAGTCCTACGGTGATGTGTTTCCCAAAAAGGGGACAAATGAAAGATTGCCATACGAGCACCAAAAAGAGGCTATGCGGTGTCTCGACAAAATCAATCAAGAGCCGTCCTACAGTACGTTGGTAGTACTGCCTACTGGCGGCGGGAAAACCTATACAGCATCCATGTGGCTTTTGAAGAATGCCATTGACAAGAATAAGAAGATACTTTGGATTGGACACCGTCAAATGTTGCTGGATCAGGCAGCGGAATCATTTCAAAAGTTTGCTTATACAGAAGTGATACCGCATATTTCATCCTTTTGTTTCCGCATTATTTCCGGCGCGTCTATTCATGACCGTACTAGCGACATTCGTCCCGAGGACAATCTTTTGATTGTCAGCAAAGACAGTATTGGAAGAAATATGGATCGCCTGGACACCTGGCTGAAAGATGAAAACGAGCTGTATCTTGTCATAGATGAAGCCCATCATTCAACGGCTAAAACGTATCGAAAAATCATTGAGTATGTAAAAGGGAAAGTCCCTAATTTGAAGCTCATTGGACTGACTGCAACACCATTTCGGACAGCGGAAAATGAACAGGGGTTGTTAGCCCGTATATACGGCAATGGTGTTAGAAATGGACAAGCTGTACATGACGATATGGGTATTACATATCAAATCGGCTTAAAGGAATTGATTAACCGACAAATACTTGCAAAGCCGATTTTTGAAAGCTTTTATACCGATGAAGAGTACGGCGAACTCCTTGGCGTGGATGCGTGGGAGAGTATCCAACATTTGGATGTTTTACCGGATGAAATTGCACAGCAGATGGCAGATAGTGCTGTCCGAAATAAGCTGATTGTAGAGACTTATGCAGCGAAGCAATCCGAGTATGGGCAAACCATCCTTTTTGCGGTCAATGTAGTCCATGCCATTCAGTTGACCGCCTTGTTCAAGAAAGCAGGCGTTTCAGCTGACTTTATCGTTTCCTCTGTGAAAGATGCTATTACTGGCGTAACAATCAGCCGTGAAGATAACGAGAGAAAGCTAAAGGAATATCGAGATGGAAAGCTACAAGTTTTAATCAATGTGAACATACTTACAGAAGGTGTTGATTTACCACAAACAAAGACAGTTTTCCTTGCTAGACCTACGGTGTCATCTATCTTGATGACCCAAATGGTTGGCCGCGCATTGCGGGGAACAGCAGCAGGCGGCACATCCAGTGCCTATATTGTTTCTTTCATTGACCATTGGAATGAAAATATCGCTTGGGTAAATCCTGAGAGCCTCTTTGAAGGAAGTAACGATTTCCGCGATACTAAAACTGATCGGACAAAGCACGATCTTCGCATGATTGCTATTTCCAAAATAGAAGAATTTGCTTCCATATTAGATGATTCAGTAGATACTTCGGCATTAGAAAAAGTACCTTTTGAACAGCGCATTCCGATTGGAATGTATGCGTTTTCTTATTTAGAGGAAAACGGTATGGATCACGCCTATCAGGTCATGGTCTACAATAGTACACAAGAGGCGTACAAGCAGCTCATGGATTCCCTTCCATCCCTATTTGCTAGCTTTGAGGCAACGGAAGAATATCTGCGTGACGAAGAGCTTGAGGAAATGGAACGTCAGTGTAGAGACTCCTTCTTCTGCGGAGAGCTTGTACCACCTTATGAGCCAAGGGATGTATTAAATATTTTGAAATACTATGCACAGTATGAAGCAATTCCTCAGTTTTATACCTTTGCTGAGTTAGACAGGAGCAAGTTGGATGTGACCGCTATCGCACAACACATCTGGGATGAAGATATGGGACAGCGCAAAAAGTCGGAATATATTGACTCTATCTGGGACTCTGGTGATGATACTATGCTCAAATTATTCTTTGGAAGGAAACTATATTTTCTCCGTCAACTCGATATTGAGCTGATGAAACTATCTCATTCTTCTGATTTGTATGAAGACCGTGAAAGTAATGTAAAATATGGTACACGAGCATTGGAGGATCTGCCACTCTATGAGATAGGGAAGATTGACCCTATGCTGGAAAAACAACTAAGAGACCAGGCTTTTGAAAAGTCAAGGAACAAGCGGGGACTTTATGAGTGCGCTTGCTGTGGCAAAACGGATCAATCTCGGATTTACTTTCAGGTAGATCACATCGTTCCAATGAACGGTGGTGGCAAAAGCGTTGTGGAAAATCTTCAAATTCTGTGCCGCCAGTGCAACGGTATGAAAGGTGACAGCTAGTGAGGGCGCTATTATATTCAGCCCTTGACCTTGCCGCCATCATCAGTAGCATGGAGCTTACCTGTAGAGAGGAAAGTCATATCATTGATTTGATATGGGAAGGTGAGAAGGCCTTTTTTGCTAACAAGTATCGCAGGGATAAACGACAGTTCATTTTGGACATTCGTTATTGGATGCATTATTTTCATGAAAAACCCATCCTTGACCAGGAATTTCCCGCTATACAAAAGGACCTTGCATACGGCAAGCACACTGTAAATATGGAAGAGTATATAAGCGACTATTCTGATTTAGATTTGTTCTTTAAAAGTGTGCGTATCCGTATCCTCTATGGCAAGGGCAATGGGTATGTGAGAATCAAACTACGATCCTTGCTTACGCAATATGGCTATCAGCGGCGTTCTCCCTTTCTTCTTCAACATATCAACCGGTGTATGCTATTTTATCATTTGGAAGCAACACTGCGTGGTGGTACACCTTGCGACATTGAAACATGTGGGCTGGATAAGATGTTGACATTTCGAGTTGTGTGAAAAGTTGAGAGGGGCAAATAATTGGTTTTATACTACATGTATTTTTTTGCGGAGGATACATATGTCAGATATATCAAAAGTAGTATTACAGGTAGCCCACATAATGATGCCATAACAAAAAAACAAAATTATTGATAGTATCGAATTTTTGTGAAAAAGAGTAATAGGAGGGGCAAATCATGGAAGACAAAAATGAAACTAATGAGTTATACAAAAATAAAACTATTGAAGCAATCATGACGGAAATAAAGAAAGGTATAATGTATCTTCCTGCTATTCAAAGAAAATACGTGTGGGGAGACTCCCAAATTACAAGATTAATGGACTCTATTATGCGTGGATATCCTATTGGAACTTTTCTTTTTTGGAAAGTTCATAAAGAGACTGTGAACGATAAAGAGTATTCAATGTATGAATTTATACAAGATTACCATGACCGTAAAAATTATAAGAATTCGCATGCAGGATGGCCGATCCTAGGTGGTAGTGAAGACGGAACCATCACGGCAGTTTTGGATGGCCAGCAGAGATTGACTTCTCTATACATAGCTTTGCAAGGAAGTATGAGCAGAAAGCTTCCAAAAAAAAGATGGAAGAATGATGATGCATTTCCGAAGAAACAACTGTACTTTAATTTGCACAGTGAGAAAACTGATGATAAGGACATTTCTTATGAGTTCGGATTTTTAACAGAAGAAGAGGCTGCAAAGAATAAGAACAATGAGCTTTGGTATTTGGTAAAAGATATTCTTAGGTGTTCAACTAAAGAAGAATTAAAAACAAAGGTCATTATTTCTAAGGGGTGGGAAACCGACAAAGTTGCCAGCGATAACATTTATTTGTTGTACAAAAGACTGGTTAGGGATAAAATCATCAATTACTTTGAAGTAGAAGGAGATTCGATTGACAGTGTATTGGATATTTTTGTTAGAGTTAATTCTGGTGGAACAGTACTTTCAAAGAGTGACTTATTATTCTCAACTATTGTTTCACATTGGGATAAGGCAAGAGAGGAAATTGATAAGTTGCTTGCTGAAATAAATGAAAAGGGCGAAGGATTCAACTTCTCTAATGATTTTATAATACGTACCTGTTTGTATCTTTTGGATAAGTCCTTAGCATTAAAAGTAGAAACGTTCAAAAAAGATAATGTTCTAGAAATCAAAAAAAATTGGGAAGCTATACAAAAAGCCATTAAGGATACAGTTGACTTGTTAAATGAGTTCGGATTCAATTCAGAAAATATTTTATCTTATGTAGCAGTTTATCCAATGGTTTATTATTTGTATAAAGGCGGAAAGCTTGATGCGGGCAGTAAAGATGAATTAAGAAAATATATTGTAATTGCCCAGCTGAAGCAGATATTTAGTACAGCATCAAATTCAGCACTTACTTATATAAGAGATGAATTAACAGCAGCACCATCGGACTCGTTTAGTATGGAGAATCTAAAAAATATAAGATTTACTAGTGGTATAAACTTATGTTATACAGCAGATGAGATTGATGCTATGTTTGAGACTTATGAGATTGGTGCTAAAACATTTATGATTCTTTCCTTGTTGTATCCGCACCTAAAGTACAGTCAGAAGGGATTCCATCAAGATCATATGCATCCCTATGCAGGATTTGAAGAAAGCAAGATTAAAGATTTAGTGTTGCCGGATGGAACCGTGATTGATGATGCTACTAAAGAAGAGTGGCGTAGAAGAAGGAATACATTAGCAAATCTTCAATTGTTGGAAGGTAGGGAGAATGAATCCAAGAATGCAACACCACTGGTCGAATGGCTGAAGGTTCCTGAGAATAATGAAAATGCTAAGTATCTTCCTAAGGATGTTTCTTGGGAGCTTGCAAACTTTAAAAAGTTTATGGAGAAACGTCAAGAACTAATGAGTGAGAAGCTAAAGGAAATTCTGTTGTAGTATTTAAGCTTTATTTACACAAAGAATCTAAAGATATTTGGAAGCTGGAAAATATACAAAGCTATTTTAAAGGAAAGTAGTACAAAAGTAATTGAATTAGATACATAAAACATAAGTATAGATTACCTATACCTTTGATTGTAATGGTATGGGTGATCTTGCTTATGTTTTTTTAGGATCTTTGTCAAATGTGGGGGCTACTCATATAAAAAGTTCTTAGCGCTAGCTATTTAGGGCCTTTATCAAGTTTTGGGGATAGTAATTAATCAGTTCGGTTTCTTTCATATAAAAAATATATAAAATGTAAATATGATGAAATAATAAGAAACATAAATTGAGATACATGAGATATACCTAATTTTAGGTACAATAAAGTAGCTCTATTTATGTTTCTTTTTCTGGTTATAGGACAAAATGAGTTGGTAAAAAGTTCTATCCCCCATGCAATTACAGGTCTGATTGATATTTAATTTTTCTAAGTAATTATACGATATTTCAAAAAGGAGGTAGGACTATGTCGAACTTGGTTGCATATGGTACTGAAGTACAACGAATTAGACCATCAAAAATAATTAAGACAGGAAAAATATTTAGAACTGGTCGGATGGGCTATGTTGGATACATTGCTCTAACAGCCGATACGATTTCTGAGGCAAGTGAGATTTCAAAACGAAGGATGAACGAAGAATAAGAGGTTTGACTTGCAATTTAAGAGAAAAAGGTTAAAAAATAGCTCACAAATAAAAAAGTTTGCTTTCTCAAATGAAATGCAGTAGAATGCAATTAAGATATTAAATATCTATAGAAACTGCTCGGTTATGGGTTTCAACATAAATGTAGGAATTTCATGTAAAGGAGTGATACGATGATTTGGGCATGTATTATTGGTGGATTAATCGGATTTATTGCAGGTAAAATTACTAAAAAAGCTGGCTCTATGGGTATTATTGCTAGAATTATTGCAGGTTTAGTAGGCTCTTCTGTGGGACAAGCAATTTTTGGTACTTGGGGTCCGAGTTTAGCTGGGATGGCTTTAATCCCATCTGTATTAGGTGCAATTATCGTGATTGCTGTAGTATCCTTTTTCTTTGGAAAGAAAAAGTAGTAATATGTCAATCAAGTAGAGAAGAAACATAAGTTAGTATATGGATGCGTGTATATATATTTATAGATGGTCTTTTATACTACTTATGTTTCTTTTAATTTGAGAATATATTTATTTCTCACGTATAACCGAAAGTTATTTGACGAATGACGATCGTGTATTGTAAGATTAAAGATAATTACATATAGGTGAAAGAACTGATAAGATATTAGAAAGTTTTAATTCATAAAGTCTTTTAGAATATATCTAAAGTTGTTTTATGATGTTTGTAATCAATAGTGGTTACCTAATTTATATAAGAAGAGGGTATCTTTTTTATACGATAGGTGCACTATGGATTTTTTATAAAGATGATTAATTATATATCCGTTTAATCATTATGTTTTATTCGAAAGGAGGATATAGGTTTTAAGTTTAGGGTATAAATATTTTATTTTTGAAAGGGCGTACGTTATGTTAAAAAGATTATTTATGCTTGTAACCACGATTATGGCATTTTTAATGATTGCTGGTTGCGGTGGCAATACAGATCAGGCGAGAGCTGATCGTGCAGCCAAGGGAGAAATTGTTATTTCCATGGGGAAATATATGATTAATGGTGGTTATGACCCTACTAGTGGATGGGGTATGTGGGCTGCGGATCCATTCCACTCTGCGTTATATACAAGAAATGATAAAAAAGAACTGGAAATGGATTTAGCGAAAGATGTAACCATATCTCCAGATGGCTTGCATTATACATTTAAAATTCGTGATGATGTTAAGTTCTCTGATGGTCAACCACTAACAGCTAAAGATATTGTATTTACTTATGAAACAGCACAAAAGGCAGGTGGCTATGTAGATCTTACTTTCATGGAATCAGTCGTGGCAAAAGATGACTATACGGTAGAATTTACATTGAAAAAACCTTGGTCTCTATTTCTTGAAATAACTTCTACATTGGGGATTGTACCAGCCCATGCGTATAATAAAGAAACTTACGGTTCACAACCAATTGGTTCTGGTCCATGGAAAGTAGTGGCATTCCAAAAAGAGCAACAGTTAATTATGGAACCGAATGAATATTATTATGGTGAAAAACCAAAATTAAAAAAAGTGACAGTTTTAAATATTGCTGAAGATGCTGCAGTAGCAGCGGCTAAATCTGGTCAAGTGGATGTTTTATTCTTGAACTCTGACTATGCGAATGCAAAAGTAGATAATATGAAAGTATTTACGATGCAAACTATAGCTTCTTTTACATTGAATCTTCCAACACAACCAGAACGTGAAGAAAATGGTATGAAAGTAGGTAATAATATTACGTCTGATCCAGCCATTCGTAAAGCTTTAAATATTGGTATTAATCGTGCAGAAATTATCAAAAATGCATTGAATGGATTTGGTGAACCAACATACATGTATTCCAAAGAGCTAGCATGGGTTAATCCAGAATTAAATATCACAGATAATCGTGTAGAAGAAGCGAAAAAAATTCTTGAAGATGCTGGATGGAAAGACACAGATGGTGATGGAATTCGTGAAAAAAATGGCGTAAAAGCTGAATTTAAAATTTCCGGTCGTTCCAACGATTTACAACGTTATAATACAGCAGTAGCGCTAGCAGCGGATGCAAAAAAATTGGGCATCAATATGATTGCGGAATCTATGGCATGGTCTGATGCTCGTAAAATTGCTCGTAATGTACCTACAATTTGGGCTTCTAGTGACTTTAATCCATTGTCTCTTTACATGTATTTCCATAGTTCCCAAATTGGTAAAAACGTAATTAATAACCCAGCTATGTATAGCAATCCAACAGTAGATGCTCATATTGATGCGGCATTGGCAGCTAACAGCTGGGATGAAGCGATTAAAGAATTTAAGTTGGCTCAATGGGATGGAAAAACAGGTATAAAAGAAGATGTACCATATTTATGGATTGCCAATGTATCCGTTCCATATTTAGTTCGTGATGGTCTAGACCTAGGTAATGTAGGCGTTAATCAACGTGGACAAGGCATGGGTATTATAGCAAATCTTTCTCAATGGCAATGGAAATAGTATAGTAAGGATCACATATGAATCAGCAAATTTGGTCTTTTATTAGACAACAACTTATTCGTGTGGTACTTTTGATATTTGCTGTCAGCGTAGTTAGCTTTTTGCTCTTAGTTATTTCTCCGATTGATCCAATTGATGCGTATTTTTCGGGATTATCTGTGACGGAGGAGCAAAAAGCGGCTATGGCTGCTTTCTGGCAATTTGATAAGCCACCAGTAGAACGATACTGTATTTGGGCAGCAGACTTGTTACAAGGTAATTGGGGAGTTTCCTTCCTTTACAATGAACCTGTTATTAATGTCATTGCTGAGAAGTTCCAAGAAACTCTTTTGTTAATGATGCTTTCATGGGTACTAGCTGGATTGGTAGGGTTTTTCTTTGGTATCGTCAGTGGCGTATACGAGGGAACATGGATTGATAAAATCATCAATGGGTTTTCCTTGTTGTGCGTATCTATACCAACCTTTTGGTTAGGCATTGTGGTGCTATTTATTTTTGCAGTGGAATTACAATGGTTTCCCTTTGCCTTATCCACTCCCATTGGTAAAATCGGGGCAGATGTCACATGGGCAGAGCGATTATACCATGTGGTCTTACCCGCATTAACTTTAGCGGTTACGGGTGTCTCTGCTATCACTCTACATACGAGACAAAAGATGATCGATTGCTTAGGCAGTAATTATATGTTATTTGCAGAAGCTAGAGGGGAAACGCTGTGGCAACGTGTGTTACGACATGGGTTGAGGAATGTGATGATTCCAGCGATTACATTACATTTTGCATCTTTTGCTGAACTATTCGGAGGTGCCATTTTAACAGAAGTCGTATTCTCCTATCCTGGTTTAGGTAGTGCGGTGACATTGGCAGGTTTGCGAGGAGATGTTCCATTATTATTAGGTATTTCATTTTTTAGTGCCATCTTTGTATTTGTTGGCAATTTAATTGCTAATATATTGTATGCAGTGGTGAATCCAGAAATTAGGAAAGGGGGACATGAGATATGAATGACGATGTAATAGAAGTATCGACTGTTCATTCTTGGACAAGACGTAAAAAAATGTTGCTGTTAGCATCTTTTGTATCTGTTGTCCTTGTATTAATTACCATTGCAGGGGCACTTATGCCAGAAGAAAGTTATGCAATCAATTATGGCAATAAATATGCAGAGCCTTCCTTGCAATATATATTTGGTACTGACCATATGGGAAGAGATATGCTATATCGTTGTATCAAAGGTCTATCGATTAGTATTCAAGTAGGATTATTGGCTGCTTTTGTCAGTTCTTGTATAGCATTGGTGCTAGGAACTTTATCTGCTACCTTTGGTGGAAAAGTAGATGCCTTTATCTTGTGGCTTGTTGATTTATGTATGGGGGTTCCGCATATTTTGCTAATCCTCATGATTTCTGTGTCCTTAGGGGGAGGAATGAAAGGTGTTGTCATCGGTGTGGTGGCGACACATTGGACTCGCTTAACACGATTGATACGGGCAGAGGTCATGCAACTTCGTAAAGAACCATATGTGTTGGCAGCGCGTAATTATGGTCATTCCTATTTCCGTATTGCCAAAGAGCATTTTGTGCCACATGTTTTACCACAATATATCATTGGTCTTGTGTTATTGTTTCCTCATGCTATCTTGCATGAAGCCGGCATTACCTTTTTAGGCTATGGGTTACCATTAGACTTACCAGCTATTGGTATCATATTGTCTGAATCGATTCGTCATATCTCTTTAGGATTATGGTGGTTGGCCTTTTTCCCTGGTATGACATTAATGGTTGTGGTATTTTTCTTTGATCGATTGGGAGAAGCTTTAAAAGAGTTATTCGACCCGGCACATTCACAGCGATAGGAGGTTCTCATGAAAGAAGAATTATTGCGGGTAGAGAACCTTGCAGTCACTTTTGAAATGTACCAAGGGAAACTTTCAAAACGCCATGTACAGGGGATTAAGGATATATCATTGAGTGTCTACACAGGAGAAATATTAGCCGTAGTCGGTGCCAGCGGGTCAGGAAAAACCTTGTTAGCGCACGCTATTATGGGATTATTGCCTTATAACTCTACTGTGGAGGGGAAGATTTTTTATAAAGGAGAACCTTTAACTCCGAAACAGCAAGAACTCTATCGTGGTTCAGAGATGGCTCTAGTACCACAGTCGATCACCTATTTGGATCCGACCATGAAAGTAGGAAAACAAGTTATTGGACTAACAGGAAATGTGGCGGCACAAGAAGCTGTATTTGCTAAATTAGCATTGCGTGAAGGTGTGAGCCGTATGTATCCTTTTGAATTATCTGGCGGTATGGCACGGCGCGTGCTAGTATCGACAGCATTGATTAGTCATGCTCAGTTTATTGTAGCAGACGAACCAACTCCAGGTATGGAAATGAAAGATGCTGTGCAAGCCTTACAGATGTTCCGTGATATGGCGAATGAAGGAAAAAGCTGTATGCTCATCACCCATGACTTAGATTTGGCCATTCATGTGGCAGATCGCGTAGCTGTATTTTATGATGGTCGCTTAATTGATGTGACAAAGGCAAGAAACTTTCAAAGTCCAGAGCTACTAACACATCCGTATACACGTGCTTTATTTAATGCATTACCACAGAATGAGTTTAGAGACTATTCTAAAGAAGAAGTTGAACAATTTTTGATGAAAAAGGAGGGATATGATGTTAGACATTAAAAATCTCACCTTTGGGTATCATGAGGATGAACTTGTACTGAATGATGTGTCTTTACAAATTGAACAAGGTAAGCGTATTGCATTACTAGGGCCTAGTGGATATGGTAAAAGTACATTAGCTAAAATTTTAGCTGGGTATATGCTACAACGAAGTGGTAGTGTCACCTTAGATGGGCAAGATATTCGGGAGATACAAGGATACAATCCGATTCAATTGATTTATCAACATCCTGAAAAAGCCTTAAACCCTAGATGGAAACTAAAAAAGAGTTTAGATGAAGCTTGGGATATTTCAGAGTCCTTATTGGATCGTATGGGTATCGAAAGAGAATGGTTGTCTCGTTGGCCTAATGAATTATCTGGTGGTCAATTACAACGGATCTCTATTTTACGTGCTCTTTCACCACAGACGAAAGTATTGATAGCAGACGAGATTACTGCTAGTTTAGATGCGATTACACAAGCGCAATTATGGTCTGTCATCTTAGAAGAGGTAGATAAGCACAATATGACACTGGTGCTGATTACCCATAATCGTCATTTAGCAAACCGAGTTTGTGAAGAATTAGTAGAAATGAATGTAATTAATAACTAACTTTCATGTAAAATATATCCTATAGAAGCGGTTTATCACTGTTTTTATACTATCACTTGCCGTATAATAAATACGACAAGTGATAGTTTTTTATTAAGAAAGGGTTGAGCAATTTCATGATTATCTTATTTGGATTTATTCTGTTATTAGCTTGTCTTATCGTGGGCGTTCGACATGGTGGCCTAGGGTTGGCAGCTGTATCTGGTATCGGTCTTGCTATTTATGTATTTGTAATTGGTCTTGTACCTGGTAAACCACCAATTGATGTTATGCTAACGATTATGGCAGTGGTGACTTGTTCTGGTTTCTTGCAAGCCTCTAAAGGTTTGGATGTGATGCTTGTATACGCTGAAAAATTTCTTCGTAGTAATCCAAAACAAATTACTATTTTAGCGCCAATCACAACATGGTTCTTAACTGTTTTATGTGGAACAGGACACGTAGTGTATACGATGTTCCCTATCATCTATGATATTTCTATCAAAGAGGGCATCCGTCCAGAGCGACCAATGGCAGTGGCATCGGTAGCCTCTCAAATGGGAATTTGTGCTTCTCCTGCATCCGTTGCCGTTGTGTCTGTAGTGGCTATGTTAGGTGCTGTTAGCTTCCCAGCTAGCGTTGTGACTATTTTGTCCATTACGATTCCAGCTACCTTTGTAGGTGTCATCGTAGCCGGTGTGTGGAGCATGCGCCGTGGTAAAGAATTGGCTAATGATCCAGACTTTCAAGCACGCATTCAAGATCCAGAGCAACGTGCTTACATTTATGCAGAAAACAAAGAGGCAAGTGTTGTAAAAGAATTGCCTCGTACAGCGTACTGGGCTACCACAATTTTCTTACTAGGGATTCTAGTGATTGCTTTATTCGGCAGTTTCCCAGAACAATTGTTACCATTCGTGCCGAATGCAAAAGGTGCATGGAAACCATTGTCCATGACTCCTACAATTCAAATTGCAATGCTCGTGATGGCAGCCTTAATTTTATTAGTATGTAAGGTGAAAGTCAGCGATGTAACAAGTGGGTCTGTATTCAAATCTGGTATGATTGCCGTTGTATCTGTATACGGTGTAGCCTGGATGGCAGAAACATACTTTGGCGCCTATATTCCAGTATTTAAAGGTACTTTATCTGCCATTGTTGTAGAACATCCATGGACCTATGCGCTAGTATTGTTTATCATTTCTAAGTTGGTTAACTCCCAAGCTGCAGCCTTGGCCATTGTAGTGCCAATGGGCCTTAGCGTAGGGGTGAGTCCATTGATTGTCCTTTCCTTCGTACCAGCTTGTTATGCGTACTTTGTATTGCCAACGTATCCATCTGATTTGGCTTGTATTGGCTTTGACCGATCTGGTACCACACGAATTGGTAAATTCGTTATTAATCACAGCTTTATCATTCCTGGACTTATCGGGGTGTTTACTAGTTGTGTAGTAGGGTACTTCATTGCCCATGCGATGTTCTAATTAGATAGAATCTGACAGTAGAATATGTTACAGACAATGTCTATTGGCAAGGGCATTCTGATGGTGCTATAATTTTAAGGGAAGAGACTGTTGTATCCTAGTATGCACCAGTATTCCTCATTGCCAGTCTATGGCATAGGTATAGTATTAGTTGAGTAAGCACAAGAGTATAAGGAGAAGTACTATGTCAACTAACAAATTAGGCCTTATGAGTATCATCCTCTTAGGGGTCAACGCAATTATTGGAACCGGGATTTTCTTACTTCCTGGTAAAGCGGCTGCTTTGGTAGGCGTCAACAGTTTATGGGTTATCGTATTCGATGCTCTACTCGTGATGTCCATTGCCTTATGTTTTGCCGAAATGGGCGGTATGTTCAATAAGAACGGCGGTCCATATGTGTATGCAAAGGAAGCATTTGGTAACTTCGTAGGCTTTGAAGTAGGCTTTATGAAATGGGCTATTGCTACGATTGCATGGTCTGCTATGGCAGTAGGGTTTGCGACAGCGCTAGGAGCGGTGTGGGAACCAGCTGGTACAGAGATGGGTAAAAATGTGATTGCCACATTAATCATCGTTGTACTTGGTATCATGAACATCATGGGTGTTAAGATTTCTAAAATCATCAACAATGTGGTAACCATCGGTAAATTGTTGCCATTGATTTTCTTCATCCTCGTAGGTATTTTCTATGTGAAAGGCGTTAATTTCGCGCCAATGGAATCTGTACCAGACATGACACAAGCTAGCTTTGGTGCAGCAGCATTGATTATTTTCTATGCTTTCACAGGATTTGAATCCATTGCGGTAGCGGCAGAAGATATGGAAAACCCTGAACGCAATGTACCGAAAGCAATTATTCTTGTATTAACATTAGTGTCTATCGTGTACATCTTGATTCAAGCCATCTGTATCGGTATCATGGGGGATTCCCTTGTGACATCTAAAACGCCAGTAGCGGATGCAGCATTCGTATTCATGGGACCTTTGGCAAAAGCTATCGTTACAGCAGGTACATTGATTTCTATCGGCGGTATCAACGTAGCCTCTTCCTTCTTAGCACCACGTTCTGGCGTAGCTATGGCGGATGATGGATTGATTCCTAAAGTAGTGTCTAAACGTAATAAAAAAGATGCTCCATATGTAGCGATTATCGTAACTGTTGTGTTTGCAGTGGCATTATCTTGGACTGGTAGTTTCGAAAAATTGGCGGCTATTTCCGTAGTATCTCGTTTTGCTCAATATTTGCCTACTTGCTTGGCAGTAATTGTGTTCAGAAGCAAACGCCCAGATATGGCGAGAACATTCCGTGTACCATTTGGTCCAGTGATTCCAGTATTAGCGGTTGTAGTTAGTATTTGGTTGATAACTCAATCTTCCTTGGAAAAAGTATTCTGGGGACTTGGTGGTTTAGTAGTGGGTGCTGTATTGTACTACGTTATGAACCGCAACGAAAAACAAGCGGCTTAGCCTATTAGTGATGGTATGCATAGGGTGTTGGGGAATGTTAATTTGACATCTCTACATCATATGATAAGGATTCGTCACTAAGCATAATAAGTTGTATATATGAAGTAAATAAGAAACATAAGTACTGTAACCATGCGGTTGCTATGTACTTATGTTTCTTTTTTATAATTTTCACTGATTTTTCATGTATGGACTGGGTAAATGTGGTATAATTAAGGTACTGTCTAAAGGAAAACTATCCAGTGCAACATAGATTGGAGTGAGATATTTGCGTAAGTTATTTACCCTATTGGGTATGTTAGTATTGGTGTTACCAGTTCTGTTTGGAGCCTCAAGGGCTGCCAATGTGACAGATCTTCATTGGGTCACCAGAAATGATGCGCCCATCCCATTTGTAAGAATGGTCTTTAGTTTGTCCAGTCCTGTTCATGCGACGGCATCCATTAGTGCTAGTGGCACATCCACCACATTGGTGTTGCAAAATGCTACACTGACAGGGGTGCCCACGTCGATCGTGATGGATGATGGCATTGCGAAAAGTGCGACGCTTTCACAGTCTGGAGCAGACACGGTGGTGAAAATTGAAACACCGAAGGCCATCGATGTGGAAGATTTGAAAGTATTTACCTTAAAAAAAGACACCGTAAATAACAAACCATATCGGATGGTGGTGGATATCCAGAAAAAAGGAGTAGCCCCACGAGATAATTATTATGGTAAAAAGCCAGCAGCCCCAGTGGCTGAGAAAGCACCAGCCAAGGTAGCTGAGGCGAAAACCCCACCTAAGGAAGCCCCAAAAGCTGAGGCAAAACCGGCACCCAAGGCTGAGAAACCGGCATCCAAGCCGGCTGCGAAACCAGCTAAGCCAGAGCCGAAAGTAGCGCCGAAACAGCCAGTGGCATTGCCGACGGTACCAGAAAAGCCGATTCCACAAGTAGTTAATTATCGCACTACAGGCGGTATTGGCGGTAAGATTATCGTATTGGACCCAGGCCACGGAGGTAGCGACCCAGGAGCCATTGGGCCAACGGGTTTACAAGAAAAACAAGTAACATTGCCTATCGCTGAATATTTGAAGTCCATCTTAGAGGCTAAAGGAGCAAAGGTCATTTTGACCCGTACTACCGATGTGGACGTATATGGACCGCATGCGAGCGGTGTGGACGAGTTGCAGGCTCGTGTGAATGTGGCAAATGGCAACCAAGCTGATGCGTTTATCAGCATTCATATTAATTCCTTCTCGAATCCAAATGTAGGAGGCATTGCCACCTATTATTTCGATGGCTCGGATCAATCTAAAAAACTAGCCTCTTCCGTGCAAGAACAAATTGCGGAACACAGCGGTTTTAATGGTGACCGAGGGATTCAACCGGGGAATTTATACGTCCTACGCCATTCCTTGATGCCATCTATTTTGGTAGAATTAGGATTTATTTCCAATCCTAAGGAAGAAGGGCACTTAAAAGAATCAGAAACACAGAAAGATTTTGCCAATGAATTGGCAAAAGGTTTGGAACTATATTTTGGAGGTTAATTCATGAAACAATCATTACGCTATGGCTTAGTGGCTATCATGAGCGTATGTGTCATTGCGTTGGCGGGGTGTAATTCTCAAGATTTGAAAGTGGATCTAGGGAAACAAACGACAGCTCAATCTTCTGCGTCACAAGATAAGAAGACGCTAGATAAAATGACAAAAATCGTGGTTTATGTACCGCGCCAAGATGGAAAAGGCGTTATGCCACAACCGATTACGATCGACAAAGAACGTAAGACTGTGAAAGAGGCCATAAACTTGATGATTGAACAAGATGGTCGGGCAGAGTATCCCGTCTTTGCGAAGGGCACGAAAGTAGTGGAGGCATCCAAACATGACGATACAGTGACCGTGGTGTTAAATGATGACTTCTTACAAGATGCGACAGGCTTAACGGCTACACTTCGCATCGCAGCCATCGTCAATACGGCGGTGGAATTTGATGGGGTCCATAAGGTCTACGTGAAAGTAAAAGGTGTAACCTTGCCGACTTATGGTAATATTGATTTAACACATCCATTGAAACAAATGAAAGACAAGATCGTAAAAGATTAAGCAGTATGTTGGGGGACTCTTACACAAGAGCCTCCAACATTTTTACCATAAATTCATGGTATTTCAGTATGATAATATAACTACGATGACATTGTAGGAAGGGAGGACTCGATGATACAAACTATCTTCGAAGAGTTGGTAAAGAACTCTGATTTTTATGGACATTTATTATTAGAGCATATAGGGATCACCTTTACGGCGGTCATCATTGCTACCATAGTGGGGTTAGCGATTGGCATATTCATAGCCCAGAAACCGAAACTGGCAAATTCTGTTATCTCTGTGGTGAATATTGCCTACACCATACCCTCTATCGCCTTGTTGGGGTTTCTGATTTCTTTCACAGGCGTAGGGAATACGACGGCCATTATTGCCCTTACTATCTATGCGCTATTGCCGATCGTGCGCAGTACTTATGTGGGGATTACCACCATTGATCCGAAGATTATTGAGGCGAGCCGTGCCATGGGGAGCACAGACCGACAAATTTTGTGGAAGATACAGCTGCCACTGGCATTTCCCGTGATCTTCGCAGCTATCATGAACATGGTGACCATGACCATTGCTTTGGCGGGGATTGCTTCCTTTGTAGGAGCTGGTGGTCTAGGGGTTGCCATTTATCGTGGGATTACTACGAATAACGAAGTGCTCATTTGGATTGGTGGTATCCTTATTGCAGGATTAGCTTTGGTGGTTGATGGCATCTTAAGTGCCATAGGTAAGTTAGTGGAAGAGCACAAGATACATAGGGTAGTGAATCGCAAGGTAGCCTATGTAGTGGGTGCATTGTTGATTCTTATCTTTGGTGCTGTGGGGATGCAACAGTATAGTAAAAGCGATACCATTCACATCGCATCGAAACCGACGTCGGAAGGATATATCTTGGCGGAGATCGCAGGCACTCTTATTGAGGCGGATACGAATCTGAAAGTAAAGTATACCCACGGTGTAGGCGGTGGCACTTCCAATATTCATCCTGGCATGGTGCGAGGCGATTTTGATATGTATCCGGAGTACACTGGTACATCTTGGCAAATCGTGTTGAAACATAAGGAAGAGTACAAAAACGATAAGTTCTCCATGTTAACTGGGGAATACAAGGACAAGTATCACTTCTTGTGGAAGGGGATGTTTGGCTTTAATGATACCTATAGCATTGGCATTCGTGCAGACTTAGCGAAGGAATACGGTATTCGAACATTTACTGATTTGGCGAAGTATGCAGGGCAGCTAAAGTTTGGAGCAGAGTATGATTTCTTTGAACGTGAAGATGGATACAAGGCGCTAGCCAATGCGTACAATTACCATTTTAAGGACGTAGTAGATATGGATAATGGATTGAAATACCAAGCATTGTTTGATAAAAAAATTGATGCTATGACGGTATTCACTACAGATGGTCAGCTGTCTGACCCACGGGTTGTGGTGTTAGAGGATGATCGAAACTTTTATCCAAGCTACATGGCGGGCATGGTCGTTCGTGAGGAAATCTTACAGAAACATCCTGAGCTAGACGACGTGCTACATCGTTTAGATGGTATCTTAGATGAAAGTACCATGGCACAGTTAAATAAAAAGGTAGAAATTGACAAGCAAGATCCGAAGCAAGTGGCGAAGGAATTTTTGCTATCTAAAGGATTGGTGGTGAAATAGATGAATCAGATTATTGAATATAAAGATATTGGAAAGTCCTATCAAGGGAAATGGGTAGTGAGACATTGTAACCTGACCATTAACGAAGGAGACTTTCTTTGCATCGTAGGCACATCAGGGTCGGGGAAGACCACACTGTTAAAAATGATTAATGGATTGATTGTGCCAGACGAAGGGGACATTACTATCTTTGGAACTCGTGTCATCGATCAGGATATTATTTCTTTACGTAGAAAGATTGGTTATGCTATTCAAGGAAATGGATTGTTTCCGCATATGACAGTGGCAGACAATATTGGGTATGTACCAAAACTAGATGGTACACCGAAAGAAACAGTAGAGGTCATTGTGGATCGCATGCTTTCACTGGTGGGATTACCACTAGATAGCAAGGGGAAATATCCGAAGGAATTGTCTGGGGGACAACAACAGCGAGTGGGCATCGCCAGAGCCTATGCTAACTCTCCAAAGATATTGCTCATGGATGAACCATTCGGAGCCGTGGACTCTATCACACGATATCAACTGCAAGAAGACTTGAAACAGATTCATAAACAAACGGACTGTACCATTGTGTTCATCACCCATGACATGCACGAAGCATTTAAACTGGGAACACATATCCTTGTCATGCACGAAGGAAAAATACAACAATACGGGACGGCAGAAGAAGTGAAGAACCATCCCAGCAATGAATACGTGAAACAGCTAGTGGAGATGACGAGGTAGGGATATATAATTTGTGTAAATATGATAAAGGGGACTCTTATAGGGGACCCTTTGTTTTATATAATATGATGAGCATACTAAGGAATAGAGGATATGCTAGTCGTATTAGTAGTAGTGTAAAGATGGTGATGGATATAGGGATGCATCGGATGAATATACGGAGTATCGGCATAGAATTTTAGACAAATTTCTCTTACCTTTAGTTGCTAGTATGGTACAATAAGAACAACATGTATAGAAAAGTGATATATAGATTTTATAGTTCAATTGAAATAGTTTTGTTTCATTAGTTTGTGAGAATGGATTAGTAGTTAATGATATTGCATACAAGAAACGAGGTGGTACGATGCACAAGGATCCTTTTGAGGAATATATCCGTCAAGGTGAATCTAGTCAATATGAAAAAGCCCAAGCTTGGAAGACAGCCATTGGTTTACAAGCTGTGGATGGGTTGGCGCCGTCGGCATATTTAATAGACTTAGCAAAGAAGAATATAGAAGGGCAGATGTCCCTACAGGCTCTTCATACATTGTTGGAAAATTATTATGAATCCTATCCGAATCACGAAGATAGAACGGCTGAGGCGGATATCGTATCACTACGCATTTCAGAACTGTTGTTAGAAAAGGCTTTCAGTTTTACACCTAATGAGTACCTATCGATTCATAAACAATTGTTTACAGATATCTATCCCCATGCGGGCAGTATACGAGATTACAATATCACAAAAAAGGAATGGATTCTCGATGGTGATACGGTGACTTACGGTAGTGTGTCTGAACTAGGGGCGACTTTACTCTATGATATCGAGCAAGAAAAAGAGTTTTCCTATGCTAACTTAGATATATCAGAGACGATTCGTCATTTGGCGACGTTTGTTGCTAGATTGTGGCAGATTCATGTATTTGGCGAAGGAAATACGAGAACGACCGCTGTGTTTTTCATCAAATATCTTCGAACTTTAGGCTTTACAGTGACGAATGATATGTTCGCTGACCATGCGTGGTATTTTAGAAATGCTTTGGTACGCGCCAATTATCAAAATTTGAAACTTGGTGTGTATAGAACAACGGGATATTTAGAACGTTTCTTGCAAAATTTGTTGTTAGATGAAGAACATGTGTTATCGAATCGTACTATGCATATTCATGGCGATACTGGCAAGAATGATATGAGCGGCACTGACGACACTAACGGGAACAATAAGAGTGATGATAAACTACGAGAAAGTAGCTTAGAATTTACTGTTGATAGAGATACGATGCCACAGGACTATGTAAATAAGGATACAGTCTATAATATAAAAAGCAATTCTAAGGTATCTAAAAATATGACGCCTAGGCTTGATGAATTTGCTCTTATAGATAACCTGACACAGCATGGAATTAATGACTCTAGGTACGTAAAGGTCGGCGTCGGCGATGATTGCGCTGTTTATGATACGCCTCGTAATGTAGATCAACTGGTTAGCACGGACATGATGGTGGAAGGTATCCATTTTAGTGAAAGCACCACATCTCCGTTTGACGTAGGTCATCGGCTAGGGGCAGCTAATATCAGTGACATTGCAGCGATGGGTGGTACGCCACGGCATATGGTAATTTCTATTGCAGTGCCTAAGGGGCGACATACGTCCTATGTAGAAGCGGTTTACAATGGTTTGCGTAATATCTGTGCAGACTATGATGTGAATATCATCGGTGGCGACACGGTATCAACGGAAGGCTCTTTTGTGATTTCAGCCACAGTCTTTGGAGATGTTCCAACAAATCAATCTGTCCTACGCAGTGGTGCTCAAGATGGTGATGCGGTGTTCATTACCAATTATCTAGGCTTATCCTATGTAGGTCTCCACAGTTTGCTAGAGGGTAGCGAGGACTATCCGGTGAGTCAATCCGTCCATCAACGGCCCATTCCTCATGTGGAATGTGGTATAATAGCAAGAGACTTAGGTGCTACGTCCATGAACGACATCAGCGATGGCTTGTCTAGCGAGCTCAACGAGATAGCCAAAGCATCGCAGGTGACCATGTACATTGATGAATCGAAATTGCCTATCCATCCAGAGGTGCATGCTTACTGTGAAAGTCACCATATGAGTCCGTACTTTCCTATGTGGACAGGGGGCGAAGACTTTCAACTAGTGGGAACTATACCTGCGGAGAAAGCAGAGACGTTGCCGGCTGAGACTTTCACAATCATTGGGTATGTTAAAGTAGGCAATGCACAGGTATTGGTAGCTCGCGATGGACAGTGGATACCAGTAGAAGCTAAAGGATATAATCACTTATCTACGGCTTAAGTAGTTAGCAGATAGAAGCTATGGTCATTTATATATCGATGAGAAAGAATGCTTAACGGTATTATAAGATAAAATATAATAGTGGATGGCGCCTATACCATGGCAACGATTGGCTAGAAATACGGCATATAGATTAATGCAAGATAGAATGATAGAGGAATGATATGAATACAATAGTATATACAACACATTCCGTGGAGGAAACGTTGGCTCTAGGTTACAGCCTAGGGAGATTTATGAAAGACTATGAAAACCCTATTTGTATTGCCTTGGATGGCACGTTAGGGGCAGGGAAAACGCATTTTTCTCAAGGGATTGCGAAAGGTTTTGGGGTCACAGAAGAAGTGACAAGTCCTACTTTCGCGTTGATGAACACCTATGAAGTAGATGGTTCTTACTTGTACCACTTCGATTTGTATCGAATGGACTTGGTAGAAGAGCTAGAAACCATCGGCTTTTACGAATATACAGAGGAAACGAAGTCCCTTGTGGAATGGGCTAGCAAGTTTACCGATGAGTTGCCGGATACGACGGTGTGGATTGAAATTGAAATCTTAGACGATGGATCTCGTCAGTTTACGGTACGTACGGACCTACTTTCAGAAGAAACATTACAACGCATAGGAGAGAACCTATGATTTTAGGAATCGAAACGAGCAGTGCCATTGCCAGTGTGGCGGTGGGAAATGACAAAGAAATACGGAGCGAACTCATTGTGCAGGCTGGGCTTACCCATTCTGAACAATTGGTGCCACACATTGAAACGGTACTGAACACAGGAAAGGTGAAGAAATCTGATATTACCGGCATTGCCGTAACCATTGGACCTGGCTCGTTTACAGGCTTGCGCATTGGCTTGGGCACGGCGAAGGCCTTGGCGTATGCTTGGAATGTACCCGTAGTAGGCGTGCTCACCACCGATGTGTTAGCCCAAAGTTTTATGTATTCTAATTATCGGGTATGCACTGTCATTGATGCACAAAAGAAACAGGTCTATGGCCGTCAGTATGAGTGGAACGGCGTGGACATGGTTGCATTAGATACAATTGAAGTACATCAAGTACCTGAATTATTAGAGAAACTTGTACAACTGTCTGGAGATACACCAGTGGTCATCGTAGGGGATGGTCTGAAGCGATTGGAAAAAGAATATGCTTTAGGCGTAGAGGAAGGTCGTATTGATCCTATGAAACTCGTCATTGGTCATGAATCGAAGCAACGACCGCGAGCAGCTCATGTTATCCAAGTGGCATTGCCACAATTTATAAATGGTAACATACCCGATGCGCAGTCTATTGAGCCTTTCTACATCCGCAAGTCTGAGGCAGAAGTGGTGTGGGATGAGAAACATAAAGACATCCTAGCTACTGGATCCTATGTGGAACCTATGGTGGTAGTCCGTGAAGCGGCAGGTGAACGATAATGGTTGTATTACGAGAAGCCTTGCGTAGCGACATTGAAGGTATCTACGAAATTGAGTTAGCATGTTTTTCTACGCCTTGGTCGAAAGAGGCGCTCCTCGATGATTTAGAAGTGGAAGATAAGCTATACCTTGTGGCGGAAGCGGAAGGCGGCAAGATTATTGGCTATGCTGGGTCTTGGCTAGTCTTAGATGAAGGGCAAATTACGAACATTGCTATTCATCCCAGCCATCGCCGTGAAGGCTATGGTGCCAAGATGACTCGAAAGCTCACAAAAATGCTTGGCAAACGGGGGATGAAACATATCTTTTTAGAAGTGCGTGTTTCTAATATTGCAGCCCAAGCCATGTATCGTAGATTGGGCTTTACAGCGGTGGGATTGCGCAAACAATTTTATTCCGATCCCCTAGAAGATGGATTGATTATGACGAAAGAAATGGAGGAACTGGAATGAGTATCTACACACTAGCCATTGAAACTAGCTGTGATGAAACATCGGCAGCGGTCTTGCAAGATGGCAGAACGGTCATTTCCAATGTGATTTCCAGTCAAGTGCCCATTCATAGAAAATTTGGCGGCGTCGTGCCAGAAGTGGCATCTCGTCATCATATTGAACAGATTATGCCTGTCATTGATCAAGCCTTGGCAGATGCTAATTTGACCTTAGATGATATGGACCATATTGGTGTCACCTATGGTCCTGGTTTAGTAGGGGCTCTATTGGTAGGCGTGTCAGCGGCGAAGGCTCTATCTTTTGCTAAGGACATCCCTTTAATAGGCGTTCATCACATGGAAGGTCACATCTTTGCGAATTTCCTCTTGCACCCTGAGTTAGAACCGCCCTTCTTGTGTTTAGTGGTGTCTGGGGGACATACTATGATCGTCCATGTGACAGATTATGAAAGTTTTCAGGTGCTAGGACAGACACGAGATGATGCAGCAGGGGAAGCCTTTGATAAAATTGCTCGTGTTTTAGGGTATCCATACCCAGGGGGTCCCCATATTGATGCGTTGGCGAAACAAGGCAATCCTGATGCTATCGATTTTCCACGGCCCTTGCTAGAAAAAGGGAACTTCGACTTTAGCTTTAGTGGCTTAAAATCGGCGGTTTTGAACTATATCAATGGAAAGCAACAAAAAGGGGAGTCCATCTGTCATGAAGATGTGGCAGCGTCCTTTCAGAAGGCTATTACAGACGTATTGGTAGAAAAAATGAAAGAAGCGGCCCACACCTTACAAGAAACAAAGATTGCCTTAGCCGGCGGTGTATCGGCGAACAGTGGATTACAACGAGATTTACAAGCCATGTGTGAAGCGGAAGGTTTGACGTACCTCACAGCGGGTTCTATGTTGGCCACAGACAATGCCGCCATGATTGGGTGCCGTGCTTACTATATGGCACAAGCTGGCAAATTCAGCAATTATACATTGAATGCCAAACCGTCTATTCCATTGGGCAGTAATTTGTGGAAAGGAAACCAACATGGTTAGTTGGAAAGAAGCCTTAGATAAAGAAACCGAATTATATCCAACACAACAGGCTTTACTATTACAGTTTTCCGAACGGTTAAATTTTGGTAAAGCTATCAGTGAACAAGGGGTGTCCCTCTTAGTGCAAGCTAAGGACGGACACCTTTTACTCAGTGGAGCCCTCGATAGCTGCCATACAGGAATGGTGCAGAAATACGAAGTGCCTATGGACCATCCTATGCAGCAGATGTTACGTAATGGCAAACCCTATGCAGGTCTCATGGACTGGGAGGAACCGACAGATACAGGTATTACTATCGAGCCCTACTATGCCTATGTGTATCCCATCGTAGATAATGGGGGTAAGTGCATCGGTGCCTGTGCCTTCACGAATCCAGTGTCGGAAGTGTATTCTAGTCGCTACGACGAGTTTATGTCCATCGTGTCACAGACAACCTTTCAAGGCATGTTGGTGCCACAATTACAGCAACCAGAGCTGTATGAAGGAATTTCTGTCCTAGATGGGATTCTCTTTTTTGAACAAGACGGAACCATACTGTATGCGAACCGAGCGGCGAAAAAACTAGGGGATATTTTGGGCATCGATCGACGATTGCAGGGGACGTCTATTTATAGTAGTACTTTGAAAGTAGGTCGTATCAAAAAGGCCTTAGAAGATAGAGTAGGTACCATCGACGAAGAATTGTATGGTGACATTGCCTTGCGACAAGTGATGATTCCCGTCGTCCTTGGGGTGAAGTGGAAGCGTGGTATCTTGGTATTGCAAGATAAAACGGAACTGCGCAAGAGGGATCAACAGTTACTGGTGAAAAACTCCGTCATCAAAGAAGTGCACCATCGCGTGAAAAATAATTTGCAATCCGTGGCGGGATTACTGCGCATGCAAAGCCGTCGCAGTGGGTCCGATGATGTGAAACAAGCTTTACAAGACAGTATCCATCGAATTGAAAGTATGGCTCTGGTCCATGAAATTGTGTCGAACTTTGATGAAGACTATGTGGCGTTGCGCAGTATTATCGAAGAATTGTGGCGTTTGTTACGACAAGGGTTGGGTTCTTCTGATCAACGCATCGACATGGACTATACAGGGGACGATATCATTATGTCATCCCATAAGGCCAGCTATGTGTCCTTGGTGATGAATGAACTGTTTTCCAATCTCTTTAAACATGCTTTCAAAGATAGAACAGAAGGTCATGTACAGGTTGATGTACGTGATGTAAGGGGCGATGGACAAGATGATATGCTACACATTACCATCTGCGACACAGGCTGTGGTTTGCCAGATGATTTTGAAAGCACCAGACAGCGCCGATTGGGATTGCAAATTATCGACAACCTAGTGCGGAATGAACTAGAGGGAACGATTGCTTGGACATCTCAAGGAACGGGGACTGTAGTAGATATTTGGATACATAAAGGAGAAGAGTATGCGCGTCTTAGTAGTAGATGATGAGTCGCTGATTCGCATGGACTTGCGAGATATATTAGAAAGCCAAGGCCATACCGTTGTAGGGGAAGGTGCTAATGGGGTGGAAGCCATCCAACTATGCCAAGACCTAGCGCCAGATATAGTGCTCATGGACGTGAAGATGCCGGAATTAGATGGCATTGAGGCGGCGCGTCAAATTCGTCATAAGCGACTAGCGCCGGTGGTGCTCTTAACAGCATATAGCCAAGATGATCTAATTCAGAGAGCATCTCAATCTGGGGTATACGGCTATTTGATTAAGCCTTTACGGGAACCGGACTTAGGTCCCACTCTACAGATGGCGATGGGTCGCTTTCAAGAAGAACGAGACTTGCTAGAACAGGTGAAGGGACTAACGAGCTCCTTGGAAGAACGAAAATATGTGGCGAAAGCAACGGGCATATTGATGGAGTTACACGGATTTTCCGAGGAAAAAGCATACGAAAAAATACGAGCTTTCAGTATGGATAAACGCATTAGCCTCGTGGAAACTTGTAAGAAGATTATCGCAGCCCATGAGGCAAAATCGTAAAAAATTGTGGTGGCCCATATGGTAAAATTATAAAAAGATTATGTCAGCCATGAAGTAAAATATTAACTATGAAAAAGTATTTGGTCAAAAAGTCAAAAAAGACTTGCAAAAATTTTAAAATGATTTATAATAATACTTGTGATTAGCACTCACTACTCTTGAGTGCTAACATCGATATTATAGTGTATATGAGAAGAGGTATAACAATGAAACCATTAGGCGATCGTGTCATTATTCGTGTATTAGAAGTAGAAACAAAAACGGAAAGTGGTATCTTCTTAGCATCTTCCACAAAAGAACGTCCATCTGAAGGTACGGTTATTGCTGTGGGTCCTGGTAAATTATGTGACAATGGCGAACGTGTAGCACCAGAAGTTAAAGTGGGCGATACAGTTATGTTCTCCAAATATGCTGGTACTGAGTTCAAAATTGATGGCATTGACCATTTAATCATCAGCGAAAAAGATATTTTAGCAGTATTATAATCTGACCAAAGAAGGGGGCAACCCTATATAGGAGGCTATACAATGGCAAAAGAAATTTTATTTAATGAAGAAGCACGCCGTGCATTAGGCCGTGGCGTTGACCAATTAGCAAATGCAGTAAAAGTAACATTAGGACCTAAAGGCCGCAATGTAGTATTAGAGAAAAAATTTGGTGCTCCAACCATCACTAACGATGGTGTGACTATCGCTCGCGATATTGAACTTCCAGATCCATTTGAAAACATGGGCGCACAATTAGTGAAAGAAGTAGCTACAAAAACTAATGATGTAGCTGGTGACGGTACTACAACTGCTACAGTATTAGCGCAAGCTATGATTCAAGAAGGTATGCGCAACGTAGCTGCTGGTGCGAACCCAATGATCCTTAAAAAAGGTATTGAATTAGCTGTTAAAAAATTAGTAGCTGAAATTCAATCTAAAGCTATCGACGTAAACGGTAAACAAGACATCGCTCAAGTAGCATCCGTGTCTGCAGCTGACGAAGAAATCGGCGCATTAATCGCGGAAGCAATGGACCGTGTAGGCAACGATGGTGTTATCACTGTAGAAGAATCTAAAACATTACAAACTGAATTGAACGTAGTAGAAGGTATGCAATTCGACCGCGGTTACCTATCTCCTTACATGGTAACTGACCCAGATAAAATGGAAGCAGTTGTAAACGAACCATTGATCTTGATCACTGACCGCAAAATCTCCGTTATCGCTGATTTATTACCAGCTCTTGAAAAAGTTGTAAAACTTGGTAAAGAACTTGTGATCATCGCTGAAGACGTAGATGGCGAAGCATTGGCTACATTAGTAGTAAACCGCCTTCGTGGTACATTAAAAGCAGTGGCTGTGAAAGCTCCTGGTTTCGGCGACCGTCGTAAAGCTATGTTAGAAGATATTGCTATCTTAACAGGTGGTGTTGTCATCAGTGAAGAAGTGGGCTTGAAATTGGACAATGTGGACTTAGAACACTTGGGTACAGCTCGTCAAGTTCGTATCACTAAAGATGAAACTATTATCGTTGATGGCAATGGCAACAAAGACGTAATTGCTCGTCGTGTTGCACAAGTTCGTGCACAAGCTGAAGAAGCGACTTCCGAATTCGATAAAGAAAAATTACAAGAACGTTTGGCTAAATTGTCTGGCGGTGTAGCTGTTATCGAAGTAGGTGCGGCAACAGAAGTAGAATTGAAAGATAAAAAACTTCGCATCGAAGACGCATTGAATGCAACTCGTGCAGCTGTAGAAGAAGGTATCGTTGCAGGTGGTGGTACTACATTGATCGACATCATCCCAGCATTAGATGGTATCGAAGCTACTGGTGACGTATTGACAGGTGTGAACCTTGTGCGCCGTGCTGTGGAAGAACCACTTCGCCAAATCGCTTACAATGCAGGTTTAGAAGGTTCCGTTGTAGTAGAACGCGTAAAATCTACTGAAAGTGGCATCGGTTTCAACGCATTAACAGAAGAATATGTAGACATGGTAAAAGCTGGTATCGTGGACCCTGCAAAAGTAACACGCTCTGCCTTGCAAAATGCAGCATCCATCGCAGCATTAGTATTAACTACTGAATCCATCGTAGCTGATAAAGTAGACGAAAATGCTCCAATGATGCCTCCAATGCCTCCAATGGGCGGCATGGGCGGCATGATGTAATCTCAGATTGCATCCGTGGATCGCAGTATTGACTAAGTAAACATTATGGGGACTATGAAAGAATAGGTGACTATTCTTTCGTGGTCCCTTTTGCTATATAGTTACGATTTAACTTTTAGGTATATATTAATAATATTTTCTAGCAATCTTTGAAGAAGGAGGGCGGTTGGTGTTTCTTTATCTATGCCTAATGTTATAGCTTTTGTGCATATATGGATATATGCATAATTAACAGATTGATAATGTTATAGTTTATAACATCAAAAATAATATAAATTAATGGAAAATCATTATTGACAATATATAGAAAAAGTTCTATAATATGTTCATAAGTTAACGGATAATAATTATCCGTTGTAATAAGTTATAGGTTTTAATTATATTTATATATGTATAAGTTTACAAAGGAGACAGTTATGAAAGAAGAAAAATTGACAACAGCCTTTGGCGCCCCAGTGCCAGATAACAACAACAGTGCTACCGCTGGAAAACGTGGCCCTGTATTGATGCAAGACGTATGGTTGATGGAAAAATTAGGCCACTTTGCTCGTGAAGTGATTCCTGAACGCCGTATGCATGCGAAAGGATCTGGTGCATTTGGTACTTTCACAGTAACAAATGACATTACAAAATATACAAAAGCGAAAGTATTCTCTGAAGTGGGTAAACAAACTGATTTGTTCGTTCGTTTCTCCACAGTAGCTGGTGAACGTGGTGCCGCTGATGCAGAACGTGATATCCGTGGTTTCGCTGTGAAAATGTACACAGAAGAAGGCAACTGGGATTTAGTTGGTAACAACACACCAGTATTCTTCATCCGTGATCCATTGCAATTCCCTGACTTGAACCGTGCGGTAAAACGTAATCCTGAAACTAACTTGCGTGACGCTACTGCTAACTGGGATTTCTGGACTAGCTTGCCAGAAGCAATGCACCAAATCACAATCGTCATGAGTGACCGTGGTATTCCTGATGGCTACCGTCATATGCATGGTTTCGGTTCTCACACATATAGCTTAATCAATGCGAACGACGAACGTGTATGGGTGAAATTCCACTGGGTTTGCCAACAACCAATTAAAAATTTAACTGAAGAAGAAGCATCTGCTATTATTGCGAACGACCGTGAAAGTGCACAACGTGACTTGTTCGACGCGATCGCAAAAGGTGATTTCCCTCGTTGGAAATTATACATCCAAGTGATGACAGAAGAACAAGCGGAAGCACTTCCATACAATCCATTCGACCTTACAAAAGTATGGTACAAAAAAGACTTCCCATTAATCGAAGTAGGGGTGATGGAATTGAACCGCAACCCAGAAAACTACTTCCAAGATGTAGAACAAGCAGCATTTGCTCCATCCACAATTATCCCTGGTATTGGATTCAGCCCTGACCGCATGTTACAAGGTCGTTTGTTCTCCTACGCTGACGCACAACGCTATCGCTTAGGCACAAACTATCCATCCATTCCTGTGAATGCGCCTAAATGCCCATTCAATTCTTACCATCGTGATGGACAAGGCCGTGTAGATGGCAACCATGGCTCTACTATTGGATATGCTCCAAATAGCTTTGGCCAATGGGCTAACCAACCACAATACAAAGATCCAGGATATGACGTATCTGGTAAAGCATACCAATACGACTTCCGTGAAGATGATTCCGATTACTATACACAACCTGGTAAATTGTTCCGTCTCATGACTCCAGAACAACAAGAAGTATTGTTCAAAAACACAGCGAACAACATGGCAGGAGTTCCATTGTTCATCCAAGAACGCCATGCAAAACATTGCTATGCATGTGACCCTGCATACGGCGAAGGCGTTGCAAAAGCATTGGGAATTACAGTAGATTTCTCTACACCAGCTGACATCGGATAACACTTGAAGCGCTATTTGTTTAAGG
>CAUQLO010000016.1:0-34123 GCA_963518725.1 uncultured Veillonella sp. | reverse complement strand
ATTTCTTCTTCGATTAGGGCTAAGAGTCCCGCTTTCACCCCTGCTGTTGCACAGGAACCAGTGGTGTAACCACCACGCATATCTTCTACGTTCATAGTCCCTCACATGATAAAATAGGAGCATCTATTGGGTGATGCTCCTCTATTTGATTAAGAACGGAAATTCACAAATTGTAATTCCACAGGTAAATCTTGTTCACGAAGCATCGTAATCACTGCTTGTAATTGATCTTTATCTTTTCCTGCTACACGTACTTGGTCTTCCATAATTTGAGCTGTCACTTTTAATTTCATATTTTTGATGAGTTTTACCACATCTTTTGCCACCTCTTTAGAGATGCCATTTTTAATAGTTATAACTTGGCGAACCGTACCACCAGATGCTGGTTCAATTTTACCGTACTCCAAGTTTTTAATAGCTACATTACGTTTAACCATTTTGCCTTTTAGCACATCGATGATAGCTCCTAATTTATATTCATCATCACAATGAATTTTAATCGTATCACCATCGTGTTCTATATCTGCTTTGCTATTACGGAAATCGTAGCGTGTACCGATTTCTTTCTTCGCTTGATTCACTGCATTATCTACTTCTTGCATATCCACTTCGGATACAACGTCAAATGAACAATCTTTAGCCATATAAACCTCCAATAAATATTTACATGAACAGTTTAATTATACCCTACTTCCCTTATATTTTCTACCTTTACAGTATCTTTTGTTATAGCTTTTAGGAATGTAGTATACCTGAAAAAAATACCTAATGAATACAGTTGGTTTCCTCTATTCATTAGGCATCATAAAAAGTCTGTATTAAATTATTTCACACCATCTTTTGTGCGTTCGAAGCCAACTTGCTCTGCTGCAATTTCATATAAAGCGATGGATACAGGATTTTCTGTGCCTACATCACCTACCAAGGATGGCTGTCCATCAGTTAATTCACGGGCACGTTTCGCTGCCAATGTTACCAATGTGTACTTGCTATCTACTTGTTTTTCCAAATCTTTTAAATGCGGTTCTACCATCATGATGAAAGTCTCCTCTGTATAAATCACTAGTCGTAGTTGCCTACGTATTACCCATTATGTTGTTGCTCATTACTGTAGCGTTTATAAATATATTGAATCTTTTCCTTATTGCGACTAATCTTACACGTTTCTGCTCGTAAGATAGACGCAGTGCGCTCAATGGCATCTTCCAAATCATCGTTGACAACGATATAATCGTACCGATGCGCCAAGGCAAGCTCTGAACAAGCCAAGGATAAGCGCTTATGAATCACTTCTTTATCGTCTGTACCACGACCGTGTAGACGAGATGTCAACACATCTAAGGATGGAGGCACAACGTAAATAAACACAGCATCGCTGTAAGATTCTTTTACTTTCATAGCACCTTGAATATCAATCTCCAAAATCACGCTTTTGCCTTCTTCTAATAAGTTCATGACGTGCTCTTTCGGTGTACCGTAATAATTATCGTACACTTTTGCATATTCTAAGAATGCATCTTCCTTGATTAATTTTTCAAATGTATCTACATCTCGGAAGAAATAGCTAATACCTTCTTCTTCTCCCACCCGCGGTTGACGTGTGGTCATCGATACAGAATAGACCAAATTTGGCATTTGTTTGCGGAGTTCTGCACAAATCGTGCCTTTTCCTGCCCCAGATGGTCCTGAAATGACGATTAATATTCCTTTATCAGACATGATAACTCCAGTACTACTTACACATTATTCTATATTCTGAATTTGCTCTCTTACTTTTTCTAACTCTACCTTCAATTGTACAACCGTGTCTACAATGGTGATTTCATTCCCTTTGGATCCCATCGTATTCACCTCACGGTTCATTTCTTGTAGCAAGAAATCTAACTTACGTCCAATCGGTCCTTCTTCCTCAAGTATTTCCTTTAATTGTACCACATGTGAGGCAAATCGAGCAATCTCTTCCGAAATATCTACTTTATCTGAAAGTATAGCCACTTCTTGCATAAACCGTTCTTCTTGAAAGTCTACGCCCACTTTATCTAACATCGTTTGGATTCGTTGCAATAATCGCTCTTCATGGTGCGCTAATGCTACATCTCTTCGACTCTCCATATAGGCAAATAATGTTTCAATTCCCTGTAGGCGTTTTGTAATATCCTCTTTCATAGCAATGCCTTCTTTGGCACGCATCGTAAGAACACCTTCTATGGCTAACTTCGTAGCCTCTTCTAAGGCACCGCCCACCGCCTCTTCATCAGTAGGTGGTTCTTCTACCGTGATCCAGTCTGAAGAAATGGACATAATAGCAGATAAAGGAACCTCTTTCACATCTGCATAGAATCCTTCTTCTACTAAAAATTGTTTTATTTGTCCACACAAGGCACGGTTCATAGACAAATCTTTTTCCTGTTCACCGGACTCTTTATATAAAATGGACACCTCTACCTTTCCACGTTGAAAGGCAGCTTGGATTAACCGGCGCACTTTGTCTTCAAAGACATTAAATTGTTTAGGACTTTTAATAGTAATGTCACAATATCTTGTATTTACCGTTTTGATTTCTACTTGGAAACTTCCTGTTTCCGTAGTCACTATGCCGCGACCAAAGCCTGTCATACTGTTCATGGATTTACCTCGCGTTTCCGATCTATTTCTTATCTTTCAGTATAGCACGGTAGGAGTAAAAATAAAACGTTTTATTTGTTCTAATCTATACCTACCATCACGTTACTATAGTTAGAAATTTTATTTCACTGCTAATCCAGATACGCATTATACTTCTCATATATATCGCTCTCAATGAACCATCAAGTGTAACGATGACTCTATTCAGCTATATTTTGGGTGTCATACCTTTAATTCAAAACCTACCTATATCTACTAGTACTAGATTAGTGTATACTAGTATAGGGATGGTTTTTAAAATTTTTCCCTTGCTAATAGATAGATTGTATATGACCATGGTATCCTTAGTAAGGTACCATGTAATATCAATCATTTTCATAAGTTTATAAAAATTAGCCATTTCATATGTATGGTAAAGAAGTGTTATATCAATGATATGTTATACTTTCAACTATACCAATACTCATACACCTATAATGAAAGGATCCTCATGAATTTAGATGGTTTAACATTGTCTGTATTGATACGAGAACTGAACGCCCAAGTCGGAAACGGTCAGATTCAGCGTATTCAGCAGATAGATAAAACAAGTATACTTTTAAAAATTAATACACCTACCACGAGCCCCTACTTAGTGATTACCGTAGGCAGCGCTCCGTCCATCTACGTTACGGACAAAATCGTGGATGCTCCCAAGGAACCTACGTCTCTCATTATGTATTTGCGCAAACATATTGAAGGAGCTCGCATTACCAACATCGAGCAACTTCATGGGGACCGTATCATCCGCATTACAGCCGACAAATTAGGCTTAGATGGTTCCATCGTTGTGAATGAAATCTATGTCGAGCTAATGGGCAAATATTCGAACTGTATCTTCGTGCAAGATGGCATCATTTTAGAATCCCTTGTCCACGTTACACCACTCATGAATCGTGTCCGTTCCGTGGCTCCTAAATTGCCTTATGAGTTGCCACCCAATACATCTCGCGTCGACCTCATGCAGTTCTCTGGTCCAGAGATAACTCAATTACTACAATCCTTTTCCCAAGATACGGTGGGCAATACGATTCGTCATATCTTCAACGGTTTCGGCCCTGTTCTATTAGATGATTTATGTTGTCGCATGGGGTTAACTCCTACGACACCAATGACGGAGAACCTCATTAACTGTATCACAGAAGGACTTACTAATTTACAGGCTCAACTCTTCAGCGCACAAGGATTATTGCAATACACCACGGTCACTGGTAAACGCTTGTTAACGCCAATCCCTGTCTGTGAAAGTTCTCATCACACTATTGTTGACACCGTACAGTATGGAACGATTTCCGAGGCACTTTCACAGGATGTGGCAAAGTTAGGAGCTATTCATACTGCCGGAAAAGAATTAGAAAAAATTATCGCCGCCGCCATCAAAAAAGAAGAAGGCCGTCACGAAAAGATTAAAGCTGAACTAGATGATACCTCAAAAGCAGACACCTACAAAGCATACGGAGATTTGCTCATGATTTATAGCTACTTGCCTCACCACTATGAGTCGGAAGTGACGGTGCAAAATGTATTATCTGACTCGGCTGAAGATATTACTATCCCATTGGATCCCCCATTATCCATCACAGAAAATGCACAGGCCTATTATAAACTATATCGGAAGATGAAAAATCGGACGAAAAATGGACAATACCAACTAGAACAAAGTTCTATGCGCCTTTCCTATTTAGAATCTATCCAATACAGTCTATCCCTGGCTACGACAAAACAGTCTGTTCAAGAAATTCGTAGCGAATGTGAAAGTGCAGGTATCTTGCGTCAATCTAAAAAACCAATTCCTTTCAAGATTAAAAAAGATAATTTCTTACACTTTACTATTCCTAATGGCGATGTCTATGTCGGACAAAATAACCAACAAAACGAATACCTCACCAACCGTTGGGCTAAACCTAATGACCTATGGTTACATACACAGCATATACAAGGATCTCACGTTATCTTGCGGTCTGACATTGAGCCAGATATTAAAATGATTGAGGCTGCTGCGCAAATCGCTGCATATTTTAGTAAAGGGAAAGATACCTCTAAAGTAACCGTGGACTACACACTAGTAAAACATATTAAAAAGCCACCTGGATCACCGTTGGGGTATGTCATATTCAATACTCATAATGACATCGTGGTAGAACCGAAAGCACCTGATGGGTATACGGAAAATCCCTAGTTTAAATTATGTTAAGTACAAGTTAAACTATCCCTTTGTAATCTAATAGTAACTAATAATTCTTAACAACATAATCAAAATACAGAAAAGGCTGTAAGCACTCCAATTGTTTGCTTACAGCCTTTTTATCATTCTAATTCATTATGTATAGCACTATAACAATGCATTCATTTTACCAATTTCAGTAATTTGTTCCACTGTTAATTTTGTAATGCGAGCAATCATCTCTATGGACAACTTTTCCTTTAACATGCCAATTACCGTTTCAACTTTTCCTTCCACTCTACCTTCCTCTCTGCCTTCTTCTCTACCTATTTCGATGCCTTCTTTTAGTTTATTTTCCATTTCAAATGCTAAGGTCATATAATCTCGCCTCCATTCATCACATTGTTTTATCGTATGAACTTCACTGTCAATCTCACACATCAGACTATCTTCAGGCTCTTTTCCATCTATATAATCTAAAGAATATTTTAAGGGTTTAGATTTTACCCAGATTATAGCACAAAGATGATAGATTAACGAGTTATATTTTGATTTTCGAATACTAACTTAATACATCCGCCATGGCTTGCACTGTTCGTTCGATAGCGATATCAATAGTCTCTTTATCAATGGTTAACGGCGGATTAAAGTAAATAACATTCCCTAATGGACGTAACAATAGACCTCTGTCCAATGCTTTTTTGTAGATTTGATAGCCCATGCGTAAGGAACCATCAAAGCCTTCTTTTGTTTCTTTATTGGTAACAAGTTCGATGGCATTGATCAGTCCCATACGACGGATTTCACCTACATTCGGATGATCCCCCAAGGCTTTCACTAAGGCGTCATGTAAATAGTTCCCCATTTCTTCTGCTTGTTCTAAAATATGTTCATCCCGCAATGTATCGAGCACTGCCAATGCAGCGACGCATCCCAATGGATTACCACTATAGGTATGACTATGCATGAAGGCTTTCATCGTATGATAGTCATCGTAGAAAGCTTGGTAAATCTTTTCAGCAACTACTGTGATAGACATCGGCATATAGCCACTAGTCAACGCTTTGGAAATGGTCATGATATCTGGAGATACTCCAGCATGATCAAAAGCGAATAACTTGCCTGTACGACCAAATCCTGTAGCAATTTCATCAGCAATTAATAGAACTCCATAACGGTCGCAGAGTTCACGCAACTTGCACAAATACTCTGGTGGATACATTTTCATTCCTGCGCAACCTTGAATTAAAGGCTCTACAATAACAGCAGCCAATGTGGAACCATGCTCTGCAAAATCTTTTTCCATATGCTCAAAACATTCACAGGAACAAGTTTCACGAGTTTTTCCATAATCACAACGATAACAATCTGGACCTTGTGTGTGGATAGTTTGATCCATCAGCATTGGTTTATAAATTTCTGCAAACAAATCCATACTGCCTACGGATAAAGCACCAATCGTTTCCCCGTGGTAACTTTCACTGAGACATAAGAATTTTTGACGTTCAGGATGGCCTGTTTGATAATGATATTGGAATGCCATTTTCAAGGCACATTCGACAGCTCCAGACCCATTATCATTGAAATGAAAGCGTGTTAATCCTTCTGGCACCACTTCTTTCAATCGTTCCGCCAATGTGATGGCAGGTCGATGGCTAAAGTTAGCGAAGATAACATGTTCCAATGTATCTAACTGGTTTTTAATAGCCTCATTGACCTTTGGATGGCAATGACCTAACAAATTACACCACCAAGAACTGATGATATCTATGTATTCTTTTCCATCTACATCATATAAATAACAACCCTTTGCATGGTCGATCACAATCGGTGGCAATGTTTCATAATCTTTCATTTGAGAACATGGATGCCAAATTAATTCTAAATCCTTTTTTGCCCAATCTTTCATGTGTATACCTATACCTCTCATACAAATGCTAACCAATATATTTTATATCCTTACAATCCAATAAAGTTAGTACATCTATTTTATAATGTTAGCATGACAATACTATGCAAAAAACTTCAATATTCTAAATAAACATATACTTATGCATGGGGATTTACAATGTCCTCGTAGCACTCTAACATAGTGTCCACATCCATATGCAAGGATGTTTCACCTGGTCCTACTCGATCTAACACAGGAATCCCCGTCAATCGTTCCATCATCACACAATTATCTTCTTCCATAGGGTTTCCTGTGTATTGATTCACAATGATACCTTTTACAGCAATCCCCTTGGATTGCAAATAATGAATTGTCAACACTGTGCTGTTGATCGTACCAAGTGCTGCTGTGGCTACCAAAATAGCTGGTAGTTGCAAATCTTTCACCACATCTTCTAGCATATACAATTCTGTATCTGTCACATGTAATGGGCAAATGATTCCGCCACTGCCTTCCACTGTTGTGTATGCATGTGTTCGTGCAACATGGCAGAAATTACGATTGACTACGGTTCTATCGATGACTCTTCCTTCATGACGAGCCGCCAAATGGGGAGATACGGCTTCATCAAATATATAGGATACCAATGTGTCATCCCCCTGTGAAAGTCCTGCCACTTGTTTCACATATCCTGCATCACTTTCAGAAATGCTAGGAGCACCGCTGACCGCCGCTTTATAATATGCCACATCATGGCCTGATTCATGAAGTTTTTTGAGCCATAAGCCAGTGATATATGTTTTGCCTACATCTGTTCCTGTACCTAATATATATAAACCTTTTGGGCTTTGAGTTGTTGTCATAATCTATGTCCTTTCCTACGTTGTTCACCATCTGTAGTGACTTTCATAAACATCAACATAAGGTGCATATCTACATGTATATGCACCTTATGTCACATCTGTTATGTGTACTATCGTTTTAAAATTGGAAGTAAGCGTTTTGCAATGAACGCTGCCAAGATACAAAGGAAAATATCTGGTATCACTGGCAATGCAAAGCAATAGATAAATAATGTTTCTAGACCAATTGGTTTTGCTAGGTATAAATCCATGATTTCATATAAGTACACCATACCTAGGGCATACACGATAAGTAAGTTGACAAAGGATGCGGTTAACAATTTTTTGAAAGTAACCATCCCTGCATTTTCCACCATGCGACCCGCCACAAAAGCACCAATAGCAAAGCCCACAAGATAGCCAAATGTGGGTTTGAAGATGTACATAAATCCGCCACCTTCCGTAAACACTGGCACCCCTACAAGACCAAGAATGATGTACATGGCCACACTCATACCACCTAAACGACTTCCTAAGATGAGACCAGCTAATGTAGTAAAGAGCAATTGCAAAGTAAATGGCAAATTCGGAATAGGAATCTTAATGAAAGCCCCTACCGCTACCAATGCTACAAATAATGCAGTCATCGTAATTTGTCTTGCACTCATCGTTCCTGTTACATTTGTTTCTTCTTTCATGATACGATCCTCCCTTGATCGACAACATAAGATGATAAAAAATGTCTTTCAAGTAGTATTAAATCACTATTGGATTTTATTGTCAACTCCAATATGTTTGCTAGGAGTTTACAATAAAAAGAGCCGACCGCATCTATCCACATCCATGTGATAGCACGGTCGGTCCATTCATTGGTCTATATTCACTTTTACTATTAAAAGCTATATTCTTGAAAGTATGTTATCATGGCTTACTTTTTAATACATCACAAGCTTTATAATTCAATGCATAGTATTCTTCCAAAGTCATGACTTCTTTATAATACATTTCATACATCTCATCAACCCTACAGATTAAAGGTCGAGTTTCATAGATAGAACATAAATTATTTTTCAAATATTTACATTTTCCTGTTTCATCTGCTAAATATCGATATACCTCTGAAGTATGTACTTTTTCACAGCATTTTCCACATTGATCACATAGAAACATTATTTACCCTCACATCTTTCCGTATACCACGCATTTACTTACAAAATACACAGAAATCCCCACCTGGGATTTTTATGCTTTATGAATCAAACATTTTGAAAGTATACTTTCTACTACCGGAATTTGTTCTGTATCTTCTTGTTTCCACGTCAATGGCACCACAGAAATATATCCTTCTTTGATATGTCCCACATCAGTAGGTTTATCTTCTTTCTGGAATCCTTGGTCTCCTACAATCCAATAATATTCTCTACCTTTAGCATCTTTCCGTACATCGATGACATTCGTGTACTCTTGAAAACCTTGATGAAATACTTTCACTTGTTCCCAACCTACGGGACCTTCTTTGAGGAAATTAACATTCAATAGTCCTTGGTATTGTCCCTCTTCATACATGACTTTGATAAATTCAATAATGAAAGGCACAACTTCTTCCATCCGTTTGGCACTGTATTTTTCTAGGGATAGTGCCAAAGACGGAATGCCGTACATCAATCCTTCTAATGCTGCGCCCACAGTACCTGAATACACCGCATCAGAGCCTAAGTTAAATCCGTGATTGATACCAGATACCACCAGGTCAGGACGATCTTGCTCTAATAAATAGGACAAAGAGAATTTCACACAGTCCACTGGTGTGCCCTCTACAAAGAGCATTCTTGGGTTCTCTCCCTCTTCGCTCATCTCTTTTGCGCGAATTGGTACCTGTACCGTTAACGCACTGGATTTAGCGCTTTGCTCCACCTTAGGTGCTACCATTGTCACCCGATGGTGCTTTGCTAACTCCTGTGCTAAACCTTGTATCCCTGGGGCCCATAGGCCGTCATCATTTGTTAATAAAATATGCATAGTGTCTCCTTTGTAGCAAAAAATATATGCTTTACATATATTTTAGCATATATATGTAAAGCAATATATAGTAATATCTACTTTCAATATCCATTATAGTGATTAGAAAGACATTACGCGTCCATAATCATTTTTTCAAAACTACCAAATACAAACTCTTCTTTTACTTTACGAATAAACTTTTCATTTTTTATTAAAGTGAAGATAGTGATTAATAGACCACCTACATCAAGCTTAGTAAAATCTTCTGTAACAAAGGTGTAAATTAAATTACTAGATGAAGCTACAACGTTAGAATAATTTATAATCTTTCTAGTTTTAACTTGATATAAATCTACATCTATTGAGCTATCATAAAAAGCACCATGTACCATCGAGATAATCATATTAATATAGTTTGCATATATAGCATGCTTGGTTATTCCCATTAAATTAGCCATATCCAGTCCATATTCAGCTAACAGTGATGCTAACTTAGGGTCAAACATACTAATAATCGGCAATGGTAAACTATTCTTAGAATTTACATCACTATTCAAGTGAATAATTTCTTTTACTAAAGATGTTGCCATCTTCAGCTTACCATCTATTCCTTGATATAATAATTTATCTGCAGACTTTTCAAAGATTTTTAGTGTATCGGCTTTGCATTTAAAAAAATCAATTTTATCTTTTGTTGTAATATGGTAAGACTGTAAATCCGTTGTTGTCAATGTAGAGGTAGCAATATTAGCAGTTCCTACTACAAGTCCTATAATTGGATCATGACCTAACGTCTTTCCTCTATGTCCAAACTTTCCTCCACCCTTTAAGGCGCCATTTGAGCCATAGGTAGCATCAAATGGAACTGGATTAGAAATAATTTGCTCTAGACTAGGGTTATAATACCAATGTGATCTATCAGAGTGTTCTTTATCATGTCCACGAGTGTTATCTGCTGCTTCTTTATCACTAGGGCGTTGTGATGAATTAGTAAGTTGAGGTATAAAATACTGTCGAGCAATCTGTAAACCTATAGCAATAAATAAAAATGCCATATCCGTAGAATTTAAAGAAGTTTTTTCTTCAAAGGCTCTGTCCAAATCTCTTAATATAGAGTCTGTATTTTGAACAATATGAAGTGTATTCTTTGCACTTGTGTGTAATGCTCTAGAGCGCTGGACTAATGCATCATTCTTCAAGTTAGCCTCTTTAAATATTTCATCTAATGGGTTCAATTAAATTTCTCCCAATCGTTCTAAAACATCATAGATTGCATTAGCTTCAAGATTCTGAGCCGCTTGAAAGATTGCTTGTTTTGCCTTCTTAATAGCTTCTTGATTTGTATGTTCTACATTGACTTTCTCTATCATTATTTTTTTCCATTCATCCAACAATGCATCAATTTTTTTCTTATATATTGCTTCGGTTTTTTCATATCCATACTTAATAGCGTCTTTATATTCACCTACATCTTCTTTATCAACAGATAAAAAAGAATATGACATGATAATATTCGAGGAGAAAGAGTCCCATCCAATCTTATTTAGACTGTATTTATTTTTTTCCGATACATCTTTATAAATATTATTAAGCTTTTCTTGTTTATCTAGAAATACACTACGATTTCGTTCAACTTCTTCTTGTAACTTTCTAGTTCTAACTTCAATTTCACAATATATAGGTTCATATATTTTTCTAGCATAGTCTGCACCTATTCGTTGAGCTTCACTTCTCTCTTCACTTGATATAACTGGAATTCCACGCTGTCTTAGGCCTTTACAGGCTAATGTTTTTAACATTTCAAGCATTTAATTTTCTCCTTTTGCCGTTATATAACCACACTCTTAATAGTTTATAAGATATTTATATTGTAGCATACTATACCCCTACTTACCCATGCTTTTTAATCAACCATAATCTAACATAATATCTACTACAACTTCTTCACCACATCCTGCACCGCCTGACGTTCCAAGTCTTTTACATAGTTACGTATGGCTTTTTTATAGTCCTCGATGGTTTGGTCTTGCTCAAATTTCTCTGTCACTTTTTTAGTAATCAATTCCGTCAATCGTTCGGTTGCTTCTTGTATCTTTGTTTCGTATTCTGCTATTTTATTACGATATCCCTCTTCTTTGGTTTTTTTATACTCCTTTACATCTTCTTTAGAAATAAACTTAACATTCATATATTCTGGTGTTTTACAAAAGTTAGATAACGCACCTACTGATGTAATTGAACTCATACCCAAGTCCATATGGATATCTTTCAGCACAGATTCTTTCTGTTCAAATTCTTTACGATTCAATTCAATTTGAAAGTCTTCCTTTTCACATGCCTTATTGATTTGTTCATAAATTGGTTGAAAGATTCGTTCTGCTTCAGCTTCGCCTTTTGCATAGGCTTCTAATCGTTCATTTTCTGAAATCACTTTCACACCTAAGCCCCGCAAAAGTGTGCAACCTACCGTTTCTATTGTTCCCCACATACTAATTTCTCCTTCTAATCTACTAAAATGGCCTTGCTCAAGATACATGTCAAGAGCAAGACCGCTATTACTTTTACTAGACATTACATTGGTAGTCATCTCCATATACCCCGCTTAAGGTATAGGTGATACTATTCATAGCCCCTGCCTAGAGCATATATATTACATGCCTATCCATTACCAAGACACATCAAAGCGCAATTCTTGGATTTTTTCATTCACTAATGCAAATCGTTCTCTTAAAAAGGCTTCTAAATTTTCTTTATATTCTTTTGCAGTTTTTACACAAATAAGGTCATCTACCATATTTTCCAATTGATCCACAGGATAAAACTCTATATTTTGTTGTACACTTTCATATTCATACTCAAGCATTGTTTCTGAAATTTTCCAAATTTCTATCTCTGTATCGTCATCATCATAATCAGTTTCACATTCTAATATATTATCAACTTGGCTGTCTGAAAGTTTTTTTCTTTACGGATTTTCTCCATAAATGTTTGAATCCAACCTTCTCCGTTATACAATGCATCCAGTGCTTCTAAACTTTCCTCTGCATCGATGGTCACATCACAGTTTTTGAAAGATGGGTCCAATACAATCTGTCCATCCGATTCTGCCATAATCGTATTCCGTAATCTTCTTAACACAGATTCTACTCGGTCATTGAACTGTTCATAATGATCATGTCTTTTTTCCAAATTATAATCTTCCGATTTAGCACGGCTCACAATACCTTGCAAGACACTATATTTTGAAACCTTGTCCATCCAATTGCCTAACCGATCTTCATGATACCATACAGCATTATCCACATAGTTAATGATACATTCTTTTAGCTCATACATAAGTGGTTCAATCACATGGTCACGTAATACCTTGCTAGCAAATTCTTCCGCCTCATCTTGGTCTTCAAACTCTTCATCGTAAACATCATCAGATACATCTAGACCTGAAAAAGTGATTTCATCACTCACACTTTCTTCCAGTTCATCAAAATCTTCAATGTCATCAATAATGTCTTCTAACTCGCTTTTGGCCTCCTTAATAGCCTCCAAAATCGCAGACATGTCTACATTTGCATCGTTACGACTCATACAATCCTCCTGTGTAACACAAACAACACGGTTCATAAGAACACAAACCCTATCGTTTACCCACCTATTTTCTGTGAAAGTTTATTCTCTCACATCATAAAGTAGGTTAACTTCTATACCTATACTATAAAGCATTAGAATGACATATTTTGTCATTGTAAATAGGTTTTACTTAAAAATACTGTATTTTCTAAAAGTTTTTTCGTGCTAGTTTTAGTGATAGTTTTGGTGATAGTTTTCGTGATAGTTTTCGTGGTAGTTTTCGTGGTAGTTTTCATGGTAGTTTCTTTGGCAGTACTACCATTAAACTCTTTCAAAAATCCCCCATTCACTACCATAACTGCATTTGTATAATTACCTTCTTTATTATCCGGATAAAATTTTTCCTTGTATCCAAAAAGCCTATCAATTTTTTATTCTATCCTATCCGTTCTATCGTTTTTTCTTATTATAGTACAAACCAAAAGAAGTGACTAGTTATATCATACATCGAACATAAAAACGGCTAGCCCCAGTTTAGGACTAGCCGTTATTTTGTTCGATATTATCTTTTATATTATTCTTCGATAGCGGAGATTTTATCCACACGTTTTACATGGCGGCCGCCTTCAAATTCAGTGTGCAACCAAATGTCCACGATATCTAATGCCAATCCTTGACCGATAACACGTTCCCCCATCGTTAAGACGTTTGCATTGTTATGCTCACGACTAGCATGGGCAGAGAATGTATCATGGCATAATGCCGCACGAATGCCTTTTACCTTGTTCGCTGCAATGCCGATGCCAATGCCTGTGCCACATGTCAAAATGCCACGGTCAAATTCGCCTGCTGCCACTGCTTCCGCCAATGGTTTTGCCACATCTGGGTAATCCATGGAATCTGTAGAGTAGGTGCCAAAATCTTTGTACTCGATGCCTTGTTTTTCCAATAAGCCTTTAATAGCCTCTTTCAAATGAAATCCACCATGATCACAACCAACTGCTACTTTCATAACTTTCTCCTTTGTTTAATACGTCATTCATCATTCTTATGTAATTCAAGCCCTTTTCGTACATACTCTACAATCTGCTTCGCTGTTTTAGTATATACTTCTTGGGATTGTCCAAATGGGTCTTCCACATCGCCTACTTCGCCGCCAAATTCAGCAACTGTCATAATTTTTTTACTGTCGAAAGGAAATTGACGAAGCAGTATCTTCTTATGGTCTTCCGTCATAGGAAGTACATAATCTGCCGCTTTTACAAAGTCCACTTTCAACGGACGAGAACTGTGTTCGCTAATATCTTCGCCCACCAATTCTCGAACTGCCACCACAGCTTCGTCGCTCACCTTAGCCCCTGGGACACAAAACAACCCCGTCGATAAGGTCGCTACCTCGACACCAAGTTCACGCCCTACAGCACGGGCAATGCCTTCTCCCATAGGACTGCGACAGGTGTTCCCTGTACAAACAAATAATAAATTCATAATTACCTCTAACATTATATAGTATAACGCACTCTATTTCGTCTATTGAAAACGTGATCTATACTCTAGTCTAAATAACTCACATTGCCACCGCTCGCTTTTTCCAAGCGATTCATCACAGCTACACCAAGTCCTACCTTCTCGCAACCTTCCACAATGAGTAGGTCCACATCTTTTTCGTTGAAAGCTAGCAATCCCTCATATAATTGATTTGCCAACGATACAGGCTCTGCCGTTTCACCATAGATAATGCCTATAATTTCTTGCGCATCTGTCCCTGAACCTAGTGAAAGTAGGTGACTCACATGTGTACCGCCTATCACAGCTTGTACTTCTGCATCCCATGTTTCTATCAGTCTATCCCAAGTTTGTTGAGATACAAATAGACCAATACGTTTATGTATATACAAGTTACTACTATTTTCTCCAGTATGTACTGATGAACCCTCTCGTATATATTTATCAATAGTTATTTCTGAGTTCTCAGATCCTATAGATACTGTATTAACTGTGCCTCGAAGGTTTCTTTCGAGTACCTTGGATTCTATAACTTTCACCACAGCCTCGGAGGAACCCACTACGGCCTGTACCGGCATGTCAGGTGCATAATGGCGATATTTCATGCCCGGCGCTTTTGGTGCCTCTGTAGGATCATGCAAAGCTGTATCATACACCACATGGTCCGCCACCATTTCTAACATTTCTTTTGTGACACCACCAGGCCTCAAGATAACCACCGTATCATCTTCGACTTGTACCACTGTGGATTCTACGCCGATTTCACAGGGTCCTGCGTCTACCACGGCATGAATTCGTCCTTTCATATCGTGTAGAACTGCCTCCGCTGTAGTCGGGCTCGGTCGACCGGAGCGATTCGCACTAGGCGCTGCGATAGGCACTCCAGCAATACGTATCATCTCACGACATACATCATGGTCTGGACATCTCAATGCCACCCGTGAAAGTCCACCCGTTGCTCGTTCTGGCACTAATGCGGACTTTTCAAAAGTGATCGTCAATGGACCGGGCCAAAAGGTATCCATTAAGGTTTGCTCTAAAGGAGTGATATGTCGCACTAAGCGATGTACCATAGATTGGTCACATACATGTAAAATTAATGGATTGTCGGAAGGACGTCCTTTTGCCGCATAAATGCGTTCCATTGCATCTGCGGCGAGTCCATTGGCACCTAAGCCGTACACCGTTTCCGTAGGGATCGCTACTAAATCCCCTACACGAAGTAAAGTACCCGCTAGTTCCACATCATCAGGAGTCAATACCTGCGTTTCAAGCTGATCTAATGCTTCCATATCGTACCTCCTTTCTTAAATAATATTATATCACTAAATACCGAATTTATTTTCAAAATATATGAGGTTCTACTTTTGAATCTTAGCTTTTTCCCAAAGCAAGCACTATATAAACTTTTATCTGCACAAGCTAATGTTGATTACCTAAGATAGAGTGTCATATACTTCGGAACAAATCTCAGTGGAATGTAAATTTGTGAAGAAATATATGGCGCTCTATCTCCACTATCATATTCATAGGATAAAATTTTATATAGAAGAGCGTCGTACTTCCCAACGCACCTCACGAATAATACCAGCAATATCTCGTTGATACACCGGTTCTCCGTATTGCCCTGTTTCTGCAGCTAGCTTCGATACTGCCTCTTCTTGGCCTTGTCCGATTTCGATGGCAAGGTATCCACCATCTTTCACAAAGCGCCACCCTTCTCGAATGATAGGTACGTAAAACTCTAATCCCGTCGCTCCTCCATGGAGGGCAATGTGTGGCTCATGCAACACTTCTCGTGACAATTGTTTCATCTCTGCTGTTGTGATATACGGCGGATTCGACACAAGCACATCAAACATGCCATCTAAGGATGTTCGCTGTTCTCCAAATAGAGAGTTACAAACATCCAAGAGCATACCATACGGTGCACCCGTACTCATAGACATGCTTGTAGCTGTACTTGTACTTGTACCTGTACTTGTACCTGTACTTGTACCCATACTTGTATCCGTACCCGTACCTCTACCCAGACTTAAACCCACACCTGTACCCCTGCTTGTACCAGTACCAAGTTGTACCAGTTCTAGCAATTGTTTTATATCACTTTCACAGAATCTGGAACGGTCGCCCAATTCCATAGACAGACGATTTTGTTCTGCCACTGCCAGCGCTTTCTTAGAAATATCTACACCAATGCCCTTCGCTTGCGGTAAGTAGTGCAATAGGCTGAGCAAAATGGTACCAGGACCTGTGCATAAATCCAAAATTCGCGGAGATCCTTCTGTATCATAGATATCTAAGATGTCCTCGATGAGTGTCTCCGTATCGGGACGTGGTATTAGCACATGTTCATTCACGTGAAAGTCCAGTCCCATAAATTCTTTATGTCCTATAATGGCCGCCACACTATACCCTTTCACACGTTGTAAAATAGTTTCATGGAAAGGCCTTAATTCATCTTGATTTAAGGGTCTATCAAAATTGACATATAAATACATGCGGTCACATCCCAAAATATGAGAAAGCAGTACTTCCCCATCCAAGCGGCTTGATTCGATGCCTTTGGAGCGAAAATACTGCTCTGTCCATTGGAGCACGCGACTAATGGTCCATAACCCCTTATCCATGTTGATTTGCCTCTTGCATTTTAGCGGCTTGTTCTGCTGTGATCAAGGCTTGAATTAATTCATCCATATCACCATTCAATACAGCATTTAATTTGTATAAAGTTAAGTTAATGCGATGATCTGTGACACGACCTTGTGGATAGTTGTACGTACGAATACGCTCGGAACGATCCCCTGTACCCACTTGGCTTTTGCGGTCTGCCGCCATAGCGGATGTCGCTTCTTGCTCTGCTTTATCTTGTAATTTAGCACGCAATACACGCATGGCTTTTTCACGGTTTTTGAGCTGAGAACGCTCATCCTGACAGGCTACCACAATACCAGATGGTTTATGTGTAATACGAACGGCAGACTCTGTTTTATTGATGTGCTGTCCGCCCGCACCAGATGCACGGTACGTATCGATTTCTAAATCTTTTTCGTTGATTTCGATGTCGATATCTTCTGCTTCTGGCAATACTGCTACCGTTACAGTAGACGTATGAATACGTCCAGAAGATTCTGTATCTGGCACACGTTGTACACGATGTACGCCACTTTCAAATTTTAACTTAGAATATACACTATCACCTTCGATGGAGAATACTACCTCTTTGAAGCCCCCTAATTCAGGCTCGTTCGCATCGATGATGGTACATCTCCAGCCTTGTGTTTCTGCGTACTTTGTGAACATACGGAACAAATCCCCTGCAAACAAAGCGGCTTCATCACCACCGGCACCACCGCGAATTTCGACGATGATATTTTTATCATCATTCGGGTCTTTTGGCAATAGCAAAATATGTAATTCTGCTTCTAATTCATCACGACGAACCTTGAGTTCATTCAATTCTTCTTGTGCCATAGCACGGAAATCTTCATCAAGGCTTTTATCGCCCAATACTTCCAAGGCTTCTTCAATACCAGCTAAGACTTGTTTGTATTGACGGAATGTGTTTACCGTATCTGTTAATGACGCGTGTTGACGCGTCAATTTACGCCATTCTTCTTGGCGAGCAATCACATCTGGGTCAGAAATGCGTTGTTCCAAGTCTAAAAATTTATCTTCAATCACTTGTAGTTTATCTACTAACACGGTGACTCCTTTCTATTCTTCTTCGTATGCATCTTCTTCACTAGGTCGCACCGATGTTAAGGCACGAATGGCTACTTCAATTTGATCATCATCTGGCTCACGTGTTGTCATATACTGCAACATAAGACCCGGTGCGATCATAGCTTTCACCAATGGGTTTTGAGAACGTCCAGCGAATCGAATGAGCTCATAGGAAATACCCGCTACTACAGGCATAAGAGCTAATCTCGATACGATGCGTTCCACTAAATTGGGCCATCCTAGAAACGCGAATACAAATATACTCACTACCATAACGAATAGTAAAAAGTTTGTACCACAACGAGCATGTAATCTCGAATGGTTTCGCACCTCTTCTACCGTTAATGGTCTATCATTTTCATAAGTGTGAATGGTTTTATGCTCCGCCCCATGATACTGAAAGACACGCTTAATATCTGGGGTTAATCCGATAGCAAAAATATATAGTAAAAAAAGAACTAATCGAATGGTTCCTTCATATAGATTCAATATCATATGATCTGAGCCAGCGCCAGGCATAAATTTTGCTAGCCACGTTGGCAAGGCAATAAATAATGCGGCTGCGATCAGCACAGATACAGCCATAGTGATGGCGATTTCCTTATTTGTGACTTCTTCCTCTTCTTCTCCAGAGGCTTGTGCCGAAAACGACAAGGCTTTCATACCAATCACTAAGGATTCAAACAAAGCTACAGTACCACGTAAGAAAGGCAGTTTTAAAATGGGATACTTGTCTTGGATAGATTTCGTTGGTTCTTCTTTTACCGTTATAGTTCCATCTGGTTTGCGACAAGCTGTGGCCATTATTTTCGGACCACGCATCATAACCCCTTCAATCACTGCTTGACCACCGACAAATTTCTTGATTCGTTGCTCAGTCATAGGTCCTCCTGTAAAACAAATATAGGCAGAGCCTTAGCTCTGCCATTTAATTTGTATAGTTTGTGTACGCAATTATTTGCCGTAACGTTTGTTAAATTGTTCGATACGACCGCGAGCTTTAGCCGCACGTTGTTGGCCTGTGAAGAATGGATGGCAGTTGGAGCAAACGTCCACGCGAAGATCACCTTTAACAGAGCCAGTTTTGAATGTGTTACCACAACCGCAAGTTACAGTTGCTTCCACATAATTTGGATGAATTCCTTCTTTCATGTATATACACCTCTTTTCAACGTCTAAACTATTCCTAAAGATTATAACACGAATCCCGTTATCTATGCAATACTAGGGACTATGACTTATTCAGATTTTTCTGTTTCTAATTTTTTAGCCTCTGCTCGTTCTTGTTTTGCTTCTTCTAAGGCTTCTTCTAAATCTACAGAGTTTAAGATTTCTTTCAGTTCTAAGATTTCTTCTAGGCTCAATGTAACGCCTTTTGTCATTTGCACGTAATCTTCATCCCAAGCACGGATATCGAATTTAGGATTGTAACGTCCCCAACTGGTGCATGTTAATTGTTTTTTCATGCCATCTTTATTTTCTGAAAGTGTACCTAATACTTTATAAATTGAATAATTCACAACTCCCATGATTAGTCCTCCTCTACTTCTGGTTTCACTTCTGTTGGTTCTGGTACAATCTCATTGGCTAAGGTAGCTAATGCTTGTGTCCAGTTTGCTTCAGCTTGCGCTTTTTCTATTTCATATTGTTCTAATGAAGTTTTGAAAGATGTAGTAAATGTAGCTAATGCTTCTTCTTTCACCACTTGACGTCGGCAACTACCCATCAATTGTAATAATGCTGGTGTTGTGGTTACCATGGATGCAAGGGTGCGCACCACTTGTTTTCCTTCTTCACTATTAAAATAAGTATACCACAAGAATGGCGCACTTGGATGGTTAAAATACCAACGATATTCTACTGTATCATCTTGTAAAATAGATTGCTCCATAGCCTCTTGTACAGCTGCATCTTCCGGAGATCCACCCAATGGAATGCCCGCTTTATGTTCCAATGTGACAGATACATCAATGCCTTTCATAGAGACTTGTAAATAGTATCCTTCTAAGGCTTCAAACATGCATTGCATATAGGTTGGAATGCGATAATCTCCATGCATATATCCATCTTCACCCATGGTTGGATGTTTCGGATTCATACTCGCTTGCACGCCATATAATGAAAGTCCATAATGAGCTAAACTAAATGTTTCCATGGATGCCAAAATTTCGTGAGGCAATGGAATAAAATTCGTTTGTTTATACCCATCACCAACGATTTCGCAAATGGACAAGTCTACTTTTTTCACCGGTCCTACTCCATAACGGAACTCATACGTTTGTAGAGGCGCCCATTCTCGAACCGCTTCTAAATGGTTTTGTAGAATCATGAACTGCAAGGCTACTCGATTCATATTCAATTGATCTTGCACGGCAGATACCGGAATAAAGTAACGTACTGTACCTTTCTCACTTACATTGTTCACACGAGCTGCCATTTCTTCCATTGTCGTTACTGGAGCTGTAAACATACCAGATGTGGCTGCCACAATGTGATCAAAGATGACGTCTTCTGGCCATTCGTTGATGACTGGCGCTAATGGATATAGGCTACGGAATAGGTCATAGCAACTTTCAGATGGTGTATAGAATAGTAAGCGATCCGTTGGGAGGGTTTGCATAATCTCTTCTGCAATGGCTGCATATTCCTCGAAATAAGCAAAGAGAATAATTCCCTCTGTGTTCTTATGAAATTCTAGTACTTCTTGCATCGGTACAGACCACTGACGACCTGCGGACACGCCTTCATAATAGCCAGTAGCGCTGATGAAATCCATCAATTCTACACTAAAGGAAATACCGTAAATGTCCTTAAACCCTTCTTCATCGTATGGTAAGGGACCAAACATGTCTACCGTCGATGTTTGGGCAAGTTCAAACAATTCTTTCGGTGTAATGCCCCACTCACGAACTTCACCACTTTGAGTGATAATTTGATCTAATGCGCGGAATCTTGCGATTTCCTGTACGATAGCTGGACCCGTTACGCCCACCTTTGTAAAAGTCTCAATGAGACGTCTCATTTGTTCTGTCATGCTACACCTTCCCTGCCGATTGGCATACATCATATAAAGGACATTCATCACATAATGGTTTTCTTGCTTTACAAATTTTTCGACCGTGCCAGATCATCCAATGATGAGCCGCACTCCAGTGTTCCATAGGAATGGCTTTTTTCAGTTTCTTTTCCACTTCGTCAGGGGTTTTCCCTTTGGCAATACCCAATCGATTGGACACACGGAACACATGGGTATCTACTGCAATGGCTGGCGTATCAAATAGAATGGATACCAGCACATTTGCCGTTTTGCGTCCTACCCCTGGTAGTGTCACTAAGGTATCAAAATCTTGGGGTACTTCGCTATTGTGCTCTTCTACTAAGATTTTGCATGTTTCATGAATATGTTTGGCTTTTGAACGGTATAATCCGCAATCTTTAATGAGCGCCTCTAATCCAGGTATGCCTAATTCATACATGTCTTTCGGATCGCTATACTTTGGAAAGAGTCGTTTTGTTACAATATTGACGCGTTCATCTGTGCACTGTGCAGATAACGCCACCGCCACTAATAATTCAAACGGCGTCGTAAATTCTAATGCTGGCTTTGCATCGTGGTAGACTTCTCCCAAGATTCGTATTTGCTCTGCCTTGATGGCTTTTGTGATTCGCATCGGAGCCTTCTCCTCTAAGATGAAAAAAATATATAAATCGTGTTATAATATAACTCTAACAGTAAATGAATAGTTTAGATACTTTCATCTGATACTATATAGTGTATCATACCACAAAGCATGTGTGCTAACAAATAAGGAGATTATATATATGACGGAACAAGAAAAAAAAGATATGACTATGGAAGAGGCCTTAACTCGTATTAATGCATTGGCAGCAAAAAAGAAATCTGGCCAACCTTTAACGGAAGAAGAACTAGCAGAAAAGAAAGATTTATATGAAGTCTATTTAGGTTTCATCCGCGCCCAAGTGGTGCAACATTTAGAGTCTATCGAATTTGTGGATGCTGAGCCAGACACAGATACGGTAGAAGTGGATGTAGATTTAGATACGAAATACTTACGGAAGACGCATTAATCATGGCCCAGTATACAGAGCAAGATTTACATATTTTAGAAGAACCTTTTGTGGAGATACGTAAAAAAGTAAAGATATTACTTCGCATGGGTTGCTTATTATCTGAAAACGGTGCTAATGCGAACCAAATCGTACGAGATATGCGACGAGCAGCTGCTTATATGGGGATTCCAAACGATCATCTACATATCCACATCGCCTACTCAAATATTCTAATTAACATTCACAGCCCCGAAGATTGTTTTACTTCTTTTAGAAAGGTTCAATATATGGGCGCCAATATGGAAGTCATTTCTGCTATCAGCGTCTTGACTTGGACGGCCCTACGCCAAGACTATACCTTAGATCAGTTCGCCGAAGAATTAGAAACAATTGCCGAAAAAGAACCACCTTACTCGAATGCTGTATCAGCAATTTCTGCGGGCTTTGCGTGCGGAGCCTTTCCCATTTTATTTGGAGGCACCATTATCTCCGCTTGGATTACTACCTTTTGTGCCCTATTAGGGTTCATCGTAAGGCTCATATTGGGTCGCTTTCAAATTAACGGGTATATCAGCATTGCCTGTGCTGCTGCGGTATCCTCAGGACTGGCCTTTTTATCTGGTTGTCTCTTTGATACCGCCGATGTGATCTATGCCATGATTGCCTGTACCCTGTTTATGGTACCCGGCATTCCTCTTATCAATACAGTGGACGACTTGTTGAATAATCATATTTTGGCAGGAATCACTCGCGCTGTTCATACCTTGCTTATTGTAGGCAGTATGACCGTAGGCATTAGCATGGCACAATATTTTAATCACACCTACGACTTTACGCATTTAAGCATTGTGCCGGACAGCATTTCCCCTGTCTTATTAGGTGCTGCTGTGGTGGGCGCCGCCGGCTATGCTGTAATGTTTTATACGCCGAAACGATTATTACCACTCATCGGTATCGGTGGACTCATCGCCATCCTAGTCAAAAATACATTGATTTTACACCTAGGATTCTCCGTATTCGGCGCTACCTTTATAGCGGCATCTATGGTGAGTTTATTCTGTTTGAAAGCAGCCCGGCACGCCAAAACTTCATCCCTTGTGTTAGCTATCCCTTCTGCTATCCCTCTCGTGCCTGGTGTATTTATCTACCGTTTCTTATACGCCATGTTGCACATCAACTCACTCACCTCTACTACCTTAGTAGAGGCCTTCCAAAGCGGTGTCACTGCGATCCTTATCATCATTTCCATTGGTGTAGGCGTAGCGATTCCTTCTATTTTGGCAGGTAAAGTATTAGATGCTCGCAAAGAGAAACTATTAGAAAATTTATTAAGCAAACGGTATACATAAGAAAAGCATGTATCTTTTGACATATTGTCATTGAGATACATGCTTTTTCTATAACATATACAAAATCATATTAGGCAAACAAAAAAGGACTGAGTGCATCAGTCCTTAGTGTGTATTATAGATGTGCTTCTACAGCTGCTTTTAATTCTTCTAATGGAATGAAACCGATTTTACGATCTACGATTTCACCATTTTTGAAGATAGCAAATGTAGGAAGAATTTCAATTTTGAAGAATTGAGCTAATTCAGGTTGTTCATCAGTGTTTACTTTTGTTAATGTCACTTTGTCGCCTAAGGCAGCTGCCAATTCATCATATACTGGCATCATGCGAACACAGTATCCACACCATGGTGCCCAGAAATCTACAACAGTTACTTTATCATTTGTTGCTACTACTTCTTTAAAATTTGCAGATGTTACATCAATAATTGCGCTCATGTAAGCCTCCTATTAAATTTGAATCAATACACAATCTTGAATCACTTCAAGACCTAATTCGGTTGCCTTTTTCACTACGGCCGGTTTATCCGCCCCCGGTTGTAGCCAAACGGTCTTAATCCCTAATTCTTTACAACTATCTAACACTTGTAATCCCACTGCTTCTGGCACTACAAAATCTACTACTGTAGGCACTACAGGTAGATCATGCAAGCTTGGATAGCATGGTACTCCATCAATAGATGCAATATTAGGGTTCACTGGATACACTGTATATCCTTTATTGACAAGATGTTTGAAAATCTTATATCCGAACTTATCGGTTCTTGTTGTGGCGCCTAAAACGGCCCACGTTTTTTCTTGGATCGCTGTTTCCATTGACATACGTATCACCTCATTACTGTACTATCATACCATAATATCGAAATTTGTCAATTTAATTGTATCTTGTTTTAATAACTTTTTCGGAATGTCAATTGTGAGTAACTCTGAAAGTGTAACTTTCCTACAAATCGGTAGGTCTCCTGTGGTGAGTAACCCCGTTTCTACTGTGAACCACGCCCACAACTGTTCCGCCGATGCCCCTTGTTTCTGTAGATCACGAATCGTAATGCTCTGTTGTCGCTTGGACAAGCGATACCCTTCTCCATCCACCAACATAGGCACATGTCCATATTGCAATGCAGGAAATCCCAAAGCTTGAGCCAGCGCTATTTGATGACCTGTCACGGGCAATAAATCGTTCCCACGAACTACTTCTGTCACGCCCATTTCATAGTCATCGATAACCACTGCCAAATGGTATGCAATCATACCATCCCACCGCTTCAGGACAATATCATCGCCCCCAGATTGGACGGTATAATCGACGGTACCCCTATATAAATCTGTAAAGGATCCACTTTTATCATGCATATGAAAGCGCCAAGAAGGTGGTCGTTTACCGATACTCGGTGCATGGGTCAAACAATAGCCATCGTAGACATGATGCGTTTCGCCTTGATGTGGGGCACTACTGATTTCTTGTAGACGGGCTCGATTGCAATAACAAGGATATAATCGCTGGTCTGACTGCAACGTTTGTAAATAAGTTTCATAGAGTTCCAATCGTTGCGACTGATATGTAGGCGCTTCATCCCAAGTAAAACCCAACCACGACAAATCTTCCAGTATATGATCTGCATACATCGGTTTCGATCGCTGTGTATCCACATCTTCGATGCGGACAATATACTCACCATCTTGGCGTCGTGCAGACCAATAGGACAAAAATGCGACCCACAAATTACCAACATGCATATGTCCCGTAGGACTCGGTGCAAAACGACCTTTCATAGAACCTCCTAGGCCTCTTCACTAAGGCGTTCCCACCGCTCATATAAGGATTCTAATTTCTCTGTAGTTGCGGCCAATTCTTGGGATAATCGTTCGTATTCCGACATATCACCTTGGATGGATGGATCTTGTAATTGTACGGTGTACATCTTAACCGTTGCCTCATAGCGAGCAATATCGGATTCTACATTGGCCAATTCCTTTTCTAACATAAAGGAATTTGTCTTCTTTTTAGGTACTGGTTCTGCATGATTCGCATCCCCTTGTGCTACTGCAATAGCTCCTGTGGCATCCGTACCTACGTCCGCATTCGTGTCACCCAGTACTGCTGTACCTGTGGCACCACCTTTAGGAACCGTATGCCCTGCGCCATTGTTGCGGTTTCCCTGTATAGATTCTAATTGTTGCGCTCTTTGAGCCTTCAACACTGATCGTTCTAGCAATTTCTCTTTATAATAGGAATAATTGCCATGGAACTCTTCAATACCACCATTATCCAAAACAATAATGCGTTTCGCCACTGCATCTAATAAATAACGGTCATGAGAAATGATAAGTAACGTTCCTTCAAACTGTTGTAAGGCTTGTTCTACTGTTTCACGTGTTGGAATATCTAGATGGTTCGTCGGTTCGTCGAGAATCAAGAAATTACGACCTTCTAAAAATAATTGTAGTAAGGCCACTCTGGCACGCTCTCCACCCGACAAATTGCCTACTAGTTTAAATACATCGTCTCCTCTGAATTGAAAGGCTCCTAATACGCTACGAGCAGATTCTTCTGACATATCGTAGGGCGCCATAATTTCCTGTAGGACAGACCACGTAGGATGAAGTTCCTCGTGTTCCTGTGAAAAATATCCAGTCTGCACTCGATTGCCTGTCGTAATGGTTCCGTCTAACGCATTAAGCTCGCCCATAATGGTTTTCACCAAGGTAGACTTGCCTGCTCCATTAGCTCCAATTAACCCCACTACATCACCACGACGCAAGGTAGTCGTAATACCTGTAGCCACTGGATGTTCTTTATCATATCCGATAGACACATCTTCCACCATGAGCACCCGGTCCGCACTCATTTCCGGTTTTGAAAATGTAAAGCTAAAGTCTCCATCTTGGTCCGGTGCCTCTAGTCGTTCCAATCGATCCAATTGTGATTGACGACCCCGCGCCATTTTCGACTTAATGCCGGCTCTGTATTTATCAATATATTCTTCTGTTTTACGAATGTGCTCCTGCTGTTTTTCATAAGCCCGTTGGTACGCCATTCGCTGTTGCTCTCGTTGTTTTAGGAACTGGCTATAATTGCCTTTGTACGTATGCACCTTGTGATGGGCTAGTTCTACAACTTCTGTAGCCACTTGATCTAGGAAATAGCGATCGTGGCTGATGATAACAATGCCCCCTTTATAGGACTTCAAGTATCCCTCAAGCCATTCTAACATAGGCATATCTAGATGGTTCGTAGGCTCGTCAAGGAATAAAAAGTCTGGACGACGCACCAAAGCTTTTGCCAAGTTAATGCGCGTTTTTTGTCCCCCAGAAAACTCACTGGCTTTTTTCTGTAAATCTTCATCACTAAATCCTAAGCCATAGGCAATGCGTTGACTTTGTTTTTCATAATCATAGCCACCTAGCCATTCTAATCGCTCTTGCAAATAGGCCAAGCGCCGTAGATCTTGTTCTGTCGCATCTCGGTGCTCTAATTCTTTCGTCAAGCTTTGTAATTGCAATTCCAAGTGTTGTACATCGGCCCATGCGGTCTGAATTTCTTCTTCTAAACTAGCATCACCTAAATTCACATCTTGCTGTAAATAGCCAATAGTAATACTGCTATCTTTCACAATCGTACCTGCATCATGCTCTTCGATGCCTAATATACATTTCATCAGCGTCGATTTGCCCGCTCCATTAGGACCTACTAAGGCTAATCGCTCCCCTTGTCGAATGGTAAAGGATACATTCGAAAAAATTTCTCGTATCCCAAAGGATTTTCCTAATTTTTCTATTCGGATTTGTTCCAAAATATTGCTCCTATCCTATTTTATCTGTATTAGCTATACCTTGATATAACAGTTACTTACCGTCCTATGCATGATAACTTTCATCAAAAACCATCTAATCACATAGGTACGTTATATACTGAGTAGCACCTCTTGTAAATGATGTGTCAAGGCTTGTTCAAACTTATCTATAGTGGTGGCATCTAATTCATGCGTAATCCCTGGATATCCCTTGGTTCGCGTTTCACCGAAGAACTCATCGCGGAATGTATTGTAAAACAGGACGACTCCCGTTTCTTCCCCCTCTTTTACATAGGTACCGATGATATAAGACCCATTAATCATGTCTAAAGCCTTATGAGGTGTCACATCTAAGCGATATTCGTTGATGGCCTCTGGCAACGCTTTCGTATAATCCCACTGTGGAAGGCCCTTTTTCTTATATTCATAAACAAAGCCCTCTTGTGGTTCTAGGAAGCGTTTCGTAATCGATGTTTTATAGTTGGCTTTCAGATTGTCCATAAATGGCGCCAAGGACTCGCGGATGAACGCAATGTCTACAAAATCTACCAAAGGCACCGTAATACGTACCATGTAATCGCCTACTTCTTTGTCATAGAGGACCCACCACCGCCAATTATCATCATTTGTATAATAAAACAAGCTGTACACTGTTGATGATAGGGCCTTTTGTTCTACTACTAAGTGAAAGTCCCCCAAAGTAGGTTCTAACCAGGATAAATCTAGTGCCTCACATTCTTGTATGATTGATTCCATAGGTCCCTTCCTTATCGTAATTGACTATATAATGATTGATACTGCGCTTCATGGGCCATCACTCGTCGCACATAATCTCTAGTTTCTGGAAACGGAATCTTTCCAATATCGTCGAAATGATCATCCCAACCGTAGGTTTGCATCCATTCCTCTACATGACCACGGCCCGCATTGTACGCCGCCAATGCCAAGATTTCATTACCTTTAAACTCTTCTAACAAATGCGCGAGATACCAGGTTCCCAATTGAATGTTCGTATTCGGTTCTTTGATATCTTGGTCTGACATGCTAGGTTGGTTTAATTGTTCCCCTATCCAATGGGCTGTATCAGGCATCAACTGCATTAAACCTAGGGCTCCGGGCAGTGATTTTGCATTGGTATCAAACTTACTTTCCGTATAAATAACGGCAGCCACCAATGATGGGCGCACATGATAGGTAGAGGCCTGTTTCATAACTGCGCTTTCATAGGCTAAGGGATATGCATATTGCCTTGCTAAATAGGGCTCTCCGTATTGCACATAATAGGCCGTTAGGACTACGATGAGCCATGCAAATGCTGTGGATACCCTCATAGTTCCTCCTTGTGAAAGTGGACTTTCGCCGTTTTCCACAATCTTCGTAATTGTTTTTCTAATTGTTTCATAGTTCCCGAATTATCAATAACTACCGTACTCAACGCACGCTTTTCTTCTAAACTCATTTGGCTGTGGATTCTATCTAATGCTTCTTGCTCAGAGTAGCCATTGCGCTTCATCAACCGTTCTAACTGTGTAGCTGGATTGACATAGACGAGCCAGATTTCATCCATTTTCGTGTGCCAGTCTGTTTCAAATAGCAAGGGGATATCATAGATGATTGCTCGCTCACCTTGCGCTTCCCATTGATCTGTCAACGCTTGAATGCGCCCTCTAATATGAGGTTGCAAAATGGTGTTAATCCGATCTAATGCCTTCGGATCAGAGAACACTACACTCCCCACATAGGCACGGTCCAATGTACCATCCGCTTGCAGTGTACTAGGTCCAAAGGCATCCACTAGTTCCTGTAACCCAGGGGTCCCCGGCTCTACTACTTCTCTGGCCACTACATCGGCATCAATATAGGGAACGCCTTGTTTCTGTAACCATCGTAATACTGTACTTTTACCAGAGGCAATGCCTCCTGTAAGTCCGATTTTATACATATGTATACCTCCACTTGATTCTAGTTATACTCGAAGTTTCTGTTTATACATAGAAATGCTATTGTGTAGACCTGCATTTGTCTTTTATTTCACATCAGCCCAGTTTGTAGCACTATGCACATCTACTTGCAATGGCACACGCAAGGATACTACCTGCTCCATGCACTGGCGCAACAAATTTTCTACTCGTTCTTGTTCATCCTTGACCACTTCCAACACAAGTTCGTCATGAACCTGCAATAAAATTCTAGATTCTAATTGTTCATCCTCTAGAGCTTGTTCTACTTGGTTCATAGCTAATTTAATAATGTCTGCTGCTGTCCCTTGAATCGGTGTATTCATAGCCGTGCGCTCCGCAAAGGATCTGCGGTTAAAGTTACGGCTATTAATATCTGGCAATGGACGAACACGGCCAAACATAGTGCGCACAGAACCACTTTCATGAGCTTCTTGAACCATGCGGTCCATATAGGCTTTAATTTGTGGATAGCGACTAAAATATAACTCAATATATTCTTTTGCCTCCGCCCTTGTAATACCTAAGTCACGCGACAAACCGAAATCACTGATGCCGTAAATAATACCAAAGTTGATGGCTTTTGCATGGGACCGTTCCAATGGAGTGACCTCTTCTAAGGATTTCCCTAGCACTTCTGCAGCGGTGAAACGGTGAATATCTTCTCCATTTTGGAAGGCCTGAATTAAGGCTGGATCCTCTGATAAATGCGCCAAAATACGCAATTCAATTTGTGAATAATCGGCGCTCACAAACATATCAAAACCATCGTTTGGCTTGAATAAGGCACGAATTTCACGACCTTTTTCACTGCGAACTGGGATATTTTGTAAATTTGGATCAGAACTACTCAAACGACCTGTGGCCGTTACCATTTGGTTGAAAGTAGTATGGATCCGATTTGTATGTGGATTAATCAGTCCTTCAAATCCCTCTAAGTAAGTGGATACCAATTTTACAACAGAACGATACGCTAAGATTTGCGCCACAATTTCATGGTCATTCCTGAGCATATCTAACACTTCCGCATCTGTAGAATAGCCTGTTTTCGTTTTCTTGATGACTGGTAATTGCAACTTTTCAAATAAAATGACACCCAATTGTTTCGGTGAATTAATATTAAAAGTCTCCCCTGCTAAACCATAAATTTTTTCTTGTAAGGCAGTAACCTCTACTTTGAAACGCTCTAATGTAGTGTGTAATTGATCCACATCCATGTAAATACCATTTTTTTCTAGTACACATAGAGTACGTAATAATGGCAATTCAACATCTCGATATAACTCCCATACACCAGCTGTTTTCATCTCTTCCGTAGCCTTCTCATGCATGCGGTATAAGGCCTGTGCTTGTAGAGCCCATTCTGTTTCATTTTCCGTAGCAGAAATGGACGGTTGTCCAAATCGTTCACATAAATAAGTCATGCCATAGTTCGCCCGAGTAGGGTCTAATAGATAGGCCATTAAGGTGATATCTTTCATACGCACTGTATCTTCTTGGACCATAGAAATGCGTCCGGCCTTCTCCGTACCTAGCACTTCGAATAACAATTTCGCATTATCTGTGACGATTTCCTTAGCCCCTTCTAGAACAGTTTCCACATGTGCCACATCAACAAATCCGTTCACCACCAATTGCGTATCCCCATTGTAGATGTAGACAGCTTCTATGGTGCGGAATGGATGTTTTCCAGCCTCTTTTACAATAATACTCAGTGTTTTATCTTGGTAAAAGTCCTGTGGAACCTCTGTGACATGTGTCAACACAATCTCCTCTGCTGGAGGTGCCAAGAACGCATCAAACAAAGTACCTTCCTCAGCTACTCCCATAGCTTTCAATAATCTTGGTGTCACTGCGTGAAAGCCTAATTTTTCAAACAATGGCGTCACTTCGCTGCGATGTACAACGGGAACAAATTGTTCTAGCTCATAGGGCATATCCATATCTGTTTTGATGGTAGCCAATTGATGGGAAATAAACGCTAAGTCCTTGTTCTCTACTAAGCGTTCTTTCAATTTTCCTTTCTGTTCCTCAATATGTTCATACACACCTTCTAAGGTGCCATATTGGTTCAACAGTTTAAGCGCCGTTTTTTCCCCTACTCCAGGTACGCCTGGAATATTGTCCGATGAATCTCCCATAAGAGATTTCATTTCGATCACCATTTGAGGTCCATATCCATAGAGTTCTTCCATGTTCGCCATTGTCACATGGAGCATATCTGTAATACCTTTTTTCGTTAAGAATACACTGGTATAGTCATCTACTAATTGTAGATTATCTCTATCTCCTGTAATGATGTGCACTTGTAAGTCTGAAGAACCCCATTTTTTACTTAAAGAACCAATGATGTCGTCACCTTCAAAGCCTTCTTCTTCAATGACAATGATCCCTAAGGATTCCAGTACTTCACGAATTAAGCTAAACTGTGGGCGCAATTCATCTGGTGCACTTTGACGAGTCCCTTTATAGTCTTCATAGATATCCATGCGGAATGTTTGCTTTCCTTTATCAAAAGCAACTGCAATATAATCTGGATTGATTTCCTCATAGAGTTTTGTTAACATGGTTAAGAAACCATACACAGCATTAGTAGGTACTCCCAATGCATTTTGTAGTGGTGGTAGTGCAAAGAATGCACGATATAACAAGCTACTGCCATCTATTACCATTAATTTTTTCATACTAGTATCTCCTATTCATTGATATATGTACCTTTAATTATACCATATTTCCTACTACTAAGCGGGACTAAAATGTAGTTCTTTTACGGTCCACACCTAGGTACACAGGCGAAGATTCCCTAGAGTATGTATAAAACAGTTGCAAAACTGCGCTCCCTATGATATACTACTTTAGTAATAATACAGTACATCACAAGGAGGTGACTCAATTGCCAAATATTAAATCCAGTATTAGAAGCGTAAAAACGGATGCTGAACGTCGTGCGAAAAACTCTGCTGTAAAATCTCAAATTCGTACAGCTACTCGTAAGACTGTAGAAGCTGTTCAAGCAGGCGCTGTAGAAGAAGCTAAAAATGCACTAGTTCATGCTACAAGCGTAATTGATAAAGCAGCCTCCAAAGGCGTTCTTCATAAAAATACTGCAGCTCGCAAAAAATCCAACTTAGCGGCTAAAGTAAATGCTCTATAATGAACTCTAAAAGAGGGTTAACAAGGAGAAATGTAGTTTCTCTTAGTTAACCCTCTTTTTTATGCCATCCTTTATGTACTCCCTCTAGCATACGACCATATATACATCTACATCGTGTAGTAGTTATTATCCAGACAAATATAACAAAAGGAGCTATCTTCATAGCTCCCCTCGTCGCATGCGTTCTAATTTTTCAGCCACATCTCCATCAATATGAGCCCCTAGTTCATTGCGTTGTAATGTCATGGCATCTCGTCTATGATGCCCCGTATAGCGTTTACGCTCATCTTGCTTTGCCAGTTCCATTTGATGCCGCAGTTCACGAGCAGATATACGAAGACCGCCAAACCCTAGAATTTGACTTTGTTCTTCTCCATCACTAGTCACTACATAGATCGTTTTGTATTGGCCTTTCTTGCTGAACACTTCCCGTTCAATATAGGCATCTGCCGTCTCATGAGTGCCTGTAAAGACCTCGATGAAATCTCCAGAAATTCTCTGCTCATCTGCTGTGAAAGGGGCATGCTTTCCATCAAAGACAAGAATAATCTTGTACCCTTTATAACTTCCATAATTGAGTAACCTATGACGAAGCTCCAACCGCGCATGCTCTAAAGACTCTTTACTAAGAGATTTCAAATCAGCCCAGTCAAAAATGACATTATATCCATCTACAATTAAAATATCTTTTTTCATAGTATACCTATTATCGCTGACGTCTCGCTTCGTATAAGAGAATGGCTGCTGCCACGGAGGCATTCAATGAGTTGATGGTACCAAACATAGGAATCGTCACCAGTACATCGCACAACTCTTTCGTCAAACGACTTAAGCCTTTTCCCTCATTGCCAATGACCAATACAATAGGACCTGTCATATTCACATCGTACATCACAGTTCCATCCATATGAGCTCCCATGACCCAGAATCCTTGGCTTTTCAATTGCTCAATCGTCTGCGCTACATTGCCAATTTGCACCAATGGAATCGATTCTACAGCCCCTGCAGAGGTTTTGCTAACCGTTGCATTAATAGGCGCATTATGGCGTTTAGGAATCAACACAGCCGTAGCACCTACACATTCAGCTGTACGAATAATAGCCCCCATATTATGAGGATCTTCCACACCATCCGTTAAAATTAACAATGGATGCTCCTCCGTACAGGCCAGCAATACATCTTGTAACTCTTGGAACTTCACCGCATTCACCAAGGCTACCACACCTTGATTCGGCACATCACTAGGATACTTTTGCAAATCCCGTTCCTTCACACGGCGAATCTCCACACCCTTAGACTTTGCCAAACCCAATATCTCTGAAAGCGAACCACCTTGCTTCCCTTCCGCCACCAAAATACGATGAACCCCACGATCCGACCTCAACGCCTCACGCACAGCATTACGACCCACAATAAACGTATCCATGAAAACCTC
>CAUQLO010000015.1:0-34570 GCA_963518725.1 uncultured Veillonella sp. | reverse complement strand
TCGCTATTGAAGAAGGTTTACGTTTCGCGATCCGCGAAGGTGGCCATACAGTAGGCGCTGGTGTTGTTACAGCTATCGAAGCATAATCTGACTGAAAGATTATCTATATAAACCGTGCAATCGAGGAGCGGCAAACCTGCCGCTCTTAGGTTGTGTATAAACTATGATATAGAAGGTTGCCCTTGCGAGGGAGAATTTCTATGGAGCAGTTCATTCTGGAAATGGACGAAGGGAGATATATAACAATGGCAAAACAACAAAAAATCCGTATTCGCTTGAAAGCATATGATCACAAAGCATTGGATCAAAGTGCTCAACGTATTGTAGACGTTGCAAAACGCAATGGCGCTTTGGTTTCTGGACCAATTCCATTGCCTACAGAAAAAAATATTTACACGATTCTTCGTTCTCCACATGTTAACAAAGATTCTCGTGAACAATTCGAAATGCGTACACACAAACGCTTAGTAGAAATTATTGAACCAAATTCGAAAACAGTAGATGCAATCACTCGCTTAGATTTGCCAGCTGGTGTGTCTATTGAAATAAAATTATAAGAAATAAGGAGGTGCGATTATGTCTAAAGCTATTTTGGGTAAAAAGTTAGGAATGACTCAAGTCTTCACAACTGAAGGCAAACTAGTTCCTGTCACTGTAGTGGAAACTACACCTAGCGTAGTAGTGCAAGTAAAAACTGTTGAATCCGACGGTTACAATGCAGTACAGCTTGGTTACGGTTCCATTAAAGAAAAACATTTAACTAAACCTGTAAAAGGCCAGTTCGATAAAGCCGGCGTTGCGCCAGTTAAATATCTTCGTGAACTTCGCCTTGCTGAAGCAACTGATTACACAGTGGGCCAAACTCTGGCAGCTGATATCTTCGCAGAAGGTGAGCTAGTAGATGTTGTGGGTACAGGTAAAGGTAAAGGTTTCGCTGGTACAATCAAGCGTCATAACTTTAGCCGTGGTCCTGAAACTCATGGTTCCAAATCTCATCGTGAACCAGGTTCCATCGGTCCAATGATCTCCGGTGGCGGCGGTAAAGTATTTAAAGGTAAAAAACTTCCTGGACAAATGGGTGGTGGCAGAGTTACTGTACAACGTCTATCTGTTGTAAAAGTTGATACTGAACGTAACCTTTTATTAATCAAAGGTGGCATCCCAGGCGCTAAAGGTAGCCTAGTGATGGTTCGCAACACAGTAAAACCTGTTAAATAACTAATTGTCGAAAGGAGGATACATAATGCCAACAGTAACTAAATACAACATGTCCGGCGCTAAAGTCGGCGAAATCCAGTTGAATGATGCAGTATTCGGTGTTGAAGTAAACGCTGCTGTTATGCATCAAGCCGTAGTTCGTCAATTGTCTAACGAACGACTTGGTACACATGCAACTAAAACTCGAGGAGAAGTACGCGGTGGCGGTAAAAAACCTTGGAGACAAAAAGGTACAGGCCGTGCTCGTGCTGGTTCTAGCCGTTCCCCAATTTGGGTAGGTGGTGGTATCACTTTTGGTCCACAACCACGTAGCTACTATAAAGCTATGCCTCGTAAAGCTAGACGCTTAGCAGTTAAATCTGCATTATCTGATAAAGTAAATAACAGCGAATTGTTCGTAATCGACGAATTGAAATTAGCTGCACCAAAAACTAAAGAAGTATTAAACATTCTTAACAACTTCCAAGTAGGTGACGCAAAAGTTCTTTTCATCACTGACGGTGATGTAAATATGGAACTATCCGCTCGTAACATTCAAGGTGTGAAAGCGCTTCCATACACGAACATCAATATCTTCGATTTATTGCACCACGACAAACTCTTCATCGCTGAAGGTGCTATTGCAAAAATTGAGGAGGTGCTTGGATAATGAACAAATTTGATGTATTAATTCGTCCAATCATTACAGAAAAAACAACTTTGTTAATGCAAGAAAACAAATACACTTTCCAAGTTCCTTTGAATGCGAACAAAGTAGAAATCCGTAAAGCTGTTGAATCTATCTTCAACGTAAAAGTAGAAAAAGTAGCCACTATCCGTGTATTAGGAAAAACTAAACGCATGGGTCGCACAATGGGTAAGCGTAGCGATTACAAAAAAGCGATCGTAACTCTAAAAGCAGGCGAATCTATTGAATTATTTGAAGGTGTATAAGAGTCTAGTAAGGAGGCCCAATAATGGCAATTAAATCATTTAAACCGTACTCCGCTGGTCGTCGGTTTATGACAGTGTCTGCCTTTACTGAAATTACAGCAAGCAAACCTGAAAAATCCTTGCTCGCAAAAGTAACTTCTAAAGGTGGTCGTAATAACACTGGTAAAATGACAGTACGTCATCAAGGTGGCGGTCATAAACGTCAATACCGTATTATTGACTTCAAACGTACTAAAGATAATATTCCAGCTAAAGTAGCAACAATCGAGTATGATCCTAACCGTTCTTCTCGTATCGCTTTGCTTAACTATGCTGATGGTGAAAAACGCTACATTTTAGCTCCTAACGGCTTAAAAGTTGGTGACGTTGTTTTCTCCGGTCCTGAATCCGATATTAAACCTGGTAACTGCTTACCATTGATTAATATCCCTGACGGTACACAAATCCACAATATCGAATTAAAAATCGGTAAAGGTGGCCAAATCGTTCGTTCCGCTGGTACATCCGCTCAATTGATGGGTAAAGATAATGGCTATGCTATTCTTCGTTTACCATCTGGCGAAATGCGTCGCGTACGTCAAGAATGCCGTGCAACAGTTGGTGTTGTTGGTAACACTGACCACAGCAACCAAGTAATTGGTAAAGCTGGTCGTCATCGTTGGATGGGCGTTCGTCCTGGCACTCGTGGTGTTGTAATGAACCCTTGTGACCATCCACATGGTGGTGGTGAAGGTAAATCTCCTGTTGGTCGTAAACATCCTGTTACACCTTGGGGCAAACCAGCACATGGTGTTAAAACTCGCGACAAGAAAAAAGCTTCTAACAGCTTAATCATTAAACGTCGTACAAAATAGGATAAAGGAAAGGAGATAAAATAGTGTCCAGATCTATTAAAAAAGGCCCTTTCGTAGCAGATCATTTGCTTAAGAAAGTTGAAGCTTTAAACGAAACTAACGAAAAGAAAGTTGTAAAAACCTGGTCCCGTGCCTCTACTATTATCCCAAGTTTTGTAGGCCACACAATTGCTGTGCATGATGGTCGCAAACACGTACCTGTATTCATTACAGAAGATATGGTAGGTCATAAATTAGGTGAGTTCGCTCCTACACGTACTTATAAAGGTCATGGTAAGGACGAAAAATCTACAGGCAGAAAATAGGAGGAATTAATACATGGAAGCAAAAGCAATCGCTAGACATATCCGAATCGCGCCTCGTAAAATCCGTATCGTTGCTGATTTAGTGCGCGGTAAAAACATCGGCGAAGCATTTGCCATCTTGAAGTTCACTCCGAAAGTTGGCGCTGATGTAGTAGAAAAAGTTATGCGTTCTGCAATCGCAAACGCTGAACATAATTTCGATATGAATGTTGACAATCTTTACGTATCCGAGATCTTCGTTGATCAAGGCCCTACATTAAAACGCATTCATCCTCGTTCCCGTGGTCAAGCGTTCAAAATTTTGAAACGCACTAGCCACGTAACAGTAGTAGTTAAAGAAAGAGCTTAAGAAGGAGGGAAACAGAGTGGGTCAAAAAGTTAATCCACACGGTTTGCGTGTCGGTATCGTAAAAGATTGGGACGCAAAATGGTATGCAGATAAAGATTTCGCTGCTAATCTTCATGAAGACGTAAAAATTCGTAACTTCTTGAAAGAAACCCTTTTCATTGCTGGTATTTCCCGCATTGAAATCGAGCGTACAAATAAACGTATTAAATTGACTATCCACACTGCAAAACCAGGTATGGTTATCGGTCGTGGTGGTGCTGGTATCGAAGATATCAAAAAAGCAATGACTCGTTTCACTGACAAACAAGTGGACGTTAACATCGCAGAAATTAAACAAGCAGACATGGATGCAACTTTAGTTGCTGAAAACATTGCTGGCCAATTGGAACGCCGTATCGGCTTCCGTCGTGCAATGAAACAAGCTGTAGGTCGTACAATGCGCTTAGGTGCAAAAGGTATCAAAATCATGGTAAGCGGTCGTCTTGGCGGCGCTGAAATCGCTCGTAGCGAATCCTACCGTGAAGGTTCTATTCCTTTGCATACACTTCGTGCAGACATCGACTACGGTACTGCTGAAGCTCATACAACATATGGTTGTATCGGCATTAAAGTATGGATTTACAAAGGTGAAGTTTTGCCAGAAGCAAAACAACCTGCTAAGAAGGAAGAAGGTGGCAAGTAATGCTTATTCCAAAGCGCGTAAAACATCGTAAGCAATTCCGCGGCCGTATGAAAGGTCGTGCTATGCGCGGTAATACAGTGTCTCATGGTGAGTTCGGCTTGGTAGCATGCGAACCATCTTGGATCACTAACCGTCAAATCGAAGCTGCCCGTATTGCTATGACTCGTTATATCAAACGTGGTGGTAAAGTATGGATTAAAATTTTCCCTGACAAACCAATTACAGCTAAACCAGCTGGTACTCGTATGGGTTCCGGTAAAGGTTCTCCTGAATACTGGGTAGCAGTAGTTAAACCAGGTCGTGTAATGTTTGAAATGGACGGTGTGCCAGAAGCTACAGCTCGTGAAGCTATGCGTCTTGCAAGCCATAAACTTCCAATCAAATGCAAATTTGTTGTTAAGGGTAAAGAATTGGGTGGTGACGTAAATGAAGGTTAATGACATTCGCAATATGAGCGCTGCCGAAATGGAACAAAAAGTTTCCGGTCTTAAGGAAGAGTTATTTAACCTCCGTTTTCAGCTTGCAACAGGTCAATTAGAAAATCCTATGCGCATTCGTGAAGTTAAGAAGACAATCGCTCGTATTAAAACTGTACAACGTGAAGTTGAACTTAAATCTGAAAACGCATAATAACAGATTTGTTAAAGGTTGAAAAGGAGGCTTAAAATCGTGGCAGAAGAAAGAAACGTACGTAAAGTCCGCGTAGGTAAAGTTGTAAGCGACAAAATGAATAAAACTGTTGTTGTTGCTGTAGAACGTAAAGTACCTCACGCATTATATAACAAGCCAATGGTTAGCACTAAACGCTTCAAAGCTCATGATGAAAATAATGAGTGCCAAATTGGCGATACAGTTAAAATTGTAGAAACTCGTCCACTTTCTAAAGATAAATGTTGGAGAGTTGTTGAAATTCTTGAAAGACAAAAATAAGAGTGATGTAAGGAGGAATAGACGATGATCCAGCAACAAACAATTTTGAATGTTGCCGACAACACTGGTGCAAAACGTATTATGTGCATCCAAGTCATGGGCGGTTCTTATCGCAAATTCGGCAATATCGGTGACGTAATCGTTGCTTCTGTAAAAGATGCATCACCCGGTGGCGTTGTCAAGAAAGGCGACGTAGTTAAAGCTGTTATTGTTCGTTCTAAAAAAGGTATCCGTCGTCAAGATGGTTCCTATATTCGTTTCGATGAGAACGCTGCTGTAGTTATTAAAGACGACAAAAGCCCTCGCGGAACTCGTATTTTCGGACCTGTAGCAAGAGAACTTCGTGAAAAAGACTTCATGAAAATTATCTCCCTTGCTCCAGAAGTGTTATAAGAAGGAGGAGCTCAACATGTCCCAAAAACTACATGTTAAAAAAGGTGATACAGTTGTTGTTATCTCCGGCAAGGAAAAAGGTAAACAAGGCGAAATCATCGCTGTTGATATCAAAAAAGAACGAGTAACTGTAAAAGGTCTTAACCTAGTTAAACGTCATACAAAACCTAGCCAAGCGAACCCACAAGGTGGCATCATCGAAAAAGAAGGTACAATTCATGTATCTAACGTAATGGTGTTAGATCCTGAGCAAAAAGTTCCAACTCGTACTAAAAAAGTTGAGGAAAATGGTTCTTTCGTTCGCGTAGCTGTTAAAAGTGGCGCTAAACTTTAATTGATAAGGAAAGGAGGTCTTTTACAAAATGTCTCGTTTACAAGAAAAATATACTTCTGAAATTAAGAAGGCTTTACAAGAGAAATTCCAATATGGCAACGTAATGGAAATTCCTAAATTAGAAAAAATCGTAATCAATATCGGCGTAGGCGATGCTGTTGGTAACTCCAAAGCATTGGACGCAGCTGTTAAAGATTTAGAAATTATCGCTGGTCAAAAACCAGTTGTAACTCGCGCGAAAAAATCCATTGCGAACTTCAAAGTTCGTGAAGGTATGCCTCTTGGCACAAAAGTAACTCTTCGTGGCGAACGCATGTATGAATTCCTCGATAAATTGATTAATGCGGCATTGCCTCGCGTGCGTGACTTCCGCGGTATCAGCGCAAAAGCGTTTGATGGTCGTGGTAACTATGCATTAGGCCTAAAAGAGCAATTAATCTTCCCTGAAATCGAATACGATCAAGTAGAACGTGTAACAGGTATGGATATCATCTTCGTAACAACAGCAAACACTGACGAAGAAGCTCGTGAATTATTGGCACAATTCGGCATGCCTTTTGAAAAATAATTAGGAGGAAACGATAGATGGCTAAAAAATCTATGATCGAACGTGAGAAAAAACGTGCACGTATCGTTGCAAAATATGCAGCAAAACGCGAAGCGTTAAAAGCAGCAGGCGATTATGAAGGTTTATCCAAATTACCTGCCAACGCATCCCCAACACGCTTGCACAACCGTTGCAACTTAACAGGTCGTCCTCATGGTTATATGCGTAAATTCGGTATTAGCCGTATTGCGTTCCGTGAATTGGCGTACAAAGGACAAATCCCTGGCGTGAAAAAAGCTAGTTGGTAATAGGATAACGAGAGGAGGTTTTTAGAAGATGGTAATGACAGATCCGATTGCGGATATGCTGACACGCATCCGTAATGCAAACTCTGCACTTCATGAAACAGTTGAAATCCCTGCTTCTAAAATGAAGGCTGCTGTTTTAGCTATCCTTAAAGACGAAGGTTTCGTTAAGGAAGTTGAAACAATTGAAAATGAAAAACATGCTACTTTAAAAGTAACATTGAAATATGGTTCTAATAATGAAAAAGTAATTACCGGTATTAAACGTATTTCTAAACCAGGCCTACGTGTATACGCGAAAAAGGAAGAACTTCCTCGCGTACTTGGTGGTTTAGGTATCGCAGTTATTTCTACATCTAAAGGCATCATGAGCGACAAACAAGCTCGTAAAGAAGGCTTAGGTGGCGAAGTAATCGCTTACGTTTGGTAATCATAGCAATAGGAGGTAGAAAGAATGTCACGTGTCGGTAGAATGCCTATCGAGATCCCAGCTGGCGTAACGGTAACTCAAAACGAGCATACGTTAACAGTTAAGGGTGCAAAAGGTGAATTAACTCGTACTTTCCATCCGGATATTAACATTGCTGTTGAAGAAAATGTAATCACAGTAACTCGTCCTAGCGATGGAAAAGAACACCGTTCTTTACACGGTTTAACTCGTGCTCTTGTTGCTAACATGGTAACAGGCGTACATGAAGGCTTTACTAAAACTTTAGAAATCAATGGCGTTGGTTACAGAGCGGCTAAGCAAGGTAACAAACTTGCTTTAACATTGGGCTTCTCCCATCCAGTTGAGATGGAAGCTCCTGCTGGTATTACAATCGATGTCCCAGCTCCTAATAAAATCGTTGTTTCCGGTGCTGACAAAGAAGTTGTTGGTGCAGTAGCAGCTGATATCCGTAAATGGAGAAAACCAGAACCTTACAAAGGTAAAGGTATCCGCTATGAAGGCGAAGTTGTTCGTCGTAAAGCTGGTAAAGCTGGTGCAAAAGGTAAATAGTAATATCATCTATATGAATGAAAGGAGTGAATATCTTGCCTCGTAAATCTAGTAGAAACATCGCTCGAGCAAAACGTCATCTTCGTATTCGCCGTCACATCTCTGGTACGGCAACTTGCCCACGTTTGAACGTATTCCGTTCTTTAGGCAACATCTATGCTCAAGTTATCGATGACGTAGCAGGTACAACTTTGGTTGCTGCTAGCTCTTTAGATAAAGATTTGAACTTATCCTATGGTGGTAACGTAGCTGCTGCAAAAGCTGTTGGTGAAGCAGTTGCTAAAAAAGCTATCGCTAAAGGTATTGACACAGTAGTGTTTGACCGTGGTGGTTACATTTACCACGGCCGCGTAGCAGCCCTTGCAGAAGGTGCTCGTGAAGCAGGCTTAAAATTCTAAGAAGGAGGAACTATAGACATGGCGAGAATTGACTACACCAGTCTTGATCTTAAAGAAAGAGTAGTATTCATCAACCGCGTAGCCAAAGTAGTTAAAGGCGGTCGTCGTTTTTCCTTCAGCGCTCTTGTAGTTGTTGGTGATGGCAACGGTTATGTAGGCGTTGGCTTAGGTAAAGCAGCGGAAGTACCAGAAGCAATTCGCAAAGGTATCGATGATGCTAAGAAAAATATTGTAAACGTAGCTATTAAAAATGGTACAATCCCTCACAGCGTAACAGGCGTATTCGGTGCAGGCCGCGTATTCTTGAAACCAGCTGCTGAAGGTACTGGCGTTATCGCTGGTGGCCCTGTTCGTGCCGTATTGGAATTAGTAGGTGTTCGTAACATCTTGACTAAATCCTTGGGTTCTTCTAACCCTAACAATATGGTTCGTGCTACAATCGAAGGTTTGAAAGATTTGAAACGCGCTAGCGAAGTTGCTGAACTTCGTGGTAAAACCGTTGAAGAAATCTATAACGCGTAATAAGGAGACAAGAAATGGCACAAGTTAAAGTAACATTAACAAGAAGCTTAATCGGTCGTCCTGAAGATCAACGCGCGACAGTTAAAGCTTTGGGCTTGAAAAAAACTAATTCTCAAGTTGTAAAAGAAGTGACACCTCAAATCGAAGGTATGCTTCACAAAGTTAGACATTTAGTAAAAGTAGAAGAAGTATAATAGATAAGGAGGTGCACGAATGAAACTTCATGAATTAGCTCCGGCTGCAGGTTCCAAAAAAACTCGTACTCGTGTAGGTCGTGGTCTTGGATCCGGATTAGGTAAAACTTCCGGTCGTGGTCAAAAAGGTCAAAATTCTCGTAGTGGTGGCGGTGTGCGCACTGGCTTCGAAGGTGGCCAAATGCCTCTTTATCGTCGTTTACCAAAACGTGGTTTCAAAAATATCTTTGCACTTCAATATGCAGAAGTTAATGTATCCCAATTGAATCGTTTCGAAGACGGTGCAACTGTAGATCCAGTAGCTCTTATTGAAGCTGGTATTTTGAAAAACGTACGTGATGGTATCCGTATCCTTGGTAACGGAACTTTAGAACGTAAATTAACTGTTATCGCTAACGGCTTTACAAAATCTGCAGTAGAAAAAATCGAAGCAGCAGGTGGAAAAGTAGAGGTGATCTAGGGTGCTAGATAGCCTCTTGAACATCACAAAAGTAACGGAATTACGCAACAAAGTAGTCTATACATTACTTATGTTCATTGTCTTTCGCTTAGGTATCCATATTCCGGTACCTGGCGTAGAGGCATCTGTTATTGAAAGCTTATTCTCCAGTGGAAACCTTTTTGGTTTACTAGATTTGTTTGCCGGTGGTGCATTAAGCAAATTCTCTATCTTTGCAATGAGTATTACCCCATACATCAATGCATCGATTATCATGCAATTGTTAGGCGCAGTAGTACCGACATTTGAAGCATGGAGTAAAGATGGAGAAGAAGGGCGCAAGAAAATTGCGAAAGTCACTCGTTACGGCACAGTCATCCTTGGCTTTATTCAAGCCTTTGGTATGACCTATGCCTTACGTGCTAGCAATGCGCTCATAGACAATAGCTTCATGTCTGTAATCTTAATTTCCATTATCCTCACAGCAGGTACATGCCTATTGATGTGGGTAGGGGAACAAATTACAGCTCATGGCATAGGTAATGGTATTTCACTCATTATCTTTGCTGGTATCGTGGCTCGATTCCCTGATGGGGTTCAAACCATTTACCAATACCTACAAGTAGGTACAATCAATGTATTTCAAGCGATTCTATTTGCTATCATTGCGGTAGCTATGATCGTTCTTGTAATTGCAGTGACACAAGGCCAACGTCGCATTCCGATTCAATATGCAAAACGCGTAGTAGGTCGTAAGATGTATGGTGGTCACTCAACATTCCTGCCGTTGAAAGTCAATCAAGCAGGGGTTATTCCCATTATCTTTGCGTCATCCATATTGATGTTCCCAGCCACATTGGCACAATTTGTACAAATACCTTGGGTACAAACGGTAGCAAGTTACTTCCAATGGGGAACGCCGATACAAACTATTTTGTATGCTGTATTGATTTTATTTTTTACATACTTCTATACAGCAATCTCAATCAATATTACGGATATGGCAGATAATATGAAAAAACACGGTGGTTTCATCCCAGGTATTCGCCCAGGTAAACCAACTGCTGACTATGTGGACCGAGTAATGACTCGTATCACATTAGTAGGTGCTTTTTTCTTAGCATTCGTAGCCATCCTACCAAATATGATTGGTGGATTAACAGGTATTCAAGGTGTATACTTTGGTGGTACTGCACTTTTGATCGTGGTGGGCGTAGCATTAGATACAATGCAACAAGTAGAATCTTTAGTATTAACACGCCAATATAAGGGCTTTGTGAAATAGGAGATAATGATATGTATATTTTATTAATGGGACCTCCAGGTGCAGGAAAAGGCACACAGGCAGTTCGTTTGATTGAAAAATATGGTATCCCTCAAATTTCTACAGGTGACATGTTCCGTGCCGCTGTGAAAGAATCTACTCCATTAGGATTAGAAGCTAAGAAATATATGGATGCTGGACAATTAGTTCCAGATAGCGTTACCATTGGCATCGTTCGTGAACGCTTATCCAAGGATGACTGTAAACAAGGGTTCATTTTAGATGGCTTCCCTAGAACAACAGCACAAGCTGTTTCCTTGGATGCGATTTTGAAAGAAATGAACATCGTTCTTGATGCCGTACTTAATTTAAGTGTTCCATCTGAAGAGTTGGTTCGACGCATCAGTGAACGAGCACGTCTTGAAAATCGTGATGATGACAAACCGGAAACAGTACAGAAACGTCTTGCTGTATACGAAGAGTCTACAAAACCATTGATCGATTACTATCGTAATAGTGGTCAATATGTAGAAATCAACGGCTTACAGGATGTGGACACAGTATTTGCAAATATCGTTACGGCCTTGGAGAAATAATCAATGATTATTTTTAAATCGCCCGAAGAAATTGAGCATATCCGTAAGGCATCTCAACTGACAGCAGCAACGTTAACCGAGCTTGCTAAATTAGTAAAGCCGGGCATTTCAACGCTTGAGTTAGACCAATTTGCCGAAGAATATATTCGCAGTCATGGAGGAATTCCTAGCTGCATAGGTTACTATGGGTATCCAGCAACAATCTGTGCTTCCATAAATCATGAAGTAGTACATGGGATTCCAAGCGCGTCTCGTATACTGAAAGATGGCGACGTCATCAGCATTGATTTAGTATCATCTATCGATGGATATCATGGAGATTCTGCTATTACTGTTCCTGTAGGAGAAATTAGCCCTAAGGTACATGCGTTACTAAAAGTTACAGAAGAATGTCTTTTCAAAGGCATTGAACAAGCTGTAGCTGGTAACCATATAGGCGATATTTCCCATGCTGTACAATCTCATGCAGAACGTCATAGATATGGTGTTGTGCGAGATTTTGTAGGCCATGGTCTAGGACGCAGTATGCACGAAGATCCACAAGTTCCAAATTATGGTACTAAGGGCAAAGGTCCAGAACTTAGACCAGGAATGGTCATCTGTATTGAGCCAATGATTACTATGGGCACGCACAAAGTAAGGGTGCTCGAAGACAACTGGACAGCGGTGACAATGGACCGTAAACCAGCTGCACACTTTGAACACACCATCGCCATTACAGAACATGGCACAGAAATACTTACTATGCGTGATACACCGAGGTTAATACAATAACCAGTAACCGGAGGATAAAAGATATGTCAAAAGAAGACGTTATTGAAGTGGAAGGTACGGTCGTTGAGGCATTACCGAATGCTATGTTCCAAGTAGAGTTGGAAAATGGGCATACTGTTTTGGCTCATGTGTCAGGTAAAATGCGTATGAATTTTATCCGTATCCTTCCTGGTGATAAAGTTACTATGGAACTGACACCATATGACTTAAGCCGTGGTCGCATCACCTATCGCTTTAAGTAAGCATAGGATCCACAAAGGAGGTACTTATGAAGGTTAAACCATCAGTTAAAAAGATATGCGAAAAATGTAAAATTATTAAACGTAAAGGCCGTGTAATGGTTATTTGCGAAAACCCAAAACATAAACAAAAACAAGGATAATTGATAGGAGGTGGATGAATAGATGGCACGTATAGCCGGTGTAGATTTACCACGTGACAAACGTGTGGAAATTGGTTTAACTTATATTTACGGTATCGGTCTTACTCTTGCTAAAGAAGTATTAGCAAAAACTGGTATCAATCCAGATACTCGCGTTCGTGATTTGAGTGAAGATGAAGTAGCGAAAATCCGTGAACTTCTTGATGCAGAGTATAAAGTAGAAGGTGATCTTCGTCGTGAAGAAGCCCTTAACATTAAACGCTTAATTGAAATCAACTCCTATCGCGGTAAACGTCATCGTATGGGACTTCCATGTCGTGGTCAACGTACGAAGACAAATGCTCGTACTCGTAAGGGTCCTCGTAAAGCAATCGCAGGTAAGAAGAAATAATAAAGGAGGGATATTGTGGCTAAGAAAACAGTTAGATCCAAAAGAAAAGAAAAGAAACATATCGAATCTGGTGCAGCGCATATTCGCTCCACTTTTAACAACACTATCGTTACAGTAACAGACGTAAACGGTAATGCTCTTTCTTGGGCATCTGCTGGTGGTCTAGGTTTCCGTGGTTCCCGTAAATCCACTCCATTTGCAGCACAAATGGCAGCTGAACAAGCAGCAAAAGCAGCTATGGAACACGGTCTTCGCACTGTAGAAGTATTTGTTAAAGGTCCAGGATCTGGTCGTGAAGCAGCGATTCGTGCGTTGCAAGCAGCTGGTCTTGAAGTAACAAGCATCAAAGATGTGACTCCAATTCCTCATAACGGCTGTCGTCCTCCAAAACGTCGTCGCGTATAATCTGAGCTATATACTTAGAATAGTGACATGTTTTAGAGGAGGGTATACCAGATGAGCGAAGAAAAAAAACTAAGAATCGAGAAAGTAGAAATGACCGAAGATGGTCGCTATGGTAAATTCGTTTGCGAACCATTAGATCGTGGTTATGGGATTACTCTCGGTAATAGCTTGCGTCGCATTTTGCTTTCATCCTTAGATGGAGCAGCAATTACTTCCATCAAGATTAACGGAGTACTTCATGAGTTCTCTACGATTGAAGGTGTTCGTGAGGATGTATCCGATATTATTCTGAATCTTAAACAGTTGTGCCTTTGCATTGAAGAAGAAGCACCTGTACCGATGGATGTACATATTGATGTTCGTAAAGATGGAGTATTAACGGCGGCTGATTTGATTCAATTCATGCCACCAGAAATTGAAGTCTTAAATCCAGAATTAGTAATTGCTACAATGGATGAAGCAGCTCATCTTGTAATGGATGTGCGTATCGAACGCGGAAAAGGATATGTACCATCTACTAAGAATAAACGAGAAGATGATATGATTGGGCAAATTCCTATCGATTCCATTTTCTCACCTATTCTACGAGCAAAATATGAAGTCAGCGATGTCCGTGTGGGCAACGAAATGGACTTTGATAAGCTTACACTTGAAGTTTGGACAAATGGTTCCATTACGGCTTCTGATGCTATCGCTAAATCGGCAGCAATCATGATTTCCTACTTAGGAAACTTCACTCGATTGGCTCATTCTTATGATATGATCGATATCGGTGAAAGCGATGCTGAGATTGGCAATGCATCCACTGCTGAAAGCGGTGAAAAAGAGGCGGAATCTGTTGGTCCAACAGCAATTCCTATTGAAGATCTTGAGTTGTCTGTTCGTGCTTTCAACTGCTTGAAACGCGCTAACATTCATACGATCGGTGACTTGACTGGTAAAACAGAAGACGAACTAGGAAAAATCCGCAATTTAGGGAAAAAATCTGTAGATGAAATTCTAGAGAAACTAAAATCTTACAATGATGGCAGTGAATCCCTAACATCTCAAAGCGAATAAGAGGAGAAAGACTAATGGCATACAGAAAATTAGGCCGCAACAGTTCCGCTCGTAAAGCGTTGTTCCGCGGTATGGTAACATCTCTCTTCGTACATGAACGCATTGAAACAACAGAAGCGAAAGCAAAAGAGCTTCGTAAATATGTTGATGAAATGATTACATTGGGCAAACGTGGCGACTTACATGCTCGTCGTCAAGTTCTTGCTTTTCTTATGAACGAAGATGCAGTAAAAAAATTATTTGATGAAATTGCTCCAAAATATGCTGAGCGCAACGGTGGTTACACTCGAGTAATCAAACTTGGCCTTCGTAAAGGCGATGCAGCTCCATTGGCTATTCTTGAGCTTGTATAATCGAACGCAATCTGGTTGTGATAGGATGAGTTTTACTCATTCTGTTGCAGCCTTTTTTGCTTTTCTATAAAAGGAATTGAATACATGAAAACAGCGACTCTGTCCCGTGGGATAGAGTCGCTGTTTTGATATTAATTAAATTGTGTTTCGTCCACTTCTAAGAATCCGAAGTATTCCATACGACGAATCATTTCTTCGTAGAAAGCAAGGATCATGGTGTATTTGTTGGATTGTTGTAAAGCTAGAGGGCTAATGCTTTCTTCTGTCATAGCCTCGTAGATTTTGCACATCACATCATGTTTTGTGGTCGGCTTGCTGAGAAGTTTCATAAACTCTAAATCTTCTTCATTAAAATCGGAAATAGGGTCATTGTAGCGGTTGCCAGGGTAGATATAAGCGTTCACGCCTTCTTGTGGCATAATCTCTACAAATGGAATATATCGCTCAGGGATATAGCTTTTCTTTTCTTCAAAAATATGATGTTTGAAAGGATGCTCTGCTTCCAACACGGACAGACTGATACCGCCTTGGATGATGTGTTCCACTAGGAATTGATAGAACAATGGCAAGCACATGTCAGGGATTGTATGTTCTCCTGTATAGGTCACTAAAGTGTTGTGTTTCAGGTAAAAATGAGGACCTTCTTGTTGGAATAAATTAGCTAAACTCTTAGCTATAGATTCGCTGTCATCTGTTTTGTTTGAGCTATCCGTAGACGTATTTGCGGAATTTGTATTGGTATTTTTCACATGTACATGAGCAGTATTAGCCTCTATCGCATTTTCATGAATATGGTTATTGTCTGCTACAGAGATTGTCATCCCTTTCGCCAAGTCTTCAAAGATTGGCTCTAAATGCTCTGATGGAATGCGTAGGGTGAATAGGAATTGCTCCAAGCTGTGTTGGAAGTCTGCATCTGTCACAGATGTTTCCGTGATACGTTTTGGTGTAGCCCCCTTGTGGGTGAACAAGGATTTGCGGAATGCTGTGTTCAACATGAAATCGATGTATTGTTCTCGTGCCAATGGGTCATGCGGAGCGAGCTCTTGTAACTTAGTATGCAATGTTTCGTCATACACATCAGGGAATGACAAATTTAAATCACAGTCGCAGAGATAGGTGAATCCATGTTCTTCCATATGGTCCATGCATTGGTGAAAGTACACCGGTGTGTTCACTGGCTCTAAATGATCATGGCCAACGTAGCAATCTTGTTTTTGCAATGTTTGGCGCAAGGATTGTAGGAACGGACCTTGTTGCGCTTTCACAGTGTCGTATTCCAACATCAACGCACCTAGTTTACTCGCCACCGTTTTACCGTGGCGCACTTTTTCACGATGGTTCAAGGTGTCGATATCTTTGTTGGCGAACTCTAAGAGGGCGCGAACACTGTCCATTTTATGCCAACCTGGGTAGGTATTATAGGACATGTATAAGATACCGTTCTCTGCGAGATGTTCTTTGCAGAGGCGAAGGAAATTATCCTTCGTTTCCTCGTCAACCCAAGAATAGAAACCATGAGCGATGATGTAATCGTAAGTGCCGAGGTGGTGGTGACTTTCATTCACATCACCTTCTAGCAATTCAAGGTTTGTGATGCCTAGTTGATCGATATAGGTTTTGCCCACACTCACTTGGGTGGGAGCAATTTCAATGCCTGTGAAAGCAGCCTTCGGATAGAACAGAGCTTGGGACATTAAATTACCGCCATAGGAAGATCCAATTTCCAAAATGCGAGCTGTATTGGCAGGGGCTGGTGAAAGGCCTAATAGACGAGCGTAACTTTCAAGGAACGGAGCAGATGCATAAGGGAAAGGCTGGGACAGATACCCTAAGTCTGCATAGATTTCTTTGGCTTGCTCTTTCGTCATTCGTGTGTTGTATCGCATAAGAACTCCTTTATTCTCTGAGGTGTCATCATAGCACTCACGGGGTATAGTGAGTGGTTTATTTCATACAGTTATATACCTATAAGTATATCAGAAATAGGGTAATTTATATACTAGTTGATGATGTAGGATATACAGGATAGGAATGCACAGTTGTAAAGTTATACAGCGCTGAAATCTTTTGATGTAGAAGTAATAAAAGAATAATGAAAAAATTTGACAATGACATATTTTGTCATTCCCATTCGATATACTAAAAGCACCCAGTATTGTATTGTGTTTTTTGATGACAGAAAGAGGTATGAACATGAATTGGAAAGACAAATGGAAAGAGGCGTGGAACGAAATCGGTAGCATAAGCTTGCGAGACCTGTTTACTTTCACGAAGAAGGAAAAGTGGGAGATTGCTATAGGGGTAGCGATTTTTATGGTAGGCATGGCGTTTAGTATGCGAGGTGTCGAAACGATAACATCGCCTCCGGGCTGGGTTGTAGGATATGTTCATAAGGGGGGATTGCCCGTTCCTGATTATGTGAGCTATACACCACAAATGACCTTTGAGGACAAAGGGGATGTACAGGTGGTGACAGGGCATTATTTGCGAATGCGCCATCTCCTATGGTACTTTTGGTGGGTAGAAGAAAATAATGATTTCACCATTACCTTTGATAAGCGCGTGCCGAAGGCGGAATATTATGATCATCGCACAGAGCAGACCTATACATTATCCTTTGATACTAATGAAGGCAATGATTCTGAGGTGAATGAGAAGTTGAATATGATCAACGATGCATCAGAGGAGTTTTTTAAAAAGCCTTTCATCAAAGTAGACCGTATTCAACGCGTGCGTGAGAATTATTTGTTCAAACCACAATCGGAGGCATCGACGGTCACACCAGTCAAAGGCCCTTTATTTGTGCGAGGTAGTGTTAAGAAAAGTGTGTAATGGTCGTCGTTAATATTAAGAGCCGATCAGTTGTTGTAGGGGAGGTATAATGGGTTTAATGCCCAATCAGCTGTTATAGGTGTGGTATAATTGTAATAAGCGAGTATAATGTGGCAAGTTGTCTAGTCGTTCCTGTATAGACGGGATACGATTGAGGATAAATTGCTACACACGGTTAGTAGTGGACATGTTACGAATGATGAGGAGTCATATGAAATATACTAAGGAGCCTTTACAATTAGACAATCCTTTGGAGTTTTGGCTAAACTTCGAGGGTGAGGAACGGGTCTTTTGGGTGGACCGTCAGAGCGATCGTGTGGTGGTAGGAGCTAAACGATTGGCGGTGGTGAAAGACGACGTGGACCGGGAACAATATGCGTACGTATTTTATGGGGGCACGTTCTTTCCGACTGTGAAAGATGAAAAATGGCGCAACATGGGCCATGAAATGGTGGCTTTCACCCATTACTATATCGTAGAAAATGGGGAGTCCTTTTACCTGCATGCGGGTAAAAGCGTGGATATACAGCGCCATGCTATTGAGCGCGTGGACCATACGTTCACAGAAACCAGTGATGATAAACAAGATTGGGATACCTTGATGGATGCCATTTTGACAAATATTCATGCAGGGCGTATGACGAAGGTGGTTTCCTCTCGTGAGGTAGAGTTTACTAGCCCTACAACGTTTGATGTGGTGAGCATCTTGGATCGCTTGGTGGAGAACAACCCGAATTGCTTTATTTTTGGCTATGAGAAAGAGGGACGTACCTTCGTGGGGGCATCCCCTGAAATTCTTGTGCGGCATCGGGGGGATGAAATTTTAAGCTATGCTTTGGCAGGGACGGCGCCGAAGTTTGGTCCTAAGGCGTGGACGAAAGAGAGATTCCTGAGTGACCATAAAAATCGGGTGGAACACAATATTGTGCGAGATCGTATTGTGGATACCATGCGACAAGTGACAGAGGATGTGACCATAGGAGAAACGGGGATTATGGAGCTGTCACGGTTATACCATTTGCGGACCATCATTACCGCTAAGGATAGCACGAAGTCCCTCATCGAATGGGGCCAATTATTACATCCTACACCAGCCCTAGGGGGCGAACCACGAGAACTGGCGATGGACTTACTAGCGAAGTACGAAGCTCATGAGCGTGGCATGTATGCGGCACCATTTGGATTTATGAAAGACATGGGGGATGGCATTCTAGTGGTGGCCATTCGGTCCGCCCTCATTATGGGAAATACCTTATATGCCTATGCAGGATGCGGTGTTGTAGGTGAATCCAATAGCGATGAAGAATACGAAGAAACGATCAATAAAATGGGTACCATATTGGATGCATTATAGAATGATACATCTACGTATAGATTCAATTAGGTGTGCAATGAAGTAGGATGATGAATCCGCACAAATGAATTGAATAGATATAGGAAATTAAAAAGGAATGTTGAGCAATCAGCATTCCTTTTTTATTGTATTCACATGATTATGTATGCGAGTTAATTATGAACAATGTAGGTGGCGTCTAGGTGTTGGATAGATGCCCAATGCAACTCATATGGATACGTACAGAATCTGAAAACAATGGTATAATACATAGTAGATAGTCACTATTAGATATAACACAATACCACAGGTTGGTATGGGAGATACGATATGAACGAATATATAGCAAGTTTGGTGGATGAGTTACACCAATTAGGGGTGCGCCATGCGGTGTTCAGTCCTGGTTCACGGTCCACTACATTAGCCATGCTCTTTCAGAGCCATGGAGGCTTTCACACGTATATGAATATTGATGAGCGGTCCGCTGGGTTTATGGCGCTAGGCATCGCCAAAGCGCAAGGCGAGCCTGCGGTGTTAGTGTGCACATCGGGGTCTGCGTTAACGCATTATGGTCCTGCCGTGGTGGAAGCGAAGCACAGCGGTGTACCCATGATCATCTTGTCCGCCGACCGTCCGTACACCTTGCAACAGGTGGGAGCGCCTCAGACCATTGATCAACAGAAATATTTCGGCACCGCTGTGAATTATTATGAAGAATTGTCTGTGCCTAGTGAAAGTCACTATTACACCTATCCTCGTCAAGTGGCACGCCGTGCCTATTTGAAAGCAAATGAACATAAACTAGGGCCTGTACACATCAATGTACCGTTGTTTGAGCCTTTGGTTCCGAATCGTGAGGAAGAGTATTTTATACAGGGGCGCAGTGTGAAACCATTCCGCCTCGTGAAACATGAGGAAATACCAACGTTGGCGCCGCTATTAAATGGAAAGCGAGTGCTCATCTTAGGTGGTCCTAGTGTGACGAATCCTAAAACAGTGGTAGAGTTCGCAGAGCGAATTGGTGCCGTTGTGATAGGGGACCCTTTGTCCAATTTGCGCCAATATGAGGGCGTGATCAGTACCTACGATGCATTTTTGGCTCATCATGAACGATGGGACGACTTACGACCAGATGTGGTCATCCAATTGGGACAAATTCCAGTGTCGAAGCGGATTCAACAATGGATGGCGACCTTGACGGACATCGATTATATAACTGTGAGCCCTACTGCTGATGTGGTGAATCCTAGTTTGACGACTACCATTCATGTGATGGCGGATATAGATGTATTTTTAGCGGAGATCTATAGTGGCTTATTTGCTGTATTGGGTCTAGGTAGTAGAATCGGAGATATAGTACAGGGATTGCTAGATAAGAATGATGTGGAAGGTGCTAGCTCAAGCACTGTTGCTTATGAATTAGGACTGGAACAGGACATCACAGATATCAATCGTCGACATAGATTAGAGGAATCTAATACAGCATATAGTTGCTATACCGTATCAGATATAGAGTATGTCAGAGTATGGGAAGATATCGAATCCAACAGCCGTGAACAGTTAGATAAGGTACAAGAGGAACCGACTCTATTTGAAGGTCGGACCATTCACATGTTACAACAAATGATGCCCGATGAAGGCCAAATTCTTGTAGCGAACAGTATGTCTATCCGTGATATGGACTATTTCTGGGCCTCTGGGCGCTCCCAAGCCATGGTGTACGGCAATCGTGGTACCAATGGTATCGATGGGACCGTGTCTACAGCATTGGGGCTTAGTACGAATGGGAAACCTACGGTGATGGTGACGGGGGATTTAAGTTTCTTTCATGATTTGAATGGTCTAGCCATTGGTAAGACCCATGGTATGAATTTGACCATCATTCTGCATAACAATGATGGTGGCGGGATTTTCCAATACTTGCCACAAAAAGGAACGGACGATTTCGATTACCTTTTCAACACGCCACAGGGTATTGATTACAGTGGATTAGCGACCATGTATGGCTTAGACTATGTGAAAGTCACCACTAATGCAGAATTAGAACAGGCGATGCAACAGTACATTGGTGCAGAGGGGATTCACCTTATAGAAGTGCCTACGTCCAAAGAAGGTAGTCGTGAACTGCACAAGCTGTATCGGGTGCAATAATATGAGACCAATGATTCAAGATATACGAACCTTAGATATACAACGCATGCAGATCAACATAGGGGAGTATCACTATGGAGTGACTGCTGTGGGGATGGGAAAACCATTAGTTTGTTTCCATGGATTCTCCGAATCCGGCTCTACTTGGAATGGCATCGAGGTCAGCGGGTATCGACTGATACGCATCGATAGTATGGGGCATGGTAGGTCGGCTCGCCCTATGGACTTAGGACCTTACACATTGCCACAGATGCTCAGCGATTTGCATACAGTTATCTACGCCGTAGCTGGTGAAAGATATGCTCTCATGGGATATTCCATGGGAGCGAGGATGGCTTTATTATATGCATTGGAGTATCCAGAGGAAATGACACACTTAGTTTTGGAAAGTGGATCTGTGGGGATAGAAGATGAAGGGGAACGACAAGACCGCTATGTAGCCGATCAAGGGCTGGCGGAACGGATTCGGGCACATGATATCACTTGGTTTAGTGAGACTTGGTCTAAGTTAGAGATTTTCAAGACACAACAAGGGTTACCTGCAAAGATACAACAGCAGATTCAAGGACGGCGATTGCTCAATAGTCCTCATGCATTGGCTTTCACCTTGGAAGGAAGCGGACAGGGGAGTATGCCTTACGTAGGTCATCGTTTGTCAGAATTAACTATGCCTGTTTGTTATATTAGTGGAGAATTAGATACGAAATATACAGCCATTGGTGCTAGGTATTTTGGTGATGTTCATCGCATCGTGCCACAGGTGGGGCATAATATACATGTGGAAGCACCCGAGGCGTATCGGCAAATTATAGAACAGTTTTTCTTAGTACCATAATTAATAGCGTGTATCGCTGTGTTGACTATTTATATTAGTAGAATATAAGGCCATGAAGAAATGTCATGTGCTATATCATACAGTAATCGATATAGTATTTACTATGTCATGAAGTAATCGTGACGTTGTGAAGATAACTAGGTATATACCATCCTAGTTATAAGGGTAGAAATGAGAGGTATCCTATGATTACAAACATTACCTTGTACCATGTGCAACTACCTATGAAGTTTACTTTCAAAACCGCAAAGGGCGAGGTGAAGGTGAGGGACACCATCGTGATTCGTATAGAAGATGACAAGGGTCATATAGGCTACGGAGAATGCGTGGCCTTTGTGGACCCTTTTTATACGGCGGAAACCGTCGGGTCCTGTTGGTGTGCGTTGAAAGAAAGATATTTGCCCACCTTGTTAGGGGCGCAGGCAGATCCGAGTGTGGTGGCACCTTGGGCGCAAGACGGATGCCCTATGACGGTGGCAGCCGTGGAAAACGCTCTATTTCACGTGAAATGCGCTAGCCTAGGCGTGAATACTGTAGAATATGTGATGGGTCAGCCTTTGGGACAACGCATCCCTATGGGGGTTGTCATTGGGGACATCCCTTTAGACCAAGTGGTGGCAGCTGTGACATCCTATGTGGCCCTAGGTTGTGAGCGTATGAAACTGAAAGTATCCCCCAAGGACGGCTATGAGCGAGTGGCATTAGTGCGGGGTGCGTTTCCGAAACTTACCTTGGCAGTGGATGGAAACCAAAGTTATGCCTATGATGACTTGGATGCTGTACGGGCCTATGATGAGTTTTATTTGGCTTGCCTGGAAGAGCCCTTTCAGATGGAGAGTTTGCAAGACTATTATGGGTGGAAACAGCGGTTAGGACCGAGGTGGAACATAGGGACAAACATTTGCTTGGACGAATCCATACTGTCATTCGAGGACTTAGTCTATGCTCATAGATATGGATTACTGGATGTATTGAATGTGAAAGTAGGCCGTTTAGGGGGCTTACGAATGGCACAGCAAGCCATCGACTATTGCCGTGAGCATGGGATTGGGTATTGGATTGGTTCCATGGTGGAATCCAGTATTTCCAAATTGTTACATGTGCAACTAGCGGCTTTGGGCGATGCCTATATGGCGGGAGATTTGTCGGATTCCTTGCGATACTTTTACCAAGATTTGACAAACCCTGCGTTAACTTTCACAGATGGGTATATGACAGTGCCGAATGGAGTAGGCCTAGGGGCGACGGTACAAGAAGTATTGCTAGAACAATATTGCGTAGCCAAGGAAACATGGACATATAGGGAGAACATTTGATATATGTGTGTCGGTAGGTTAGGTTAGGACTAGTAGTTATTATACAAGTGTGACGACTCGTGGTACTATATATGAGGACCCTTTTAAAAGGGGATGCAAGATAATAGGAGGTTACGATGAACGAATATATAGAACTATTAAAACGTGAGGTAAAACCAGCATTCGGATGTACAGAGCCGATTGCATTGGCCTTTGCAGCTGCGAAAGCAGCCGAATTATTAGGGGTAAGACCGGATCACATTCACGGCCGATTGAGTGGTAATATTATTAAAAATGCGAAAAGTGTCACTATCCCTAATTCAGAAGGGCGTACAGGTATTTACTATAGCCTTATTTTAGGCACCTTAGTGGGTACGGCAGCGAAAGAACTAGAAGTATTAGAAGACCTTACCCATGACCAAGTGGTAGAAGCGGATCGCTTGTTCGAAGCCGATTATTGCGATATTGAATTGGCAGAAGGGGTAGAAAATCTATACATCGAAGTGACTGCAAAGGCAGGGAACCATACGTCGAAGGTCATCGTACAAAATACGCACACTACGATTTCCTATGCGGAAAAAGATGGGGAAGTGCTAATCGCTTTATCTGCTGAGGAAGTGGCAAAACATTCCATGGAATTATGTTTTGACTCTTGCTACGACTTTGCTAGCACTGTAGAGGCGGCGGAATTAGAAGATATTTTAGGACCTCAATTAGATTTGAACATGGCCATCGCTGAAGAAGGTATGAAAAATAATTATGGATCTAACATTGGGAAATTGATTATCTCCAATTCTTCGTCCATTGCTGACCGAGCTCGTGCCTATGCGGCGGCTGGTTCCGATGCACGGATGGACGGCTGTTCCATGCCGGTCATGATCAACTGTGGTAGCGGTAACCAAGGGATTACCTTGTCGGTGCCAATCATGATGTATGCGAAAGAATACAATGTAGACCGAGATCATACATTGCGCGCCTTGGCATTGGCGAATGTGTTGGCATTGTACATCAAACAATATATTGGTCGTTTGAGCGCTTACTGTGGCGTAGTGAGTGCTGCCTCTGCTACAGCTGCTGGGGTGGCGTTCTTGATGAAAGAATCAAAAGAGGTTGTTTGGGAAACATTATCAAATGCTTTGGCAGGTACATCTGGTGTTGTCTGCGATGGAGCGAAGGCATCTTGTGCTATGAAAATCGGCATGTCCCTGGGCAATTCTCTGCTGGCTTACACGCAAGCAAAAACGGATAATAGCTTTAAACCAGGCCAAGGCATCGTGAAAGAAGACATCGACCACACGGTGCAAACGGTGGCAACTATTGCCCGTGAAGGCATGAAACAAACCGATGTGGTTATCTTAGAAACTATGTTAGAAAAGTAATCTATGCATTTTTTATATAGAGAATGATAATAATTCTATATTGATTTTTTTGGAAGTATAGTGTATGATAGATACATAGATTGATTTTATAGTCACATACAGAGTATGTGCTATATAGTTTGTAACATTAAAGGAGAAAAGTAGAATGGCAATCATCGGTAAACAATTACCTGCATTTGAATTAGATGCATTCCGTAAACCAGAAATCATCAAAGTAAGTAATAAAGATATCCAAGGTAAATGGAGCGTATTTGTATTCTATCCAGCGGACTTCACATTTGTGTGCCCAACAGAATTAGCAGACTTACAAGATCAATATGCGCAATTGAAAGAATTGGGCGTAGAAGTGTTCTCCGTATCTGTTGACTCTGCCTTTGTTCACAAAGCATGGTCTGATGCATCTCCTACAATCAATAAAATCGAATACACTATGGTATCCGATATTAAACATGAATTAGCTGATTTCTTCGAAACATTCTCTGAAGAATCTGGTCAAGCATACCGCGGTTCCTTCGTGGTAGACCCAGAAGGCATCGTTCGTGCGGCAGAAATCTGCGACATGGGTGTAGGCCGTTCTGCAGCGGAATTAGTTCGTAAAGTACAAGCTTGCCAATTTGTTGCAAAACATGGCGAAGTATGCCCAGCAAAATGGACTCCTGGTGAAAAAACATTAAATCCAGCAGACCTTGGCTTAGTGGGCAAAATCTAATGTAAATAAACCGCTAGTTTGGACGACGGGGTGAGCGACTCCTCTCCCTCTCTTGAATCGCAAGCCCTGCATGTCTTAACAGACTAGTGTGTTGACTATATTTGTAAACTTTCCTAAGAACACATCTTAGATCCTTTACTTCCCATAAAAACGGCAAAGCTACGCTTTGTCGTTTTTATCTTTCATTAATAATATATATGTATGACTAAAATGCATTCTTTATTCATTCAAAGTATTAGATTTAATTGAGAGATTTGTATATAATAAGAGGGTAAGGTTACATCTAGAAATGATATAGGAGAATGAGAATGGTAGAAGTTACATATGAACAATTGGCGGCAATTTTTAAAGCCTTAAGTGATGAAACGAGATTGCATATTGTAGATATGTTATCTTGCAATGAATTATGTGCTTGTGATATTCTGGCAAGCTTTGAGCTATCTCAATCTACGCTTAGCTATCACATGAAAATTTTAATCGATGCAGGCATCGTAAATTCTGTACGTAGCGGTTTATGGACACGCTATTCTATTAACGAAGAAGCCTTTGATGCATTGGTAAAATTTTTGCCAGAATTATACAAAACAAAAGATGAGTGTATTTGCGCTCAAATCAAATATTGCCGTATTGAGGATGCTCCACAGGCGGTGGCAAAATAAGATGAAACGTTGGATTATGCATGTCGATATGGACGCTTTTTTTGCCTCTGTGGAACAACATGATCATGCCAATTACCAAGGTCACCCCGTTATTGTGGGTGGCCTTTCTTCACGTGGTGTGGTATCCACCTGTAGCTATGAGGCGCGGGTCTTTGGAGTGCGCTCTGCCATGCCGATTATGAAAGCGAGACAACTCTGTCCGCAAGGTATCTACATAGTGCCGAGAATAGAGCGCTATCACGAAGTGTCTGATCAAATCCATGAGGTCTTACATCGCTTTAGCCCCTATTTAGAGCCTCTGTCACTCGACGAGGCGTTCCTAGATATTTCGGGATTAGGCAAATTATACCCTTCTCCCATGGCAGTAGGACGGGCGGTGAAAGAACAAATCAAGGAGCGTACAGGCTTAATCGCATCTGTAGGGATTGGTCCGAATAAATTTTTAGCAAAATTAGCATCCGACTTACAGAAACCAGATGGACTGTACCTGATTCCCCATGGGCAGGAGGCAAAATACATCGGACATTTACCAGTTCGCCGTCTTTGGGGGGTGGGACCACAGATGGAAAAAAACTTGCAGCGTGGTGGCTTTTACAAGATAGGAGATATTGCGAAGCTACCAGATCATGAGCCACTAGTGCCCTATTGTGGACACCAAAGCGAGCGCTTGTATCTGTTATCTAAAGGGATTGATGACCGTCCCATTGAGTGGAACCGAGAGTTGCAGTCTATCGGCAATGAGTTGACCTATGAAAGAGACCTCATCGATCCTGATGAGATTGATGGAGAGTGGCGTTATTTTGCGCATCATGTGGCGAAACGTTTACGTCAAAAGGGCTTGAAAGGGCATACGATCTCCATTAAAGTGCGGTTACCTGATTTTACGACGAAAACACGACAAAAACGATTGTCCTATCAAACGGATCGAGAAAATGTATTGTACGATGTGGCGACCCTATTATATAATAAACTTGATATACAGGGACCGTTCCGATTGTTGGGGATCAGCGTCAGTGGCTTTCAAACAGAGGTGGCGCAAGATTCCTTGTTTCCCCTAGAAGAAGAAAGTCCCGATGTATTGGCGCAGACCTTAGATGCTCTAGAAGAGCGATTTGGATCCGAGGTCATTACAACGGGCGCCATGTGGAAACGGCAACAACAGAAGGGGTCGCACTTAGAAACAGAGGAAGATCCATCTTCTTAGGAGGATATTATGAAACAATATGTAGTCGATACAGAGATAGTAACAGCCGTATTGGAAGGATTACAAGCACAGTATCAAACTTGTAAAGAGATACAACAACAATACATCGCGCAGTTAGAGACAACGCACGTAGACGCATCAGAAACAGCGATGGAAGTCATTGAAGATTTAGAAAACTTTGCCCACACCTTGGCGATATTAGGAAAACAGTGGGAAGAAATTGCCACCTTGCAAGATATGGTACAAAGCCATTATTTGTATGCCATGCTGTCTGAACTAGACGCAGAGGACACATCCCAAGCAGTGGCATATGAAGGCGTAGAAGGCTATGACGTAGGTGTGGCATTGGGTCTAGAATTTGTAGACCATGCACCAGCGAAACAGACGGTAAAAAATAGTTCCTTTATGGGCCTATTTAGCACATCGGGCGCGCAGAAAGTGGACGATGATTACAAGTATGATGATTTTTTTGAAACGTCGGAAACGCAGGAATCAGAGGAAGAGCGCAACCACGATGACTTTCTAGATGTAGCAGAATCCTCAACAGCTGAAGAACTGTATGATGATGAGGACTTTGAGTCTGATTCATGGGACGATGTGGAGTTAGATGAGGTGCTTTCAGAAGAACCAGAGGAGAAACCATCGAAGAAAGAGAAAAAACGCTGTAAACACTGCACAGAAGATTCGCCCATACCAGAAGAACGGGAAAAATGCTGCATTGTAAAACAAGAAAAGAAGAAAAAAAAGGAAAAACACAAAGACAAGTCGAAACATAAAAAAGAGGCTCCATGCATCGACAAGTGGGCGAAAAAGTTATCCAAGTGGGAGCGCTACGCAGAAGAGCATGGTGATGCGTGGACAGAAAAAGTCTTGCAAAAGGTGGCTAAAAAGGCGGAGAAAAAGGCCGAAAAACGGGGCATGAAAGCGGTCTTTAAGAAACACAAGTTAGATCGATTGGCTACGTTGTTGAAGGAGGATTAGGATATGGATATCATCAGTGTTGTGGGATTTATATTGCTAGGAATTGCCGTAGCGACCTTAGGCACTATCATCGGTGCTGGAGGCGGTATTATCTTTGTGCCTGTATTTTTGTACTTTTTCCCTGAGTGGACACCAGCTATGGTGGTAGGCACATCCTTGTTTACGGTAACATGTAATGCCATTTCTGGTACGATTGCCTATGTGAAACAGAAGAAAATTTTCTACAGTGCAGCGATTTTGTTCAGTATTGCCACCTTCCCAGGATCCATCATTGGCGCCCATGTGGCAGACTATTTTGATGCTAGCGGATTCAGATTCTGGTTTGGCTCCTTCTTGCTCATCATGTCTGGCTTTATTGGCTACAAAAATATGAGAAAAGGGGAGCGAAAAGAAGAATCCTTGCAGTTAGAAGAATTGACCTATAATAAAGTGGTAGGCATTATAATTAGTATGGTAGTCGGATTCCTATCTAGTCTATTTGGTATCGGTGGTGGATTGATTCACGTGCCAGCCCTCATTTACATCATGGGATTCCCTACGCATATGGCCACAGCTACTAGCCATTTTATCTTGGCTACCTCTACATCGGTAGGGACATTGACGCACTTTTTGAGTGGGCATATCCATTTTGAAGTGGCTATTCCTTGCGGTATTGGTGCTTTATTAGGTGGGCAGTTAGGGGCTTTTATTGCAAAACGATTACGGGCGAAAACAATCCTGATTGGCTTGTCCATTGGGGTTGGTATCTTAGCCTTGCGCTTGATTTATACATCTCACGTATTGTTCTAGTACATAGGTAGTAGATTAGATAGAGAGGATTCTATGGGAAAAGGAAAGAAACGCAAACAACATCAATCACAGCCACAGCCAACGATTACGACAGCTCGTTTGACGACGATGATCAAGTGGATGCTGTTTATCAACCATTTGGCGTTGTGCTGGTTCTTTAATGGACGGGCGGATATGAGTTTACTGGCAGCCAATATGCTAGGCGGCTTGGTATTATGTGGTATCTATTGGATGCGCTTTAAGAAAGAGATATTTACTGATGAAGATGTAGAACGAGGCATGCGCTATGTATTGTCCTACATTCTGATGACCATGACAGCTTTCTTTTATACCTTGGCCATGTATCGATCGGGGGAACTAACAGATACGATGTACCTGATCATCACAGGGGCTAGTTTCTTTGTATGGTTCTGCTTGTACAGCGCTACACAAGGGTTTATTAAGAAAAGTGAATGATAAGTGAAATAAGTTCTCGTTACGTTATAGGTAACGGGAACTTTTTACATTTAAATATTTCGATAAACTATATGAAAAGATATTGCATTTTCTAATATACTGTGTTAAGATGTGTACATAACAAATAATAATTATTAATTGCTAATCAGAATGATTAGCAAGAAAACTAAAGAAAAGGAGAAAAAGCTATGAAAAACTTACAAGCAGTTAACCAATATATTGCAAACTTAGCAATTTGGAACATTAAACTTCACAATTTCCATTTTAATGTAGTAGGCTCTCAATTTGTGCCAGCTCACAAATATTTAGAAGAAGTCTATGATGTGGCATTCGACTATTATGATGCAGTGGCAGAACATGTAAAAATGCAAGGCGAAGAACCTGTAGTACATGTGGCAAAATATTTGGAAATTGCCTCTTTGAAAGAAGAACCAGGCAACAAATTCTCCGTAGAGCAAGTATATAACTTCTTAGTAGGAGATTTCGAATTGTTGAACAAAGAAGCTCGTGCGATCCGCGAAGCAGCTGATGAAGAAGGTAACTTTGGATTAGTGGCTATCATGGAAGACCACATCGCTTACTATGAAAAACAATTGTGGTTCTTACGTGCTACTTTGGGCTAACTCCTAAGAGTAACAAAGAACTTTCACACAATCACATTTCCCATGTGTGATTTCTATCCTGACATGACTTACACTATACAACTAACTATACATACTACTATACAAGAGGATCCTTGCTACTAGCGAGGGTCCTCTTTCAGTATAGGCAGTAATTAGGATTGTTCCTTTTTCAGTATAGGTTCTAACTAGGAACTGTCATAGCTATTCCTATATTGTGAAAGCGTCCGTCCCAGTGGTACAATACATATGATAGAGTGAGTTTAGTGAAAGGGGCAAGAGAATGAATCGATTTTTACGACGTGGGCAATTACAGACCATAGAAGCACAGAAGGATCCATCAGTGGTTGAAGACATGGATACACTGGTGAGTGAAGTCAGTTCCGATGAGTTTCTAGATATGGTGCAACAAGAGGGGGCAGCAAAGGATTTGAACCGAGCTATGGATATGGTAGAGGCGGAAGATTCAGAAAAACCCCGTGGACCGGTGGACCCTTATGAAGCAATGACGATTCGTGATTATAGCCAATTGGATGTATTGCCAGAGGACTCTCATGAAGATTATGGTTTTTCTAGTGCAAACGAAACAGAACAGGATCGATTTTTCCATAACAACTACAATGATATTATGGAAGATGAGTTAGAATATGATCAACAAGAGGCTGATAGTTCTCATGATTACGATTCTGGAGATAGTTTTAACTTCGACTTTGACGTTGACTTTGACTTGTTTGATGATTTTGATGATGACTAGTAAGGAATGAATGATGACGAAGCCCATACAGACAAGGACATCAGTATGTCCCTATGATTGCCCAGATGCCTGTGGGTTGACCTTGACTATTGAGGGAGACCAACTGCAACAGGTACGAGGTATGAAAGAACACAAATTCACACGAGGAACGCTGTGCCAGAAAATGCAACACTATGAACGAACTGTCCATCACCCTGGACGATTGACGACACCGTTACGCCGCATTGGACCTAAGGGAAGTGGTCAGTTTACGCCCATCACATGGGACGAAGCATTACAGGACATTGCACAACAGTTTCAATACTGCATTGATACCTATGGTTCTGAAAGTATTATGCCCTATTCCTATGCAGGGACCATGGGGGTTTTACAAAAAAGTGCAGGGGATCCTCTCTTTGCTATGCTAGGTGCTACCCGTCAAGACAAGGGGATTTGCTCTCCGGCAAAGCGCTATGGATGGGTGAGCCTGATGGGGTCCACCTTGGGAAATCGACCACAAGACATACAACATAGTGATTGCGTTATATTGTGGAGTCTCAACGCATTGGCCACAGATGTGCATGTGCTCCATGATGTGACAGTGGCTCGTCAACAAGGTGCCAAACTGTGGGTCATTGACACGTATCATACAGAGACAACGAAGTTAGCCGATGAAGTGATTCTCATGCGACCTGGTACAGACGGGGCGTTTGCCTTGGGCGTGGCCCATGTGCTAGTAAAAGAAGGCTTAGTACATGAGGAGTTTATTCAACAGTACGTACAAGGCTATGAAGGATTCCGAGATACGGTGGTCTTTCAGTATCCACCATCCAAAGTGGCACAGATAACGGGCGTGCCAGAAATGCGTATTGTCGAGTTTGCTCGTGCCTATGGAAGTGCCGTGGCGCCGTTCATTCGCTTAGGAAGTGGGCTTTCACGGTATGGAAATGGAGCCAACACGGTACGATGTGTAGTGGCATTACCAGCCTTAGTGGGAGCGTATTTACACAAAGGGGGCGGGCTCTTGTCCAGCGCATCGGGCAGTCAATTTGTAGGGGGACAACGTGTCAGCTGGGAGCGCTTTCAAAGAAAGGAAACCCGATTACATCCGATGATTCGTTTGGGGCCCGTGCTGACAACAGCGGAGAACCCGAAGATTCATGCCCTCTATGTGTATTCCAGTAATCCGGCAGTGACGTCACCAGATCAAAGAGTGGTGCGCAAAGGATTGGCGCGAGAGGATCTCTTCACGGTCGTGCACGAACGGTTTATGACGGATACGGCAAAATATGCGGACATTGTGCTCCCTGCGACGACCTCCGTCGAGCACAATGACATTTACAATTCCTACGGCCATTACACCATCGGTTGTGGATACCAAGCCATTCCGCCCGTTGGTGAAAGTCGATCTAACTGGGATACTATCTGTAGTATTGCGAAAGCGATGCATCTGGACGACCCTATATTCGCCATGTCCGAACTAGAGATGATCGAAGACATTGTGCGACACGCGAATATTCCGGTCACTGTGCAAGATAGGATCTTGGCGGGGGAGCTAGTGGAGATGGACCTACCAGACACGTATAAGCTAGAGTATGGGACACCGTCCGGCAAGATTGAACTTTACAATCCCTTAGAGCGAGAGCCCTATCCAGTGTATCGTGAGGCTCATGGGGATACAGCGGAGTTCTTCCTCATCAATGGGGCGGACCCACGCATACTAGACTCGTCCTTTTGTGAGCTACAAGAGAATGCGCCACAGATGGTGGCTCGTATGCATCCAGACGATGCCGAGCGCAAAGGGGTGCTACACAGCGAATTTGTGCGCTTGTCGAATGAGCGTGGATCCTTGCGGATTGCCTTAGTCATCGATGATATGGTGCCAAAAGGGGGTATCGTTAGCACTGGTGTATGGTGGCAATCCCAGTCTCATGATTCAGAGCACACGATGAACGTGTTGACTGCTTCACGACCTACCGATTATGGTTGGGGTAGTACATTTTACGATGTGAAAGTCGATGTGGAACCGTGCGACTAAAAAAGAGTAATGCTTGGTTATAGGTAATAGATTTAGTTTACCTATCAATTATAGGTTGGGCGTATATGCATAATTGGTATAGAAAAAGTCATTTTCTCTAGGGAAAATGACTTTTTATTTTGCCTATAATTAGCTATAATAAAGGCTAAAGCATAAAAATGTTTATATACAGTGTATATTTGTTATTATGGGATGTATTTGAAAGGAGCTATTATGTCAGATCATACTCAACTGTCAGGGCGAGCCTATATTGCTATCGGCCTGATGCTCTTTGCCTTATTCTTTGGGGCAGGTAACTTAATCTTTCCTGCCACATTAGGTCAACATGCGGGTACCAATGTGTGGTGGGCTATCTTAGGATTTATCGTCACTGGTGTAGGCTTACCACTATTAGGGGTTATGGCCATGGGATACTCCGGCAGCCGCAACGTACAAAGTTTGGCAAGCCGTGTGCATCCAGTATTTGGGATCTTATTTACATTGGCATTATACCTATCCATTGGCCCTGCCTTTGCCATTCCTCGTACGGGTACAGTATCCTATGAAATTGCAGTAAAACCATTTTTGGGTGGCGCTGCCTCAGATACGGCACTTTCCTTGTTCCTTGTGGTATTCTTCGTAGTCACATTATGGCTTTCCATTAATCCACAAAAATTGGTCAATCGCATTGGTAACATCTTAACACCAGCGTTACTACTGACAATCGTAGTGTTGATTATAAAATCCTTGATTACCCCATTAGGTAGCTACGGCACACCAACAGAGGCGTACGCGACTAGCGGAACAGCCTTTTTGCAAGGTTTCTTAGATGGATATAACACATTAGATGCGTTGGCATCCTTTGTGTTCGGTATCTTGGTCATCGAATTTGTCACACTTTCAGGGGCACAAACACGTGATGAGATTACACGTGCCACAATGAAAGCCGGTTTAATCGCCGTAGGTTGCTTGGGTGTGGTGTACATCTTCATTGCTAGCTTGGGCGCTACCAGCGTAGAGCAACTAGGTATCCTAGACACAGGCGCACCTGTGTTAGCAGAATCGGCGCGTTTATTGTTCGGTGATTTAGGGGCCATGATCTTGGCAGTCATCGTATTGTTGGCGTGTTTGACTACGAGTATCGGCCTTGTTACCTCTTGTGCGCAGTACTTTAGCACACAATTCGGGGGATTATCCTATAAAGCCTATGCAGTGCTATTCGTGTTAATTTCCTTTGGCGTAGGTATGTTTGGATTGAAAACCATCATTACCGCAGCCATTCCTGTGTTGATGTTCCTGTACCCATTATCCATCGCATTGATTTTGTTGGCATTCTTACATCCGTTGTTCAACGGTCGCCAATGCGTATATGCATGGACAGTGGGGGCAACATTCATCACAGCCCTTGTATCTGGATTAGAAACGGCGAGCGTAGACTTAGGTGGCGTAGGACAATTCTTTGCTACACAAGTACCAATGCATGGCATCGGTATGGATTGGGTCGTATTCGGCGGCGTAGGATTCGTGATTGGATTGATCCATCGGGCGTTGGTGAAAGCGTAAATAATTACATCATATTTGATATAGTTACATATATAGTAATACATATCTACTAGAAGGTCTTCTTTTGGCTTAGGTTTATAGAATCTAAGGGTATAAAGAAGACCTTTTTGCATGTATTTTTAATGCATACAAAATATTAAAAATATTGATAAGAACAAAATAAGGGTTATAGGACAAAATGAGTTAGTTTCAATAGCGATGCATATAGTTAAATACTAAGCCTATTGAATGTTAAAGTTGCAAAATTACGGATGAATAGGGAAAATAAAAAGCTACACTGTAGAATGTATCTACGTGTAGCTTTTATGTATAATTTACGGACATCTTACTCCAAATCGTCGAAGTCGAAAGCAGCTGCTTTTGTATAGTTCGTAACTTTCGCCT
>CAUQLO010000014.1:0-36223 GCA_963518725.1 uncultured Veillonella sp. | reverse complement strand
TGCCCATGTGTGATATAATTACGTTAGGTTTGGTGCGTAATTACGTGCTTGATTAGGCTACTTTAATTAGTGGCCTTTTCTTTTTGCCTAGGATAATTGCAATGCATGTCACCTTGTTCAATCTCTAAATATTGGCATGCATCGCAATGTTCCATACATATAATCCCTTTGGCCTGTCTACAATGAATGTAGGCATGGCCTTTTTTATTGCACTCATCACATATGCTGCAGTGTTTACTCATTACAAGTCACCACATCAAGCAATATCCCTCTTGTTCTCTCTGCTAGATAGAACGTATATTCCTTAATTGGTCCTTTCCCTGTAACTCGCATTTCATAACTACCTGCTTTACGCTTCAGGAATATGGCGCATCCATTGGCCAATATTGTGAAGTCCATGCTATTGGCTTTGTTATTTACAGTTATGCTTGTAATACAGTCCTTAATAATTTCAGCTTCTTCTTTAGTGAACTTTAAATATCTTATTAGTAGGTCCATTGCTTTTTCTTTTTTGAGTATCATGTTTTATCACCTCCTTAACCCTGCCTAACATCCAAATGGTGATGCCAGTTGTTATTGTTAATACTATATTAATTAATATTTGCCAGCCTTCTGCTTGCTCAATTCCTCCATATAGTCCTAACCCCAATATCCCCAAACACCATTGCACGGTTGTAATTAGATTTATAATGTTCATCTTCTATGCCCCCTTTAGCCACTTCATGTGCTGCCCTTTCATCCATGCTTCAAACTTTTCTACATGTACCAGTGTTTGTTGTGGTCCTAGTTGCATACAGATTTCATTAAATCTACCTTCATTGCGGATCATATCTATTCTTCTATAGATATACATTTTGCTCCGTCCCCATATCTTAGCTAGTGTGCTAATAGGAACATACTTTGGTTGAACACTTTCCATTACTACTCCTTACCTTTCTTTATTTATCAGATAAATAAACTACATCGACTTTAATCCCTAATTCTTCTAACTCTATAAGTGCAATCTCTAGTTCTCGTTTAGCATTAGATGCTTTCTCATAAGTGGCCATGAATTTATCTCCAGCCATTTTCTTCATAGGTCCTTCTAATTGAATTGTTAACATTAATAACGCCCCTCTCTATTTCATCTTTTTTTCAGAATTGATATAATCACCTTGAAAGGAGGTGAAATTATGTCCGATATTAAAAAAATAGCTCAACCAATAGATGATTTAAAAAATGTTCTTGGTGGTTTACATAATCAAATATCATTACAAGCATCACCAGTAACCTATATTCACTCAAATGACGATGAGTACAAACTTTATAAAAAAAAGGTTCAAGCCTTTACCTCTACAGCTCGAAATTTACCTAATGATCAATTAGAAGAATTAATTCTTTTCATTAATAAAGGCTCACGGAGTTATATAGATTTAAAAAAACAATTTAACTACATAACTGATGCAACTTTACAACTTTATTTGCTTGATACCCCTAAATGGGAAGTTGAACCACCTTTATATTCAAGTGATTCCTTTTCTAGTCCTTTAAACTCCAAAAATTATGCTCAATGTTATTTTCAATTAGTAACTATTCCCACTGACTTTTATGCACCTTATTGCTTTAATGATTCTGATGAAGTTCAATTGACCATTTTAGGTTTAAATACTTTGCAGCGCTTGGAAAAAGAAAATCATACATTACAACTAGCGGAAGAAAGTCTTCGTATCTCAAAGGAATCTGCTAAATATGGTAAATTTGCTGCATGGTTAGCTGGTATTGGTATATTGACAACAATAGTAATTGCAATATTTACCTTTATATTCTCGTAAAATTTAAAATCGTTAGTATTACTGCAATCACAAACATTCCTAGGTTAACTCTTGTGCAATATCTTATGTCTTGTAATGTTTCCTCTAGCGATTGGTCTTTGTTGTATTTCAAAGCATTAAAATATCTAAATATAATCCACTTTTTTTGAGCCGCATTATGTGGCTCTTTTTTTCTATCCATTTATACGCCCTCTAGTCCTCTTACAACCTTCTTAACAATGCCTAAATAACGTTCAGATTGTTTACCAATTCCAAATGCCTTTATTACAGCCATTGTAATAAGGGCATTTTCTACTTCATCCCCAAATGCTTTCGTATACCGAGCATCTTTAATTGCAACTCTATCCATAATGCTTTGCATTTGAACAAATGTATTTGCTAAATTATTTACAGCCTCATCAATAGTTAATCTGTTGTCATGCTCTAATGAGTTGCTATCTAGCGCTAACTTCATATGTTCTCTTAGCTTAGGATTAATAATGACTTCTACTTTATTTGTAGGTTGATTTATAGGGTTTGCTTGAACTTTCAGTTCATCCACAATTGCTTCATCAATCATGTTAACTATTGTTTTATGTTTTGATTTTTCAATTGGATCATAATGTATTACTTCTTTAATAATTTTCTTAGCTTCAATTAATTTAACAATTCGTATTTGACTAACCTCTTTACGCATCTCATTCATTAATGCATTACTATTCTTTTCCATTGCTCTTTCCTCTTAACGATTTAGATTAATCCTGTGGACCAAATATTTATTGGTTTGCTCTTCTTTCATATAGTCATCTATCATCATGATTGAGCTGATATATGTCTTTACTGCATGTGAACGCAATTGTTCATCTACATCATCTTTATGTGGGACTGTTAATACCTCTTTTAGTCTGTTTTTAATTAGTTCTTTAATTTCTTTCATTTGTTTCTCCTTCGTATCGCCTTCCCTAGTGCTATAATTACTCTGAAAGGAGGTGAATTTATGACTAAAACAATTAAAGAGTTACAAGCTTTAGAATTTGCAATCTATAAAACACTTACTATTGATAACTTCTATGAAGTCGAATTTCTTTGTAAGTTACATGGTGAATTGATTACATGTAAATCATTGCTTTATAGTGAAAATCCATACGGCCCAATCATTCCGCCAGATTATAAAAATCGTTTCGAACTAAAACCTCTTGAGTTAATCGAACATAACGAATTACTTAAACTATTGCCACTTCCACAAACGCACAATATTCGTAATTCCTTAATCAGTTGGCTTGCTAAGGACATAACATTTTTCTTGAACCTATTTCTAAATGTTGACTTCATCGCTAATTCTGATAAAAAACAACTTTCAAAGCTTCCTAATACTCTAAATAATGTTCGTTTCTTATGTTCTAATCACCAAGTGCCATACTTATTTGTTGATGAAGATGAACCTATTACTGTTCTTTCTGTAACGGTAACTTTGAAAGATAAGTAGCTTCATACTCTAATACAGTAGATACACTAAGAAGGATTTCATTTGCTCCTGCATATGTAAGTCCTTCTTTTTGTTTTAATAAGGAAATCACTTCCATTACAATTGGATCTTTATATGACTCTTTCACTTGATATAGTTGAGCGCTGTTCATTGGTTGTCTTAAATCTTTCATTTGATTTCACCTCTTTGTTTTATTTTCATCATTTATTCATGTATAATGTTTTTGATAGGATAATGACATATGCTGAACTACTTGGTAACAAGTAGATGTAAAGGATAAAAAGCCTTTGCGATAACATCTTGGTGGTTCAACCACAATTAGAAATTCTTAAAAATACAAATAAAGTTATTTCTATGATTCAATCTTCTGCAAATACTCCATTTGCAAAAGCTTTTGACCTTAATTCTCAAACACAAGGAGCATTAGCATTAGCTCAAAATGTAGCTAATAACCCAATGCTTCAATTAGCGAAATCCTCTGGTATCGCTCAATTCCGTGATTTTGGTTTTAGAAAGGAGGTGATTATATGTCTACTACATTCGATGGTGCTGTAATTAAAGAGCAAGGTGTTACTTTTGCAATTGCCGTTGTAAAACGTGGCACCTTGTCAAATTCTTTACAGAAAAAAGATGCACTTTCTTACTTTTCTCGTTTCTTTGGTAATATCCCCACCGTACTCATGGAACAAGATATTCATGGGGTACCTCAATATTATGGGCGTAAAGACATAGTAAAATTCTTAAGCAATATTCATCCAAGCCGAATTCCTTGGAGACGTTATACCATTAGTTAATAATTAGCGCTGACCTATTCTTGGGTTGGCGCTTTTTCATTAATTTCAGCTTTACTAATTTCATCTACTTCAAATAATTTGCCCTCAATGATTTCATTTTCTGACTTGACTACATTAATACTAATTACTTCATTGGTTTTTAAGTCTTTATCTAATTCAATCTTGATAATCATCTTTACTAAACCTCCTTGATTTTCTTCATTTGATTTCACCTTGATATGATCAATTAACAACTTGTAACCTTTGCATTCATCAAAGCCACAATTGTATTTTTTCTTTAACACCCAACAATCACATACTTGTTTTAATTTCGCCCCACAATGTTCGCAGAAGTTTCCATCAATTACTTCCACATTACATTTGGGGCATTTTACTTTTTCTCTTTCATTTGATTTCACCTCTTTATTTTATTTTTCTCATTTTTGAGACTTTTTAGATAAAAAAATAGAGTAAGCTTCTGCATCAGTTAATGAAAGCACATCTTTAATTCGTAATGCTTCTTCTATTGTGAAACTATTTCCATCTTTTTCAAGTCTTCGATAAAATGTGCTTCTATCAATACTTACTTTGTCTGAAAATTCTACAATATTATACCCACAATCTAATATTTTTCTTTTTAAAGCTTGTACATTCATATATATCACCTCCCCTTTTGTCTCATTTTTGAGATTAACTAAAGTATAGTAATTTTATTTTAACTCGTCAATATATATTTTCTCATTTATGAAACATTTTAAACTTTTTAAAATTATTTGTTGCAAATATGATACACTTATAATATACTTGTCTCAAAGGAGACGAAGTTATGACTGAACAAATACATGAACGAATAAAACGTTTACGCAAACAAAATAAATTATCTGTCGATGAAATTGTAAAAAAGTTAAATATTTCTCGTGCAACATATTATCGCTACGAAAGTAATGAAATAGAGAAATTGCCTTTAACTATACTTGAGCCACTTGCAAAAATATTAAATACTACTCCTGCATATTTAATGGGCTGGCAAGAACCGCATCAAGAAAATAAATCTACTCAAACAGAAGGTTACTATGTAGATCCTGAAACTGCAGAATATGCGGAAATGCTTCGCACTCGTCCAGAAATGCGTATGTTGTTCTCTGCATCACGTGGTATCTCTAAAGAGGAAATGCAAGAAGCGGTAAACTATATAGAATTTATCAAATCTAGAAATAAAAAATAATACTATTAGGGGTTGTTAGTTTGATTATTAATATTATTGAATGTGATATTCCAAATGTGAAAGCCATTTCATCAACTGGGGAAGATGAAGGTGTACACAACATTTATATTCGCAAGAATATGTCATTTGAAGATATGCGTAACGAAATAAAGCATGAATTGCTGCATATCATTAATGATGATTTTCACATAGATCATCATGTTAATTTAATTGAACATATGGTAAGACAGAAAGAACTTACAGATGATATGTTAGAAACTATTGATTTTTATCATCATATACTGTAAAACTTTCCAATTATATTATGTTGCTTATTTTATAGCAGTGGCTTTTTTCAATCCTCATATAAAAGGGGCAAGCGTTATTTTCTTCTATTGAATACGGCTATTAACCACTTTTTCTAAGTCCCCTGTGCCATCAAATATGTTAAATCCTATTTCACGAATTAGTTTCATTTGATATTTGTGTTCTTCTCTTGTACGTTTAAACTCTGTTAAATGTTTTACCATACCTCTCATTAGAGATATGTTTGTTTCCATTTCTTCTATGTACTCTTTAACACTATCATAATCAATTCCTATTTTTTCTTCAATTGCCACTACAGACTTAACTGGTGCTACAGGTTGCCTATTAAAGTATTTAGCAATTGTTAAATTAATAGGATCTACATTATTGTACATAATACAAGTTAGTTTGTATGCCGTAGCTTCTGTGAATACAATTAATTTAGAAATAGCACTATGCATAGGAATATTGTTTTCATTCTTATAGGCAGTTACTTCTTCCTTTTCTAATAGTTGATATGGCAAGCCTTTATCTTTTAAATGCCATAGAATACTTGTTCTATTTCTTTTTACTATTTCTGCAAAATCACCAATGGTTATGACAGGTACACCTTTATATGTCTTACAATGTAGTTCGTTTTGATTTACAGGCTCTTCTAAATAGCCTTGTTTTAATGTCTCTTCCATTTCATTGAAAGCTTGAATATATTTTAACTTCCATTGTAGTGCTTTCTTGCCTGTAAATCCCATAGCAAGTAGTGAAAAACCATCACGGTTCATAAGGTATTCTTTATAATCTTTCCCACGATTTTGATATGTAGTTTCTTGGTAAAATTTGGTGGCGGAATTTTCCGCCGCCAAAATATTATGGATATTTTCTAAAACATCTTTGTGTTGTTTGCCAAAATGGTCTGCTATATCTTTACTAGATACTACGATTTGATTATTTTGAATAACTACTAATTGTTTCATGATTTTAGCTCCTTAGTCTTTAAAGGAACAATGCACTCATGATATAATATTTCATAGAGAACATTGTTCTCGCTCCTGTAAGACACAGTAACTTTCCACGGTGGCTGTGTCTTATTTTTTTTGCTCAATCAATTCAATTCCTTTAATAATAGCATCTGTTCGGCTTATACCTAATCGTTGAGCGCATCCATTAATCATATTCAACTCCGCATCAGTTAATCTAATATTTAGGCTTTTATTTCTTGATTGAGTTTGCTTGGGTGGGCGACCCATTCGTTTTTCCATCTTATCACCTCACTTATGCCCTTGCATATATAATATATTTTGCAAGTGCATAAGTCAAATAAACTTTTCTTAAACTAAATTTTAGTGGCCGAATTTTCAGCTACTAAAATTTGGTGGCACAATTTTGTTCCACTAAACTTTCACGATAAAAAGAGCCACCGCATCATCTGTGCAGTGGCTTTTTAATCCTCATATAAAAGGGGCAAATATTTGTTTTTAAAAGGGGCAATAAAGGGGCAAATTGTTGTTACAATGCGTTACAATTTGTTACTCTTTATCTTTCAAATATCCTTGTAAATGCTTTATCTGTTACAGTTTGTTACAATTCGTTACAATCTGTTAAACAGTCAATAAGAATGGTGCGGATTGAGGGTTTATACTCAACGCTCCGCACCATTACAGCATTGTTTAAGTTCTACATTTTAAAAAGGGGCAAATAAGGGGCAACCGTTATTTTTCTTTTATTGAATGCAAGTATTAACCACTTTTTCTAAGTCCCCTGTACCATCAAATATATTGAATCCTATTTCACGGATTAGTTTTATTTGATATTTGTGTTCTTCTCTTGTACGTTTAAACTCTGTTAAATGTTTTACCATACCTCTCATTAGAGATATGTTTGTTTCCATTTCTTCTATGTACTCTTTAACACTATCATAATCAATTCCTATTTTTTCTTCAATTGCCACTACAGACTTAACTGGTGCTACAGGTTGCCTATTAAAGTATTTAGCAATTGTTAAATTAATAGGATCTACATTATTGTACATAATACAAGTTAGTTTGTATGCCGTAGCTTCTGTGAATACAATTAATTTAGAAATAGCACTATGCATAGGAATATTGTTTTCATTCTTATAGGCAGTTACTTCTTCCTTTTCTAATAGTTGATATGGCAAGCCTTTATCTTTTAAATGCCATAGAATACTTGTTCTATTTCTTTTTACTATTTCTGCAAAATCACCAATGGTTATGACAGGTACACCTTTATATATCTTACAATGTAGTTCACTTGGGTTTACAGGCTCTTCTAAATAGCCTTGTTTTAATGTTTCTTCCATTTCGTTGAAAGCTTCAATATATTTTAACTTCCATTGTAATGCTTTCTTTCCTGTAAATCCCATAGCCAGTAGTGAAAAGCCATCACGATTCATTAAATAGAATGGAAATTGTTGTCCACGATAAACAGTAGATGTTTCTTGGAAAAATTTAGTGGCCGAATTTTCGGCTACTAAAATTTCTCTAATAATTTCTAATACATGTTTATGTTGTTTTCCAAAATGCTCTGCTATATCTTTACTAGATACTACGATTTGATTATTATTAATTACTACTAATTGTTTCATGATTTTAGCTCCTTAGTCTTTAAAGGAACAATGCACTCATGATATAATATTTCATGAGGACTATGTTCTCCTACACATAAGGCAACTACTCAACTTTCCACAGGAGGTAGTTGTCTTATTTTTTTATATTCTTGTGTAGCTCCTTTAACCCCTTTATCACAACAGCTGTCTTATTAATTCCATAATATGATTCGCATTCTTCTATAATCTTAGCTTCATCTTTATTAATCCTAATACGCAACTGTATGTTTCTAGGATTATCTGTAGGTCTACCCATTTTTGCAGCACTCATTTCATCACCTCACTTTTGGCTACACTTAAATAGTATATTATTGTGTATCCATAAGTCAAATAAACTTTTCTTAAACTAAAATTTGGTGGCCGAATTTTCGGCTAATAAAATTTGGTGGCTCGATTTTAAGCCGCCAAAATTTAGTGGCTTAATTTTCAGCTACTAAAATTCATTGGCTTAATTTTCAGCTGATAAAATTTAGTGGCGGAATTTTCCGCTACTAAAATTTAGTGGCATAATTTTGTTCCACCAAACTTTTCTAAAACTAAAAGAGGACTTCCACATCTCTAAATGCAGAAGTCCCCATATCAAGTTAATGAATACATATAGTCAGCATATATACATTACTAACTTAATACCTCTAACATTAATTAGAGGATTTCTTCTTTTTCACGGGCACCCAAAAGCGCCAGCATGTGTATCCGTATTCGGATGCAATCATTCGCTTGCCCCAACGGTTTGTATACTCTTTACAAAATATCCACATAAAGGCCTCCCTTCTGGGACTATTGCAAAACCTTCATGTAAATGCTAAAATAAATTAACTTAATTAATTAGTCTGACCATTTACGTTCAGATTCAAAGTATATAAGCGGCAACTTATACACTTTGGCTACAGCCCCTTGTTTCAACCACTAGGTGGCTGTTTTTTTATTGCCATCATATCAATACCTCCTTACTTTCTTCTTTTTTGTATTGATGCTGCTTTTTCTGTAATTCCATAATGTCTTGCTATGTCTATTATGCTCATATCCTTAATATATTTATATGGCGCTAGTAATTCACCTGCAAATGCATTCGCTTGCCACTCAGGATCTTTATATGGTGGTATATCTCCATCTTCTCTCGCAAACGTAATCGTCTCTGCACGATGTAATAATAGATGCCCTAATTCATGTGCCATAGTTAATCTGTCTCGACCATAACCATTGCAAGCTCGTTCATATACATCCTCTCTAATACGAATTCTGTTTTCGCTTGGAATTGTTTCTCCATGCTTTGTACCCATTTCATGTTGTGGTACAATTTCGAATTCTACGCCAATTTGCGTAAGTATATATTCAAATACTTTCACAATATCAACAGGTGCATTTAATGGTATATCGAATATTGTTCTAATCACCTCACATCTTTCACGAATTTGTTTCAAACTCAATGGAGGTACAGATAAACCAGCCATATTTCAAACCACCTACTTTTCTAAAATACAACGAATTTCTTCTAATTGTTCATCTGTTAACTTTTCAAACTGTCTAGCTAACGTCAAAACCATTGTTTTCTGGTTATGATTTACTTGAGATAAATCAATATCAATATTAGTTCTAACACTGTCCTCTGCAGATTGTAATTCCATTACAATATCTTGACTTAAACCATAGCAACTTATTATCTTATTAGTTAAGTCTGTAGGAATTGGACGTTTTCCATTTTCAATCGATGAAAGATAAGCAGAGGTCATACACAAATTTTCGGCCATATCTTTTAAAAGTTCGTCTTTATCAATTCTTATTTTTCTAAGAATCTTGCCGTATGATGTTGCCATTATACTTCCTCCTAAACACATTATAGTTATCTAATAAAATAATAGAATTAACTACACTGTTAATTCTATTATTTTTTATGCTAATTGTCAATATACAGTATTTATCTTTTTGACTTTAATCTATATAGAATAGTTTTAATTATTTAAGCTTTTCCTTTCCATATAGCCGTTCCATGCCTTGACGGGTTACAAGCCAGTTCTTACCCGATTTTCTAGCCTCATCATCGGTAAATTGTTTATTTGCATATCTCTTTAAGCAGCATTGCTTAATAGAATCAGCTGGTACATTCCATCTTTCACCAGCCTCTTGTGTGGTCATTACATCAGCTAATTTCATTATAATACTCCTAATATAACTAATAGATTATAAACGGATAATACAAAGGCAATAATACTAATTATTAAAGTTAATCTTGAAATCATATGCTCGCCATTGTTATAATAGTTAGGAAGATTGGGGCTCTTTCGAGCCCCTGTGGTTACTGATTTAATAACTGTATTATCGCGATTGCTAGTTGGATAAACGCGGTTATTATCGGTAGCCACTTTTTTATTATCTTCCTTAACTTCTTCAACGGCTTCACCTCCTTCCCTATGTCTATATTATAACACGTTTTCGTGTTATACGCAAGTATTTATTTTGATTTTTACAAACAAAAATAGAGCCTACCAACATAGATTTAATCTAGGTTAGTAGGCTCTTTTATTTACAGTTACGTGTATCCACCATTACACGCTATGGAGATAAACTGGATCACTTCCTTAATGTTTGAACGCTCCCCCTATAATTGCGCCACCGCCAAATACTTGAGATAAGTTGCGTTGCATTCGTAACCTTTTAATTGTTTTCTTGTCGTTCTCTACTTTGTTCTTCAATTCGTCTAAATAGGTCTGTGTTTCGTTTAAGGTAATTTCTTGCTTCACTAAGTCCGCTTTGGCTTGCATCAATTCGTTCTCCAATTTGTTGATTGTATTGTGTGCTTCGTTCAATTCTTCCCTTTGCTTCACGACTGTAGTCTGCGCTTCTGTCAATGGAACGTTGGATGCTTCGATTAAGCTCAAGGCTTTTTCGTTGTTGCTCTTGAGCTCGTTCCACTGTGTTAAGGGTACGCTGATAGTCGGTTCCGCTTGGTTGATAGAAGATATATCCGAGGCAAAAGCAGATGACGAGCCCAATACCACCGATAATAAAATAGCGGTAAGTAGTGTTATTAAATAATACTTTGATTTTGTCATACATTATAGCCCTCCTGCGTAGTCAGTAATCCCCCTAGCGATGGCACGAACGATAGTATCTAAATCATTAGTCAACATATCATGGTCTTCTTCGTTATCAATGAATGCCATTTCAACTAATACTGCAGTTGCATCTGTACCATTTAGCACCCAAAGGTCATCACGTTTTTTAACACCACGATCAACTGTATTAATGCTTCTGATGATTTGGCTTTGAATGTCGTTTGCTAATCGTTGCCCATTAAAAGACTTGTACAAAGTCTCAGTGCCTCTAGCTTCTGTATTAAATGCATTACAGTGAAGTGATACAAAGATATCTGCACCCCAATCATCAGATTCAGAACATACTATCCCTAAATCATCATCTTGTAGAGTACGCACTTCACAGCCTGCTGTTTCAAGATAGCGAGCCAACATCTTGCCTGCATCACGAGCTACATCGCATTCACGAGTACCATATACAGGATTGACTGCGCCACTATCTAAATTAATATCGTGACCTGGATTAATAAAAACTTTCATAGTTTATCCTCCTCTTCTAATTTATCTGGAATACCATTATTATTCTTATCTATCCATAATGCTAAAAAGCCTACTAAAGCAGTTAGAACAGATGGAATAAAGATGTGATCTATGATATTAATACCAACACTAATTATCTTATTGGCATCATCAGATACATAACCGCTAATAAAAGCCATTATGTACTCAACCACTACTAGCAAAATAGGTACTAGCATGATTAGTACTAGTACCCTTGTTGCTAAAATACCTGTTGGGTGGATGTTAGCCACCCTCACAGATTGATATGATTTTTTAACGATATTGATGAGATTTGGTGGTATGTTCATGTAGCTCCTCCTTAATATCATCAACACGAGCTTCGATGCCGTCGACCCGAGATGTTAATTTCACATGTTCCGTGTACGCTTTAGTTCGTTGCTCACGTGAAAGCTTAATCTCATCTTTCAAATCTTTTAACGTATCAGTAAGAACGCCCATTTTTTCTTGGAACATTAAGTTATCTTGCATTCTTTGAAGGTCCAATTTTTCAAGAAGCGGGATAACCAACACCTTGTAACCAAGTCCGGCAACTACCGCAACTATAGATAATGTGGTTAATATGTCGTTCAACTCAAACTGCCAAGTCCACATCCTAACCTCCTTCTTATAATGTTGCCTCTATTAATTTCGTATACATCAATTTCATTCGTGCGTTATAGAATTTGATTGTTGTATTTTCTGTTGTAGAAGGTAATGGAACGGATATATTTGCCATACTCATATATTTAATTTCACCGTCATTAATACGGATTGGCAAGGTTACTCCATATGTAATATTTATTTTGCCTTCATTCACTGTGATATACGGTTCTGCAAGACTTGCATCATCAGTTAAGTAAACCGTATTACTATTTCTTTGCGCTTCAAAGTATTCAAGAAGAATGCCTTCAAGACTATCACTCTTTACAAGCACATTATTGTCTAATAATAGATTTTTGATTTTAGCGACAGTTTCAAGATTGACATTATCACCTTGCGGACCTTTACGGCCACGCTCACCAGTCTCCCCTTTTTCTCCTCGTTCACCTTTTAAAGCAGCTAACTGCTCTTCAGTAAAGTCAGTGTACTTAAACGGCTCGCCCTTAGGGCCTTGTTCTCCGTTTTCCCCAGTATCACCTTTAGGGCCTTTGAGTGCGTTAAGCTGTTCCGGTGTAAAATCAGAATATTTAAAAGGTTCACCTTTAGGGCCTGGAATACCTTGTTCACCTTTATCGCCTTTTTCTCCCTTTAATTCTAGTTTTTGTGCTTCGGTTAATTCCTCAAAACGTAATGGTTCACCTTTCGGGCCTTGTACTCCATCTTCACCTTTAGGACCTGGTTCGCCCTTTGGACCTTGCAATTTAATAATTTGAGTATTGTCTTTAACATTAACTTTATCTTCTGTACCCATATAAATATTAATAGTATTTTCACTCATTTTATTTACCTCTGTTACTAACACCTTCAAGAATAGTTAATTGCCCTTTAACAAGGCATTTAATAGGTCGGCTACCCGCCCAAATAAATAAGTCCCACGCATACCTACCAGCTTGTAGTTCGTTTGTATCCAAAGAAAGGATAATTCTACAGCTTTCATCAGCCATTAAATTATCCTTTGATACTTCAATATTGAATTTAGCTCTATACCGTTCGTCTTGGGCAAACTTTCTTACGCACGAGAACAAATCCTCGGTCTCTACTGTGCCGTTATATCCGATAGTCAGCGTAATAAACTCACCCTTAATAGCAGATAGATTATGCTTGACTGGTGTCATTATCTTCACCTGCTTCTAGTTCCATTAGATCATTATGGACACATCCTTCAGATGGACAAGTACCATCTGTATTTAGAGTAGCCCAACAGTACTCACAAAAGTGCATAACTGGAACTTCACTTTTAATATCTGACATATTATTTCACCGCCTTAATTTTAGCAATCATTTCAGCATTAATCTTTTTGAACTGGTCTTGTAGGTCGCTTATATCCCCATTAGCCAATCGTCTACGTAATAAAGCTTGGTCTAAGGCTTCAAATCGACTGTTATAATATGCACGAATTTCTGCAATCTTTTCTGCCTTCGTTAACTCATGAACTGGAGCAGATACAAATTGCCCGTCTACATATAGCTTGCCACTCATAAATTCATCTAGCATACTGTCCCCATCTGCAGAGTAAATATAATCCGCTGCATCTGGACATTCTTGTTTAGCAGTTGCCAGTAATTCATCTTTACTAACTAAATTATCAACAAACGAGGTAATACGTTTACCTTGTGCATCTAGTACAAATACATATTGATTCATGTGATCCCCTTCCTACGCTTTACCAACGCAAATCCATGTGAAGTTGCCAGCATTACCACGATTAGTTAAAAAGCGAATAGATGTCCTATTTCCGCCTGTAGAATAACCACTATTCCAAGATACATAAAACTCATCACCCCTTGTAGTCGTGTTCGCGGAGTCGTCTGTACATAGTGCGACTAACACATTACAGCTAATAGGCAACGTTACATCGGCATAGGTATTTTGATTTAAGAACCAAGTTAAACCCCATTGAATAATAAAGCCGTTAGCTAATTTCACATAACCGTTATCACGATCAAGCTTAGACGCTACGATACCGCCTTGGCCTAATAAACTTTTAAGCGTTGCAAGGTTTAATACTTTATTAATATCGCTATCGTTGTAGTTAGAAGTAATAAAGTTAATAATTTCTTGTGAGTTATCCCCTTTTGTTACTTGCAAGCCTTGATTGTGTTTAGCGATTGCTTTTGCGTATTGATTAGAGGTAATATCTAGCTTTTTATTAAATGCATCTTGATGCGCATTTGTAGCGGAATTATGAGCTTTAATAGATTCGTCTAGTTGTTCCCTAGTAACAGCCGTAGATAAATCAATAAGGCCTTTTACATTAGGATTGTCTCCTACCCCTAAAGCAATTAATAGGCGTTGCATTGGAATTGCATTTGTTTTATCTGGAATATAAGAGGTTAATCCACTAGCGTTAGAATATCCAATGAGTTTTTCTTGCCCGCTGTCACCATTCTTTCCATAAACACCAACTTCTCTCCAATAAAATCCTGTTTCAACTTTTTTATTATCAAAGTTAAATTGTAACTGCATTTGCCCATTTGTTACTTCTTTGACATTACTTAATCCAATTTCTAATTTAGGGTTAACAAGAGATGTTAAGCTATCAATGCTTTTTGTTAATTGTCCATCTCCTATTACTGCCTTTGTAATGATCAATCTATCATCAGCTCTCCCTGTTGCTGATTTTAAAATCATTTTATTTCCTTGTATGGTTAAACTAAGTCCCGGAAACTGTGCCATATTATCCTCCTATTTCAATTACTTCTTCATATCCAATTACACTTCCATAATAGAGATTGTGCTCGATTTCAATATCACTTAACAGTTTACTCATACTAATTTGTGTTTCTTCTTCTGCCATAACAAGCCCTGAAATAATCAATTTTTGTTCAAGTAATTGTTCTTCCCAAACTTCATAACCAATGTGTGCTGGCTTAAACTCCTCAATGGTTTGCTGTAAACCATTGATATCTTCACACATGTCTTTTGTAAACTTTAATTCCATAGTATAGCTTTCATTCTTTGGAATTATTACTGCAGACTCATCAGATACAAAGTTATTGGCCAAGGCTTCTAGAAACTCTTTTGTACTACTATCAGTATTATTTAACTTTGCAATTACACGGCTTCGTCTATTATGTAAGCTATCATTTCTAGCGCTTATTCCAACAAACTCTTCCCATTTCGATAATGCATAAGTTGCTGATTGAATATTATCTTGTTTTAATAGTTCAATTAACAACAATCTAATGCGTTCATGCTCTCTACTATCTGCATCACTTATTGCTTTAAACTCTAAATCTTTTGCAATAAAAAGAGGCAGATACGTAAGTATATCTACCTCTTTCCATCTAATAAAATCACTCATGCACGATCACCTCTTTAATTGTTGGTAATTGTTCATTTGTAATATCAATATTAGTAATCCCTTTATTAACTTTTAAATCACGATAGTCTAATACCCCTGTTTCTTTATTAGCTAAAATAGCTTTACCAATATTAGCATAAGATACATATGTGCCATTAAAAATTTGCTTTTTAAACTCCTCATTTAATACCTTTTTAACAGCCACTATATCTGCTTTTCCCTTTGTCACTGTTAGTTCGATATTAATATCAAATATTGTTGGTGTTACTACAGTAACAGTTGCCCCAATTGGTGCGTTTTCAGCAATTACAGCCTTAACTTTTTCAATTAATTCTGTACTAGCACTTTCACGTTCATTATTGATAATAATAACCTTAACTGTTCCCGGACCATTCCATAATGGAATTACTTTAACTAAAAAAACACCATTAACTAATCGAGCCCACTGTTCATAATGATATACATTGCCACTGGTTGCAGGTTTTCTAACTTTTAATAGGAGCCTATCTAAAAGTTCTGCATCAGTCTCTTCATCATATCCATCATAAGCAGCCGCTTCATTGGTAACTGTACTAACACCATATATCCCCCCAACTATTTCTGTGATTGTATTTGCCCCTACATTCAAAGATTTTCCAAGTTGTTCAGATAATGCCAATACTTTAGCACTCCCAGTATCGCCTAGATTGACCTCCTTAGAAGTCCTAAATGTTTCATCATTGTCTGTGCTAAACAAACTCCCTTTAGGGATTATCGTATTAGCTGTGCCAGTTATAGTTAATATTACATTAGCTTGTGTTGCAGCTTTTCTAAATACCCCATGAGCTTCTGCATGACGTGTTAAATATTCTCCCCATGCAGTTTGAGGAAAGGCCGCATCAAGTATCAACTGCATTTCTGCATAAGACTTTTCAAACTCAACTGCATTTGAACTCAATGTATCAAATACAAATGTCCCTTCATGTGTACTTAATCCTTCTTTATCTATTTTTTTGAAATCTGCTAGTAGCCGTCCTAGCACATCTTGCTTACTTTGTGGTTCTAGCATTATACTTCAACTCCTATCGTATTTGGTCCATAAATTGTTTGTAACTCTATTTGCAGTGTAATTATTTTATGTTCTTGAATTACATTTACTGCATCTACATTTATAATGTACGGATTAACTAATAATGCATCCTTTACATATTCAAACAGATCATATTGGCTAGGTGTATCATTAGGCTTTTTCCCAATGAATTGTTCAAACTCAATGCCATAATCATCATAATATGCTCTATAACGGTATCGCTCTACTCTTAATGTTTTCCATACCCATACTTTTATTGCATCATTCCCTGTTACATATTTATGATTACCATTTCTATCATATTGATAGGTATCTCGTTGAAAGTCCCAAGCTAACTCTTTGCATAGTGGCAGGTTTTTATTTACGTCAATGCTACTTGGTGTATTCCCTTTCATAAATGGATTACTCATTGCCGTCTAACCTCCTACATTTTCCATATACAAAGTACTGCTCTGCTGTACTTTCATCATCACCTACTATCGGAATTAACATTACTTTATCGCCTATATGCCATGTATCAGTCATAATTCTGGTCTTTGTGTAATCATTATGAATTTCATGTGTATGGCTAGAAAACTCTGCATATCCCCCACCACCTGCTCTTGGTTGCGTTTCTGAAATGATATGACCTTTAGATTCTCTATAATGCCCTTGTAACCAATATTCATCAACCCACAAAAAGTTACTATTTAATTCCATTCCATTGAACGATACAACTAGATTCGGAGGTGGTGATACTATCGTACCAATTCCCGGCATTGCTTGCTTGCCTGCGTTTCCGCCCACGTTACTCATGATACCTAATATTCCTGTATAAGGATCATTGTTTTTCTTCGGCACTTTCACCCTCTCCTTCCTCTGGTTCTCTGATGTACTCTAGATTCAATTCCATTGTATGTGTATTATTTTCAAATGTATGAGTGTCAGACTTAATGAAGAATACTCCTTTTAGTTGCTCTTCTTCAATTACTACAGAATAGCCTGCAATACATTGTATATTCCCTAGTGCAGAAATACTTGAGTCCATTTTAATTCCTTTAATTTTCGCCTTAGCTTTAGCTACATTATCAACAGGAAACTTTGGCTTTTTAGGTGTACTTGTTGTACTAGACTTTTTCTTTTTAGTCGCTTTCTTTTCCTTTGGTTCTGGCTGATTTTTATATATATCTTGGAAAATACCATATTTTTTTATTAGCTCATCCTCATTATCTATCCGAATTACATTACCTGCTGCATCAACAGTTTTTACTCGGTTTACCATTTCTTCAATAGACTCTGAATGTGATGAGTTTATTACATCGTATGTATCTCTCGCTATATAGTCTTCAATGATTGTCCCTTTTTCAATCAAGTTAATTCCACCTTCTAATAATATTGCAGTGAAATCTTTTTGAATATCAGCCTTTGTTTTCTCAAACAACATTTGAAAAACTTCTGTACATGTTTTTTTATCTGCCACAAAGTTTACTACTGTAGGTATATCTGGTAATGTCCCTACAGGTACTTCAACCTCTGCGCATACACGCTTGAAAGCATCAACTACATTTGTAGCATTAAAAACTAAACTTACTTTAGACTTTGCTAGGTATATCATTCCATCGTAGCAAGTAATATCATAGGTATTATCATTAGTATTCCTTTTTCTAAAGAATACACGCCCAGTAAATATCTTTGCATTATCTACTGTCACTTCAATACGATCACCTAAATCAATTAAATAATTTGGAAATGATATGTCTTTAGGATTATAGGCATATGAAAACTCTAACTTTCTGGCAGCTTCTTCTCTATCACCGCTCCATGTAAATTTAGAAATAAGATATGTAATATCTACTCTTTCATCCTTTTCATTAATATGTTCTATTAGTGTAATCATAGTGGCCACTCCTTACCATTCATTTTTAATGACCGCTTAGATACTTTTAAAACTGCACCAATTGGGCTTTTCCCAGCCTTAACCATCATCTTATACATGTTTAATGCCTTTTTGCCTTGTTCAGCTATTGGCATTATTTTTGATACGGCCTTATTTGCTGTATCCATGAAATGTTCTTGTGGATATGATGTTACAGCTTGCTCTTCTGGAGCTTCTGCGATTCTACTATGTAATCCTGTCGTATCATTTTTAATCTCTGATGTTGGTTTTATGTATCTATATTCTTTGAGTGTCATCTCATAATATACATCACTCGTACCATCATGCTCATCATGATTAAATGACTCAATTGTACAATACATAGAAATTGATGTATTGGAAATTGAAATCTTACAAGGTTTACCACTTGTAGCAAATCCATCAATTTTCCTTACTAGATTATAAGGATTTGTTTCATTTGTTTCAGACCACTCATATTTTTGTGCAGGAAAAAAGCCTTCAAAGGATAATGTCTGAAGGCCTCTTTTTCCCAACATATTAATTTCACCAATAGCATTGATATTCAAAGTACTATTGTTATATATTCGTCCCACCTTAAATGAAGCTGGCGTTACTGGCAATATAATATTTTGACCTGCACAAGATAATGTAAACTTACATCCCTGTGGTATTCCTTTGCCTCCAAAGAAGCTCATAATTGCATCAAAAAATGACATTATACAGCTCCCTCCATTCTATTGATAGAACGTTTTTGTAATTGGTAATGAATTTGCTCTGCAATTTCGAATGTTAATTCTTCTACAGATTTTCCATCGTTACGAACATTAAGATTAGCTATATTTACATTAATGCTATTACCAGAAGAACTGCGTTTCCCTTGATTATATGCAGAATTTAATGATTGTGCATGAGGTATTACTTGTGCACCACTTGGTAGATTTACTATTTCAGCCCCACGATCATGAATCATGGCAGGGCCACCTTTCCAGTTATCAGTACCAGAATATAGCAAAGGGATATTTAAAGGTCCAAAATGTGAACCACCAACTCCAGGCACCCAATCTGGAATGTCTACTGAAATGCCGTTGACCGCCGAAATCAAACTATTAATTGATGCTTTAATACCTGCAATAACTCCATCAAAGATACTTTGGATTGGCATTACAATACCTTCAAAAATTTGAACAATACCATTCCATGCCATGCTCCAATTTCCTGTAAACACACCTACAAGAAAATCTGTAATACCACTTAATACAGTTGTAATTCCATTTACAACACCTTCAATCACAGTTAATGCAAATGTAAGTATCCCTGTAATTCCAGCAATAGCTACATTAAACCCTACCACTAATGCCCCTAATGCTACTGCAAGCGGTCCACCAATCAATACTTTAGCTACCTTACTTACAACAGTAAAAATAATATTTAGGAAAGGTGACATTAGTTGGTAAATCCTACCAAATGATGTGGCTACTTGACTAATTAGTTTTCCAAAAGCATCAGCTACTTTCGATACTATTGGCTGTAAAGCAGTAACAATTCGACTAACTGCACCTTTTATGATTCCTACAAATCCTATAAAGGATTGTCCTATGCCTTCTAATACTGGTTTTACTTTGTCAAAGTTTTTATAAATTGCTAGCCCTAATAAAGCAATTACGCCTATCGCAATCCCTACAGGTCCAGTAAGAACTAATGGTATTAATCTACCTATTATAGGTAATACCCTCATAGCCACGCTACCAATACCACTAAAGGCTCTTGCAATTCCTTTAACAGATACTTCTAACAACTTATTGTTAATGCTTTGGCCTCTTAATACTTTGCCGACATTTGCATATGTCCGCATCAAGGAACCTATACCACTTGTAATAGGCCCTAATATTTTAGCAAAAGCAGTAAAGCCTACAATACTAAGGCCTACATCAATGGCAGTATTTTTAATGGCTGGACTTAAATTAGTAAAGTATTTAGCTAGATTACCGATTGTGTCAGCCACCTTCTGTACCCTAGGCTGCAATACATCTGCAAAGCTAATAGCTAACGCCTCTACTTTACTTTCTAAATCCTTGAATGACCCAAGCAATGTTTTCTTCATTATATCTGCTTGTGCTTTAGATGAGCCTGTTGCAGAATCCATTGAACTACGCATATCATCGTATGCTTCCTTAGTAGTGTTTAATACTGCTAATAATGCAGATGTAGATTCTGTTCCTGCAATATCACCTGCTAACTTAAATTTTTCAGCTTCAGTTAGTCCTTGCATTTTAGTTCGTAATTGATCATACACTTTACCAAGACCAATAAATTTGCCCTGTGAATCTGTAGTAACAATTCCTAACTTTTGTAATGCATCTGCCGCTTCTTTTGGAGGGTCTATTAATCTACTTAACATCATTCGTAATGCACGACCACTCGTTGATGCCTCAATATTGTTATTACTCATGATAGCTAATGATGTAGATAATTCTTCTACAGATATTCCTAATGCAGCCGCTGGAGCACCTGCATATTGGATTGCATTGCCAAACCCAACCATGTCTAAACGTGATTTGTTTGCAGCCATTTGAATTACATCGGCCATTCGTGTTGCATTCTCGGCCACATTACCTTCTTGTAATCCCCATGTATTTAATGCACCCGATACAATCCCTGCTGTTGTTTCTAAATTTTCACCAGATGCAACAGATGCTTCTACAATTGATGGTAATGAGCTCATAATTTGACTAGCATTCATACCACTTGCAGCTAAACCATCCATAGCCTCCGCCGCTTGTGTTGCACTTATCGGGAAGTCTGCCCCTAACTGTTTTGCAACATCTCTTAATTTAAGCATTTCATCATGCGTTGCACCTGCTTTTGCACCTGCAGAAGTTACTGCAGAGTCAAATCCTACAAAGGCTTTAACAGAGGCGGCACCCATGCCAACAATAGCAGCAGATACAGGCATCAAGGCGTTACCAATTCCACTAATACCTCTACCTATATTTTGTAGATTTCTACCTTGCCTATCTGCCATATTAGCAGTTGTAGCCATTTGTGAATTAATTCCAGATAATACGGATGTTACACCATCATGTAATCGCATCACCAAATCAATTACTTCACTCATTTTTATTCGCCTCCTTTCTGTCCTTTATTTCTTGCATCATAAAAGCACGGAGGACTATACGTTCTCCGTGCCCCATTTTATGAAATTCCGATGGCATTACATCATGATTGACATACATGTAATAGGCAAGATTTACATCACCATCGGAATATATTAGTTTTTTACTTGATTAATTACTTTTTTAATAGCTTTATCGCCATATCCAGATAGAGCTAATACTTCACGTGCAATTAACTCTAATTCACCGGCTTTAAATAACTTTGTAAACAATGCCTGTTTAGATGGTACTTGAAATTTTTGTAATAATTCTTTAGCTCCGAAGTCTGGAGAAACAATACCTTCAGTTACGACAAACTGTAAAAATTGACTTTCATCAGCATTACCGTCTTCAGTAGCCAACATGCGAAGGTCTGCAATACGTTTGTAACTAATTTCTTTTACAGTTACAGTAAATGGTTCATTAAAAACCTCAGATAATCGAGTAATTTCTAAGTCTTTTTTAGATACCTCTTTCAATGTATCTAAGTCTTTTTCCATTAATTTATCAATGATATTGCTCATCTATTAGTCCTCCACTTTATCAATCACGTCAAACTCTGTAAATGTAAAGTCTACAGCTTCTTCTACAAGTGCGCCTACTTTCCAGTTTGCAAGGTCTAAAGAATCGAATGTAACATCATACAACGTTACAGTTTCTACACCTTTTGCATCAGGATCATCTAATTGAATTACCAATTGGCACACAGTAGCTTTACCTTTTTTTAGGTTTTCAGCCATTTTACTAATCATCAAAGAAGATACTTTGTTCATAGTTAAACTGCCTGTACCTTCATAACCAACATATTTATATTGTTTACTCATTGTTTTGGCTTTTTTAACTTCTTCTTTGCTTAATTTAATTGTAGCTTTAACTGCGGTAGCTTGTGACACCAAAGAACCATCTAACCATACTTGCCCATGAGAGCCTGTCATTACCTGTTGCGCTGCAAAATTCTCCATGTGTTCCTCCTATTAAATATTAATTGGTAATTGGATATCTTCCATTGCATCAAGCGGTCTTACTTTTGCTTTTAAGAATACAATTTTCTTAGTATCCAATTTTTTAACTTCATCATCACTCATTTTTGCTAATTCTTCTTTTGTGAATAAGCCATGGGATAATTGGTATGTTCGAACTGCTTCACAATCAATTTCACATGTAGAGTAATCTTTTTGTAACAATCGTTCATTTTCCAATTGTTTGAAATAACCTAGAATTGCACTAATTAGCAAACATTTGTTCTCATAATCATTTGTATATTTACCAATATAAGAATCTTGTGCGGTTTTTCTGATATCGTCATAAATCATATCCATAATGTCTACAATTTTAATTGTTTGATATCCTTCTAGTTTTCCTTGGCTTGTTGTTACCAAAGAGTTCATGGCACGACTCATTTTAAACTTTTCGCCATCATACCAAATAAAGAATTTACCTTCATTTACCATTGTATCCATCTCATCTTGAGTATGACGGTCACAATCAATGACTTCTGTTAATGGTGCATATGTAGCACTTTGTGTCATATTTGTGCCTGCAACAAGACCTGCAATGCGTGCGGTATATTCTGCTGCTTTATACTCACGATCTGCTGTAACAACCTTAGTGTTACCAAAATTAATTACACCTTCGTAATCTGCATTAGAACCCGGCAATACCACCTTAATTTTTTTGAATTTATTCTCACGTGCTGTTTTCACCCACGTTGCAACATACTCTAATTGAGCAGTTTCAATTGTCGGAATTGCTAAATAATCAAAACGTTCTGTAAGCATTGCTTTTAATGGTTCTTGGAATCTATCTGCACCAGCTTTATCTCCACCTTGTTGCATCATATATACAACAACTTTCAAAGGTGGTTTGTTGTAGCCTTTTAAGGCTTTTAAGATGTAATCCTTATTTTTATCAGATAGTTCTTCTGGAATATCATCTACTGTATATACCAAGAATGGATTTGGTAGTACTTCGTGTCCATTAGTTTTTGTTGCTAGTTTATCAATTACTTGCTTTGTATCTTCTAAAATCAATGCAACAATCCCACGTTGGGAACGTTGAATGGCTTCAATACCAGCTTCAATAAATTTAACTACAACTGTAGGCATTCCTAATTTAGCCATTATTTATCCTCCACTTCTACTGTTAATGAGACATCACCCATCATGATGCCTTCTTCTTTCATTTTTTCAATTCGTCCTGTTGTATCCATAAATGTAATATCCATTGTGATTTGTAAGATATCATCTTCCTCTCCTACTCTATCTTGCTGAATATCATCCACATGTAAATAACGATCACCAACAGGAAATCCCATTTGAAACAGTATTAAAAATTTATCAAACACTGTTAAATAGTGTTCTTCATCCTTATCTTCATTGCTAGGGAAATATGTAGCAATGATAGTTACATTTCTTTTAATAAAGTTCTTTGTTTGCATCTCTGAACTCATTAAAAGCTTTACAAAAAAGCACGGCATAGTGAACTCTTCTAAAACCTCGTCACTATATACCGTGCATTTATATTCGTCATGTAGTTTCTTTGCCACAGCTTTCCATATTGCCACTTGTGATAATCGGTTAGCCATTCTTTAACTTCTTCCTCAGCTTTTTAAACATGTGTCCACCAACAGCTTCTCTTATATCATTACGATTCTTTTCAACTGTTCGTTTAAAGAAAAATGTCCCCTGTTTGAATCCTTTAATTTTCCCATGCATAGTTTTCATCACATGCCCACGTTCAACTAAATGAAAATGAGGTGATGTATTTCGCAATGTTGCTTCTAACGTACTGCTACTATTACCATTGATTGCCATTTTCCAACTCTTGGAAATTTTGCGTTTTCTACCTTTACCAACAGGTGATGCGCTAACTAATTCCTTTTTCATTCGGTTAGCTTCTTTCCGCATAGCTTTTTCCGCCTCTAATGGATACTCTTTAATGTATGAGTCCAATCTCCCCATAAAAGTTTTTATATCCATTATTTCCCTCGTTTATAGATATGACACATCAATTCTAATTTTGTATGCTCTTCATATGGATCAATTACAGTTTTAACTTTATAGACTACATCCTTATATCTGATTAATACACCATCAGTTATTCCACTTCTATATCTGATTGTAATCTTATATAATTCGTCTACTTTTTCTTTATACATTTCCAGATATTGTCTGCCACGTAATGGTTCAATACGTGCCCAAATTCTATTTGGAATTAGCCTTACTAATTTTTGCTTAGTAATTCCATTGCTCTCAATATCTTGATATGCCAATACTTCAATTCGTTTCGTTAATCTTCCGATTCCGTCTATATTAAGCATTCTCTGTCACCTCTTTAGGATAATTTTTAGATAGTGCAATATGACGAATTATAGGAGCTAGCGTGAATGGTAAATCATGAACAAATGTTTTTGAGGAAGTTGCCTCACGATTTTCGTACCAATGAGCAACCATATATTGAACGGCTCTACGGTATAGTGGCTCGTCAATATATGGTTTCCCAGTCATTTGCTCAATATACGTGACAGCAGCAGAGATAGATTCATCGATAAACATATCATCTTCTGTAATATCTTCATCGATTCGTAAATAAAGTTTTACATCTTCTACCGTCAACATAAATTACACCTATGCTTTCTTAGCCAATTTAACCAAAGAATTTGTATCGACAGGCTTGCCATCACAAATCATTGTAGATTTACGAACAATATCATCTGTTTCGTTATCTTCATATGTTTTTACACCAATTTGATAGTTAGTATTTAATGCATAATCTTCAAATCGATAAATGAACGCTACAATATCACCTGTTGTAGCCGCATCAATGTTTTTAAGGTAAGGCACAATCAATACGCCACGACCAAGAATAGAGCGTTCTGGTTTCCCACCCATGCCATAGTTAACACGTGCAATTGGTTGACCATTCTTATCTGTCATACCTTCAATGTTCATAAAGGTTTTCTTTGTCATTACCCAAACAGAGCCTTCTTCATATTCAACAGGTAGTTCCCCTTCTGCTTTTACAAGTGTTGCATAGTCAAAGTCTTTAACATCTAATTTCACGCCAGCAGCCGCATCCTTTAAAATGCCTGTAGGTTGACCATTACCAGTACCATTGATAATAGCATTCTCAATAGCTTTAACCATTGCTTTGGATACGTTATTAGAAATCATATTTTCAAATGCAGATAATGCCATTACAGATGTTTCTAAAGAAATAGATACTCGGCATTGTAGTTTGAAGTGACCAAATTGGATGTTACCAGTTGTTGCTTTTTGACGATCAGAACCTGTTCCTTCAGCTACCCATGTAGCTACAGGCATTACATTGCTTGTAGGAATTGCAAGACCAGATTTAAAGTTTGTATTGGTAACTAATGGCAATACCATGCCAACACTTTCCATTTTTTGAACAATCTTGTTCAAAACTGTAGGTGGGATTACTGCACCAATATCTGTAGTTAATGTATTTTCATTTTGACGTAATTCAGCAGGAATTGGTGTATTGTTCATTACATATTGCATGAATGCATTGCGATATTCTACAGAATCAAATACTTCTGCACCTTGTGCACGTTGTTCTGCTACAGGTACAGGCACTGTAGTAGCAGTAGGAACAGTATTCAAAATTGCTGTTCTACGTTCTAGTTCAGTTTCTTCTGCTTCCAATGCACGCAACTCAGTTTCAATTTCATCAAGATTCAAGTTAACTTGTGTAGTGTCTTCCAACATTGCACGCAATTCTGCTCTACGTTGTCTAATTTGTTCCAAACGATTCATATTATCTCTCCTTTTAGGTAATAAAAAAACACGCTTACTGCGTGTCTAATACTTTTTATGTCATGGCCAATAATGTTAGCCGTTTTCTTTTTTCGATATCTTCATATCTCTCATAGTCCCCATTTGCCCTAGCACTAACCGATGTGCCTTTATATGCAGGGTTATCTACAATAGATACGTCATATACCGCTTTTACTGATTTAATTTTCCGTGTATAGACTTTATTTTCTCGGTCAATCTCTTCTTCTTCACCATTAACAATAAAGGCAAATGACATTTTATTTAGATCACCACGTTTAATTAAAGAATACACATCATTTCCAATCGAAGTGTCTGCTACATCCCCTGTCAATTTCAATCCTTTTTCATCAACAGTTAATTGCAATGTTCCACTAGCAGTTCTAGCAAATAGCATACCGCCATGATTGTAATTTAATACGCATTGACTAAAATCAGTATTATCAAATGCGCCTGGTAAAATCACTTCACGATATTCATACCCAGTATATTCAGATTTCCAAATTAGTGTTTCTTCATTGAAAACTGCGGCATATCCTTCTACTGTTCGTGTTTGAATATCATCAGTATCATTCTGTATCGCTTGCACCGTCATCATTCGGTGTTCCATTTTCCGGTTCTTCCTCATTTGTATCACCTCCTTTCGATGCATTAATTTGATACTTAGATAAATCCTCATATTTAGCAAAGTTAAGGCTTACTAGGCGTTTATCCCCACCTTCAACCCCTTCATAACCAAATATTTCACGGATTTCATTCACAGTAATTGCGCCTGTAGGCAATAGTGCCTGACTTACTTTAATTCTACTAGCTACAGACATGTAAGATAATCGATTACTTTCTAGGATGATTTCATTCCCATGTCCTTTTTCACGGCTAGTAAAAAGTTTTTCTGTGAACTCCTGTGTTAGCTTAATAGCAATAGGCTCTAGTACAGATTCATAGAATGCTATGTATTCATCTTCTGTGTAATCCCCACTTACAATTTTTTCGTTAAGCCCAAAGTGCTTATACACCATATCTCTAGCAAAGTCCATTTGTCCTTTGTTGAATGTACTTATGGTAGTTGTAAGTTGTTGAAATGTAGCCTTGTTATCTAGCGTTGCAATACCACTGCCATTTGCATTTGATACATATCTTTCCGTAAATTGTTTCCACAATGCTTGTTGGTCATCTTCACGAACTGTTCCTTCAAAATTGATAATCCCACGTAGTGAATTGCCATTTTTAACAGAATTAATAATTGCTGCTTTTACGGCATGTAATAAATCAAGGTCTTCTTTCAATGCCTTTGAGTTATCCTCGCCAAATAATTGATGGGTGTTAAAATGCCTTTTAATGTGAATCACCGCATCATATAGTACAGTCATGCTTTTACCGTTAATAAACTGGAACTTCACATATAAATTATTTGCAGTGTCTACCTTAATTTCAACGCTGCCAAAATCTAATGGATACAACCCAGTAATTACACCATTTATATCACGCTGAATATAAATGAAAGCATTGTTGTAGTTAAAGTACTGTGCAACAACCTTTTCAAGAAATTCACTAGCCGTCATAAATGGGTTTGGTCTTGTACCTAATATATGATTGATAGACTGTAACCCTGCCACCATTCCATCACTTGTTCGTCTAACATGTTTTAATTTCATTTTTCCAAGATGTCTAGCAATCGTATCAGTACAATCTCTGAAGGTTGTATCTGTATATGGCACCCCACTAAAAGGTGTGAATACATTTGTATATCCATCTAAAAATTCTGCACCAGTTAAATTAGCTTTATCGGTATTTCCAAATCCAAATATTTTATTAAAGATATTTCGATAGTTCATCATTTCACCTCCTTTCCTAAATAACATTGTGGTAATCTTCTTGATTTCGTTCATACTCAACGTATGCATCTAACATTGATGCGAATCCATCAATTCTCTTCTTTGCATGAATAGATTTAGTTGGCTGGATATTGCCATTACGATCTACATCTATTTCCACGTTAGCCATACACCATTTCAATATAGGATTGTTATCATAATTTATTAATTTTGCTTCTAATTCTGCGCCTAGTGCTTTCATTGGGCCACTCAGAGTTTTCTTGCCTTGAATGACTGGGTTCATTACAGAGCGCCCAAACTCTGACTTCATATCTTCTACAAAATATGCTGCACTCCATCCGTCATACCCACATTTATATAAATAGATATCATCTTCCTCTTGTCTTTCTTTGAACCATTCAACAATCAGCCGATAATCTATTCGGTTGCCTGGTGATTTTCGTATGAAGCCCCTCTTGTACCATACATCATATGGCACCTTATCTTCTTGTACTCGTTTATCAAACAAATCTTCTGGAATCCAGTACATTTGCTTAACGTATTTCACAGGATCATTAGGCACCATAAATAATAATGTTGCACAAGTAAGGTCTGTTGTTGCTGATAAATCTATTCCACCAATCCCATATCGTGGCTTTAACGCTGCTATATCAAAAGTAGCCGTATTGTTAAGTTGTTCAAATGTCAAGAATGCTTCCGATGAAGTTTCACGAATATTAAAGTCTTTTGTTAAAAGGTTGGTAACATGGATAGGATTATTTTGTGCGGTTTTTACCTTTTCAGCTAATTGGCTTGCACTCTTAATAGTTCCTAGTCCCGGATTAGCCTTTGCCCAACAATTAGGGTCAGTCCATTCCTTTCGACTGTCTAACTCATAAATGATTGGTAATATCCTTTCATTTTGATACCCCTGTTCATCATCGTAACCATCTACTATTTGGCATGCTTCGTCATACTTAATATCGTATATGCTTTCACGCACAGTGCCAGCTGTACTAGTGATGATAGTCAATGGTTGTTCCCTTGCGCTCATGCCATCAACGATTACATCATATAGATTTTTGTCCTTGATAGCATGTAATTCATCAATAAGCGCTCCATGTACATTAAGCCCATCTAAGCTATTTGATTCTGATGATAACGGTACAAACTTACCGTCATTCACATCGCACAATATTCGATTGACTCGTACATGACAAACCTTGTTTAGCGACTTTGATTTCTTAATCATTTTCGCTGCTTCATCCCATATAATTTTTGCTTGGTCACGTTTCGTGGCAGCGCTATATATTTCAGCACCCATCTCACCATCAGCAACCAATAAAAAAAGGCCTATTGCGGCCGCTAGAGTGGACTTACCGTTTTTACGTGCCACAATAAGAATTAGTTCCTGGTATTCTCTTACTTTGGTATCTTTATCTACGAACCCAAAAAGAGCTGCAATCAAGGCTTTTTGCCATAATTCAAGCTTTACAGGCTTCCCAGCCCATTTACCTTTAGAGTGTTTACAGAACAGTTCAATGAAATCAATTGCAACTTCTGCTCTGTCTTTGTCATAAATGTATTGCTCTGGAGTCTCCAGCTTATCGACTAAATGTTTATAGACCCTACGCACACGATCAGATACAACTATGTCCCCATCAACTATTTGGTTATAGTATTCTCTGATTGGATTCATCGTTTTACACGGTCCATTAAGAATTTCTTAAATTCTTCATCATCATCTTCATTTTTAGACTGTGGCAATTCGCCAAGTAGAACTTTTATGATTGAAATATAGTTCTTCATGAGCGTGTTGTAAGCCTTTGATTCAGTCGATTCTTTTTTACCAAATTGATTATTTCCGTTGCAATATTCTTCTACAAAACCTACTTTTTCTAATTTAATTTGTAGGTCATCTAATTGCATTTCCATATGAACAGCTTGTTCGATTGATTTCTTAATTAACTTTTTCTTTTCTTGTGAAAGTTCTTTAAAAATCCTGTTATATTCTGAAATCCTCTTCTTTTTTAACTTTTCTTTTTCTTCATTTGCCATCTCCCATCACTCCTTTGTCAACTACACCCCTCACATGTGCGACCTGTGTGTTACACGAAACTGCTGCCCCGGTGTAGAAAAAAATATTTTCACCATAAAAATATGGGGGGGAGTTAATTATTATCATGTTCATTATCATTTACAGCTACTAAATCACCTAACTCGTTGAATATCATCCCACGTGTCGGTCTAACTAATAGGCTTGCACCGCTCGTCAATCCAGTAGGTATCGTCATAGCATCTAGCTCTGCATGTATTGCATTGTGACATTCAATACATAAGAACATAAGATTATCCCAACCATATGCAACCGCATCATTGTTAATGTTGTTTGGGTTTAGTGGCTTTTTATGATGTACTACCCAACGTTGTCTAGTCCCATCTGCCTTATTGATACTTTTTAATCCATGGCATCTTTCGCATATATAAAGCTTTGATTCTGCATATGCCTTTGCACATCTTCTCCACCTATATGAATTATAGAAATTTTTAGAATACTCTTTTGCCATTTTTTAAAATATCCCCTTTTTTCTAGGCCACTATATTTTATACATCATATCCCATTGCTCTACGATTAATTGCATATGCTTCATCATATGTAATACCTTCACGCTCTGCTACTTTATTTAAGCAATCATCTTTAGTTGGATATTGTCCACTGTGTGTATTGATATGGCATTGCGTACAGAGTTGTATTAAGTTCTCCTTAATATCTCCACCGCCACTACCACGTGTATTAATATGATGTGGTTCTATATTTGTTCTTTGTCCGCATATTTCACAATATGACTTCCGAATTTCTTGTATCGTTTTTTTGGATGTAATTCTTTTATGCTTCATCAATTTCCTCATATAAACTAAAAAGGACCGCATCATACAGTGTTGTGCGACCTGTGTATGATGTAGTCCTTAATAGTGTGTAGTTTTTCTAGGAGGCTTGTTGAAAGTGTTCTCTTCATCCATGCCCACATACAGTATCTCATATATTGAGTGTCAAATAATAGCAACCTTTTTGTAAATTTCCTCGAAATTTTTAATTGCTCTTTTATGTAAGTTATGAACATTCTGCCTTGAACAATCTATTAGTTCTGCAACCTTTTCCCAGGTGCATCCATTAATGTACCTATCTACTAAAACAATCCTTTGCTTAGTGCTACAAATTTGATTGATCATAAATCTTGCTCGCTCTCTCTCCTGCAAGAAATCACTCCATTCTTTCATAATCTCTTCTGTAACCGCATCAAGATTTGCAACTTTATCCGCAATAGTAATTGGTTGCCCTCCACTTACTTTATCCTTACTATAATCAATGGCTTGTAAACTCATGATATCTTGTCTTATTCTAAATATTTCTCTCTCCTTACACCTTATATTCAAATCAGTATCACGTATCTGATTTAAATATTCCCTTCCAGTCATCGGCTATTATTCCCCTGTTCCTTTAATTTATCGGTCCATTCTTTCCATGTATATATTGGCATCCCTTTTGCTATTGCAAATGACCATTCACCAATGCAGCCTTTAGATGTTTCCCAGTCCCCACATAATACTAAGGCATCACATTTATTTAACATGTCCAAACATATTTTTAAGCCTTTTGAGTATTGTGTATCAAAGTACAACATGCTGAAATTGTGAAGAGGTGATAGATATGTATTGTTCTTATCTATCATTACTAGGTTTTCCATGATTGTATCAATGGAATACTTATTGGCTTTATCTCCTCCAAATGGATGAGCCACATATATTAATTGGTTTTTAATCATCCGCTTCTCCCTCTTGTACTAGATCATTGATGTGAAATGTTTCACCCTCAGCCGCATCATCTGCCAATTCTTCTTCCCATAGTTTACCCTGCGCTCTTGCACCTTTTACAAACATCTCAATTTCTTCAACTAATGGAATTAATTTATCTTGCGTTTCCTCTTCTACTTTGAGCCATGAAGTACTAATTGTACATTCATCACCTTTTTTATTTGTTATCAAAAGCACATATTTAACTTCTGTGATAACTCTAGGCAGTTGTTTATGCCATTTAAAGTTAATGGATTTAATCTTCATCCACTCTTCTTCAAACAGCTTAAATACTTTAAATACTTCAAATACTAGCGTTCTTGCTTTTACATATGCTTCTAATATCTCTGGTCTGAAATCATCTTCTGTAACCAGTTGATATGTTTCAGTAATACCAGCATTATTTACTTTCTCATACTTTACTTTCTTTTTATCCCCAAATCCAATGCTTAGTATCCTCATCTTTATTTTCCTTTCCGTTGTTTATCTTCGCACACCCAATCCCCACAGAGTACTTTATTTCGTTTGTTAGTGTGAAATTTCTTTCCGCACTGCACACAGTATCTTGTGTATTTAAATGCTTTCTCTAATCTTGCTTCACGTTCTTGCTCTAGTTGTTCCTTCGTCTTTCTAGGCTCTACTGGTTTGCCTACTCTACAATCTGGACACCATGTGTTATGGCTATCTGGTGTAAACAACCTATCACATCTATGACATTTTCTTTGCATGTTTGCTCCTTAATCTTTTACAGTGCAGCTATACCCTTTTAGCTTTCTCATCCTGTGCCTAATGGTTCTTACGTTATCCCCAACATATTTATAGGCATCTCCCTGTATATTCTTCTGCTCGTTATATTTATCTAGCTGCACTCTCCATTGAATATAACTTTCACATTTACTGTGGCATCCTACTTCTCTAAATTGGCACTCCCTGCATGGTGGTTTCATAATAACTCCTTGCCCATTGATTAAATACTTTGCTCCCCCTTTAATTCATCTCTTCGCATCCTTGCCTTCATCAATGCATCAGATGATATGAATACATATCCCCAATGTGGGATGAACGCTTTAATAACTTCTTTTGAGCGCCCTTTTACAATATGATCATGTGCTTTACATACATTTCTGTATCTGTCATTCATGCTCATAGCCCTCTAATCTATTGCCTATTACTTTAACTTTCCCATTATTTAATACAAATGCTAAGTCAAAATCTAATACCGCATCATGTTGTGTTGTGTCCTGCTGGTTAATTGCCTTGCATCTCCATTGGTATTTATCAACGCTGTAATATACTTCCCCTACCATTGGTGTATCTTGTATTGATTTGCAATCAAACTCAATATGGTCCTTTTCGTATATTCTTTGTCCTAGTGTGTCTTTTGCTTCGCTTCCTCTACATAGTGTTCCGTCCTCAATTGGTACCCATGCATAGGTATCATTTTCTACTGCTAATAGTCTTATTTGTAAGTAGCTTTGCTTTATTTCATCACTACTTACCCATTCTGACCTGTTCACGTTCTTTCGTAGGCCTTTATATACTAATGGCTTCATGCTACCTCCTCACACACTGCATTGATGCCCAGTTTCTTTAGTAACTCGTGTATCATCAATCTTCCTTTTTGTGTCCAGCGTGTAGATGCTTTGCACTCCAATCTTCCGTCTGTAGTCATGTATGTGTGTGTCTTAGTCTTTGTGTACCCTTTTCGCATTAAATCGCTGTACAAAATCCATTGACCGTTTACGCTACGTTGGATGTGTGCATCATGTAGTATCTTGTTTAAAGCTTTAGCACTTAATCCATAGTCTGCAGCAATCTGTGTTACTGTCATTGCATTTGTACTGCTTAGTATTTTGTCCACATAGTCAACCTTTGGCTCATATTCCGCTATTTGTTGTTTCTGTTGCTCAATGATAGCCTTTGATTGGTTATGTGCTTCTACTTCGTCTGCGTATAATCTCAATGCTTCTGGTAGTGTCTTTGGAATATGTAGATCATAGCTTCCTGTTTTTCTAATTTGTGGAAGTACTTCGCTAGTTACCCAGCGTTTAAATTTCTTCGCACCTGGCATCTTTGATTTCAATATCAATGAATATAGTCCAGACTCATTGATTAAATATGTTTCTCTGTTTTGACCTGTGTCGGCAATTTGCCAACGCAGCTTATCTTCTTCATCAATATGTTTTCTAATTGCATCTGCAGTATCTTTATAGCCAAGTGCAGTTGCTACGCTCTTGGCCACAAAGTACACTTCATCTTTAATAATGATTGTTCTAAGTTCCCCAAACTCATTACTATTGAATAGTGTTGTTACATGGTTCATAACTTTGTCCCCTACTATTAGGCAATACTTCTTATATGACCTAACCATTTTATTTACTCACCGCATCAATTCAGCATATATTTTTATGTTCTATAAATCTTTGTTGGAGCATATGCAGGACAGTCTTCACATTCTTCTTTCTTTAGCCAATGTAATGTACCTGCAGTTTTACCTTTGAATACTTTTATTGATGTTTTCCCCTTAGGGCAAGATGCTTTCACCCATAATGCACCGCTTTTTGCTGGTCCAAATGAATGGCTACATATTTTTCTTGGTCTACCTCTTCGCATATTCCCTCCTAGAATGGAATATTTTCATCATCATCTACAAATCCATTTTCAAAATTACTTGCTCCGCTTTCATTTTGTTTAAGTCCATATGTAAGATTTTTGACTACAATCTCTGTAATGTATCTTTTACTTCCGTCTTTTTCGTAGGATCTAGTTCTTAATTCGCCATTTACTGCTACAAAATCACCTTTACGTAACCCACTGTAAAGTTCCGCATCAACCCAACATACTATGTTGTGATATTGTGTACTCTGTTGCTCATTCACATATTTATTTGTTGCCATTCTAAATGTTAGTACTGGCTTTCCTGTTTTTGTATATCGTAGTTCTGCATCTGCTACTACGTTACCGCTCAAAAATACTTCATTTACGTTTATCATTTACTTCATCCTCCCATTTCTCACATTCTTTACTAATTACGCATAATGCCATTATTGATACTCCTAGCATTGCCCCTATCACAATGCCTATTCCTAGTAGTTCCATGTTTTACCTCCTCAATTCTTACTAATCTGTAAAATCTGTAAGGATACCCTTCATCTGATACAGCTTCAACTACACTGTCTGTTTCTACGTAATAACCTTTTGGCGGTTGGATATAATCCCTCCACTCACTTGGCTTCAATATTTCTGTTTTTACTTTTGGTTTTTCTAAGTTTTTGCTACTATTCCACCTGCGCTTAAATGCATCTTCTTTATCTGAGTAGCATGCACTTCTTTTTTCTTTTACAAAGTAGCTTGCTAATCTCACTGCGTCTTCTGCTCTACCTTGATACAACATCAGCTTATGCATACCATGCGGCCATAATTCATTGATTTCATCTGAATACAATTCCGCATTATTTATGATCATGTGGAAATGTATTCTTGTTCTCCCCTCCGCTATGTAAATGTATTTCAATTCTTTATCCAGTTTTTTATATCTTCGCTTTAGCCTTCTTATAAAATTCTGAATATCTTTCTTTGCATCTTCCCATGTAGCAGGCTGTTCTTTATATGTGAGTGTGATGTAACAATCATTTGTAGTGAAGTTATTATCAATCAACATACGCAGCATTGCTTCTGCTTGTTTTTCATTTTGCTTTTTCTGTGCTTCTGGTGTGATGCTTTTCTTTTTTACACGCTTTCCATTCTTCCTATAGGTTCTTGATGTGTGATAATCAAGTACCTCTATCATATTTTTAGATATGACCTTCTTACGCTTCCTCATCGTAATTACTCCCCATGGTTGATTTGTTAATATGTTATATCTAGTTAATAAGAAAAGCCTTGAAATAAGCTTTTCTCTAGTCTTTCATGCCCATGTGTGAT
>CAUQLO010000013.1:0-37638 GCA_963518725.1 uncultured Veillonella sp. | reverse complement strand
CCTTTAGAAGTGGAATAAGGAGATACTATGAACCGATTATATGCCAATGTAATGCCAGAAGAAACGCGTCTCGCTATTGTGGACGAGACGGGGGCATTGCAACAAATTATCTATGAAAGGCCACAACTGTCGAACCGTGTGAATCATATTTACAAAGGAGTTGTAAAAAATGTGTTGCCCGGTATGAGCGCTGCATTTTTAGACATTGGCATCGGTCAAAATGTGTACTTGAATCTGAAAGAACAAGGGCAACAGAAAAAGGTCCATGTTGGTGAAGTTCTCATGGTGCAGGTGGTGAAAGACGCCATGCTCGGCAAAAGTGCTCGAGTTACAACGGATGTGAGCTTAGCCGGCCATTATATGGTACTCTTGCCAGAAGATAAGCAAATCCATATTTCTAAAAAAATTACGGATCCAGAGCTGCGCCAATCCTTGAAGGATATGGCAGAGCCATATTTACAAAGGGGCGTAGGATTTATTCTGCGCACCGCTGCTATGGGAGCTAGTCAGGAAGAAATCGCCAGGGATATGGCGTATTTACACCAGACTTGGGAGCATTTACAAAAGCGATATAAGGTGGCCCAAAATGGCACAGAAATCTATGGAGATGCGGACTTATGGTATCGAGTGATTCGAGATTACATGGGGCCTTCCGTAGATGCCATTATGGTGGACCATCGATTGGCCTATGATGAATTACAACAACTATTACAAGCAGGTCGCTTTGGAAAGCCTGTGGAAGTGAGTTTGTGGAATCAGAAGGAAGATATTTTCAAGGTCCATGGTATTGAAGAGCAAATCGATGCTTTGTTAAACCATCGTATCGACTTGCCATCAGGTGGTTCCTTGCAAATTGACCAAACAGAAGCACTCACAGTGATTGATGTGAACTCTGCCCATTACAGCGGTAAAAATGAACAAGCAGGACAAGTGGCGAAACGAGTTAACCAAGAGGCAGCTCATATGATTGCCCGCCAATTGCGACTGCGTAATCTGGGAGGAATCATCATTTGCGACTTTATCGATATGCCGAAACCCGACATGGATGAGTTAGTACAATTGATGAACCAACTTGTGAAAAAGGATCCAATTAAGACGGTGGTGTGCGGCATGACGTCTTTAGGTTTATTGGAAATCACCCGCAAACGAGAACGCCAAAGTGTGCCTTCCATCTTGTTTGATGCTTGCTCTAGCTGTGGTGGTACAGGGCATGTGTTGAAAGGGGAAACAGTATACCTACAGATTTTACGACGGTTGCGTGAACTCTATCGCTTTGGCCGGCTGAAAACAGATGTGGCCATCATGGTTCATCCTGAGGTAGGACAATTCTTTACGAATCGTGTGCTGGAATCTTTGCGCACAGAACTACAGAAAACTATACAGATTGAAAATGATGCGACAATGGGATTAGAAGCCTATTCCCTATTAGCCATAAGTGATGTATAATAATAAAATTAGTGCTAAAAATAATTACAATTCTCTATATGATTTGTAGTATTTTTTTAGAGAAAAGTGCTTGGAATTGCCAAGCACTTTTGTTGTTGTTTACAGGAGGGGCTTGTGTCGTACCTTGAAATATTGATCTTATCTATAGGCCTTGCCATGGACGCCTTTGCTGTTTCGATTTGTAAATCTTCTCAAATGAAAGAAGATGGAACAGGGAAAAAAATTACCTTGGCTTTTTTATTTGGTGCCTTTCAGTGCTTGATGCCCATTATAGGGGCTGCTGTGGGGGCGCAATTTTCTCAGAACTTTGATGAATGGGACCATTGGGTGATTTTTATTACCTTGGGATATTTGGGAATCAATATGATTCGCGCTTCCCTTAGCGATGAGGAAGAAGATACAAGTACTGTGGACTGGAAAGAAATGTTGGCTCTGTCCATTGCTACTAGCATTGATGCACTGGCAGTAGGGGTCACCATTGCTCTCTTGCATGTAGACGTGTACTTTACATCCTTGACCATTGGGGTCATCACCTTCTTAGTGTGCCTGGTGGGCATATTCAGCGGGTATCATATGATGAAAGCCTTTCGTGAAAGAGCGGAAATGGCTGGGGGTGTTATCTTGATCATCATTGGGGTGAAAATACTGTTGCAGCATTTGGGGTATTTACCTCGTTAAGTCGTCTCTTGTGTTGCTATTCTGTCCTGTAGGTGGCTGATTGGGTAAAGGGAAAATCGCCGCACATTCCTCCACAAACTGATACAGTGGTTAGGTTTGTTCCGGAATATGCGGCGCTTTTCTAGTGTTAGCGTTATTTTTGCAATTACGGCACCACAGGCCGTTCTACGCGACATGGCGTTCCTCAGGAAAAATTGTCGTATATTCCGTCACGAACTGATCCTATGGTAGGTTCGGTTTGGAACATGTCGTGCTCTTTTTGTATTTGTGATAATTTGGTCAGTAAAAACGCCACAAGGCTACTACACCTAATGGCGTTCCTCAGAGGATTGTTTTGGAAAAGCGCCGCACATTCCGTCATGAACTGAACTCTCCACATATTTTGGCGAAGTTTGCTATAAAAAATGCTTGACGGAATGTACTTGGTGGTTTATAATAATTAAGTATTCACTTGGAGAGGTGTCCGAGCGGCTTAAGGAGCATGATTGGAAATCATGTGTGCGGTGATACCGTACCGAGGGTTCAAATCCCTCTCTCTCCGCCAAGGTTTAAAAGCGTTTATGCATTGCATAGGCGCTTTTTTGTTATATCCATTGTATTTGCTCGTAAGGTAGTATATAATAGTGGCAGTAATGTTATATTCCCTAATGTGGGGTCAAACCTAATTGGGTTAGGGGCAAACGTCCTTTTTGCTTTCTATTTTCTGTTCTTAAAGAACTCAGTCTATATCTGTGAAATACCATATGATTAAGGCACCTTAACGATTTTTTTTGCCCTCACCTTGCCCCTCATAAGAGGGAATAAAGCCATTCTTGTTTTTTTTTGCAAGATGGTATATAATTGTGGCATAAAGATTTAGATTCCCTTTTTATAGGGTCAAACAAAAAAAGGACGGGGGCAACCGTCCTTTTTTTCTTTCTACTTTTTGTTCTTTAAGAACTCAATTAACATGTGTGAAATAACATGGATCAAGATACCTTGAAGAACAGTGGCGAGAAAGTGGCCAATACTCATAAAATTTAGATCCCCCATTACAGAGTCACCCCCTTTCTTTAAATAAAAGGGTTATATAAAGTATACCACATTTCATATTTGTATGTATGCGAATGATGGTCATATTATTCTGCGTTTATGATAGTCTAAAGCATAGACGCTTTTTTGTTATATCCATTGTATTTTTTCGCAAGTCGATATATAATAATGGCATTGAGTGTAAAATTCCTGATCATGAGGGTCAAACAAAAAAGGACGGGTGCGACCGTCCTTTTTGCTTTGTTATGGACCTAGTAACTTACGGAAAAGAATGGTACAATAATTCCATATGAGGAGGCTTATATGGACTTTTTATGGTTATTATTTGACGTCATTGGAACGATTGCCTTTGCTATATCGGGGGCGCTTTTGGGGATTCAACGACGGATGGATATTTTTGGTATTTTGATTCTAGCCTTGGTCACGGCTATTGGCGGTGGGATTGTGCGGGATCTGATGGTAGGGCGTATTCCGCCTACTTCTTTGCAGACTGGTTTATACATGTCTATTACACTGATTACCGTAGGGATTGTGTTCATCATGTATCGCTATGGTTGGAATCGTTATATTGAAGGCAAAGGGGCGACTAAGATATACCTCACAGCAGATGCATTAGGATTGGCATCTTTCACGGTGACCGGCGCGACGGTGGGGATCACTACGGACCCAGGCAATTTGGTGCTTACCGTTGTGTTAGGCGGATTGACGGCTGTTGGTGGTGGTATTATTCGAGATATTTTAGCCCATCGTACGCCGAGTGTGTTGAAAGAAGAGGTCTACGCATTGCCAGCTTTATTGGGTGGCATTGCCTATTTCATGGTCTATGGCATGGGACATCAAATCGTGGCATCCTACGTGACATTCCTTATCGTCTTTGTCATTCGTATGGTGGCCATTGAATACCATTGGAACTTACCGCGTATTGATCGGATTCACCGTTAACTTTCCAGTGAAAGTAGCAACCATTTAGCAACTTTCACAGACAGGGAAATAGTAGTAAGATAGATAAGCACCGAATGGAAAAATCTGGTGCAAAACAATACTAGAGGGCACACAAATACTTTGTAAACGTATCATCAGAATCGACATAAATAACATAAATAATGGAAATGACTGAAATGACAGACATGGTAGAAATGATAGAAATGATAGAAATGATAGAAATGATAGAAATGATAGAAATGATAGAAAAAACAGTGATGATAGATATGACATAAATGACATAAATGATAGAAATGACAGTAATGACTGAAATAGAATGATCGACTATATAATAGGAGAGTTAGTGAAAATGAGTAAACAACAATGGCGACGTAAGTTTGCTATGATGGCCACAGCTATTGTAACGGCTATATTGAGCCATGCTAGTACGGCAGAGGCTACGACGGTGCTCTATGTACCGCAAGACGACCGTCCTGTGAGCTTGGCATACACAGTAGCAACTGCCCAAGATGCGGGATATACAGTGTTAACACCGCCACAATATTACATATCTGGCCGAAACTTTCAAGGAAATGCAGATGCCATTTGGAAGTGGGTTGATGAAAATGCTAGTAAAGCAGATGTATTCGTATTGAGTACAGATTCGTTGATTTATGGTGGACTGGTAGATTCTCGAAAGCACAATTTAGAGTTACATACATTAGAGTACCGAGTTCGTCATATTGAAGAATTGCACAAACAATATCCGAATATCCCCATGTATGCGTTCGGCACAGTGATGCGCTCCCCACGAGCTAGTGGAGGCGGTGTAGAGCCTTCGTACTACGATACATATGGGCCGACCATATTCCGTATTGCGGCACTACAAGATAAATTAGATAGCCAAAAATTAACAGATGATGAGCAAAAAGAACTCTTTACTTTGCAAGCGACGGTGCCAGTAGAATTTTTACAAGATTGGTTCCATCGCCGTCAAAAGAATATGCAAATTAATCGCGAGTTAATTGATATTACCAAAAAAGGCGTATTCCAATATTTTGCCTTAGGCCATGATGATACTAGTAGTTTATCGCAATCGGCTATGGAAGGGCGGTACTTGCAGAAGTATAGTAAAGGACTTTCACCTAAGCAATATGGCAGTTTCCCAGGAGCGGATCAACTAGGCCTATTGTTGATTGCTCGCGATCATGTGGACCGCAATCATTTAACCCCAACCTTTGAGGTTATGTACCCATTGGGAGGTGGCGGCGATACAGTGCCTCACTATGAAGATCAGAAGGTAGAAAAAACAATTGCAGAACATGTGGTGGCCGTAGGTGGCACGATGAAAGCCAAAGGAAAACCAACGGTTCTCTTGGCGGTGAATACGCCGTTGGGCATGGTCACTGGCGAGTCAGAAGCATTTGAGAACTTTCCAATGATTTCTAGAAGTACTAATGAGTTCTTGGATCATATTCAAGCCTCTATGGCACAAGGTGTGCCTGTGAGTATTGCAGATATTGCCTACTCCAATGGGTCGGACAACACTCTTGTATACGGGTTATACCAACGAGATTTACTGTACCGTGTGGCGGCCTATAATGGCTGGAACACAGCGAGCAATACCATTGGCTATGCTATAGCGCAAGGTATTTTAGGTGTTCATATGGGAGAACAAGAGCATCGCAATATGTTGACCCAACAATATCTAGACAATTGGGCGTACCAAGCCAATATCCGTAAATCTGTGTATCGCATGCAGGATTCTATCCGTACAGACAATGTGAAGTATACAGGTACTTTAAATGAAAAGTTAGAAAGTTACTTAGGGGAACGGGTGCAAGATTTTGCGGAAACCTATTTAAAAGTAAACCCTCGTACCGTATCGGCACGATTCCCTTGGGGACGCTTATTTGAAACAGACATTACTGTCTATCGTGAGCCAGTAGCACCATTGCAAAAAGAATTGCGATTACAACGGGAAGCAGCAGAACGAGCAAGACTAGAGGCGGAAGCAAAAGCGAAGGCAGAAGCGGAAGCGAAAGCAGCCAAGGAAAAGGCTGAGGCGGAAGCCGGTAAAGTCAAAGAAAAGGCTCAATAAAGTAATAACGTACAAGGAGAGAGGGGCTAAGCCCCTCTTTTTTGGAGGAACTATGAGAAAGCCAGCTATACCGGCGATCACCTATATACGAGGACTGTGCATGCTAGGCGTCATCGGTATTCATGTGGGGTCCTATGCATTGGCAAACCCTGCGATTAATATACATTTATTAGGACTATTGGAAATTGTATCGCGCTTTACAGTGCCTGCCTTTTTCTTCTTATCCGCCTTTGGATTGTTCTATCACACATCGGTAGAGGACGACTTTTCCTATTCGAATTTTCTGCGCCGTCGCACACAGGTGGTGCTCTATCCATATATCGTGTGGACTATCCTATACACGGCATACAATGCCATCCTTGCCCATAGTGCATGGGGGCTTATGCCACATGTGTTGGGACTGACCTTACTCTTTGGCAATGGCATGTATCACCTGTATTTTCTAGTCATACTCCTTTGGTTTTATGGGCTCATGCCACTTTGGCGCTGGGCTTTGCGACGTATACTGAAAGCTCCTATTCTATCCATGACAGTATTGTTCTTCTTGCAAATGGCAGTGAATTACTGGTCCTCTTATATGGCAGGTTCTGTGCAATTTTCACAAGACTGGTTGCAGTATATCTTCAGTATGCGCCTCAATTATTTCGTAGGTTTTTATATATGGATTTTCCTATTAGGGGGCGTGTTAGCAGAGCGATTTGATACCATGTTAGAGTGGATTGATGCTCATGGATTCGCAATGACTATTGGTTTTATCTTATCCTTGGTTGCGATGCTAGGATCCTATTACTATGTGATGGCAGAGTGGGGATATACTCGGTTAGAGGCTATCTACACAGTCCACCAATTGAGCCCGCAAGGATTGGTGTACACAGGGATGGGATGTCTCTTTTTTGTGTGGGCTTTCACAGTATCGACCATGAGTGATATAGTAGAAACATTTTGGGCTGAACTGGGCAATGCGTCCTACGGGATCTATTTGGTGCATCCATTTATGTTAATTCTCATAGATATAGTGTTGAAAATCGCGGGATTAGGATATACGACAGTGACAACTGTGTGTATGTATGTGAGTGCGGTGATTCTGTCCTTTGCAGTGACAAAGGTGCTAGAACAGTTGCCAAAAGGTCTGAGAGGATATCTATTAGGAAAATAAGTCGTCTCTGGTTTTGCTATGTAGCCTGTGGCGTTTGTAACTGAATAGGCAAAGGGAAGACCGTAACACACCCCTTCTCAAACTGATACAGTGGTTAGGTTTGTTCAGGGGTATGTTACGGTCTTCTTGCGTTTGTGTGATTCAGGTAGAAAGGAACGCCACAAGGCTACTACTCGTAACGGCGTTCCTCAGAGGATGGGAAGACCGCAATATACTCCTTCTCAAACTATACAGTGGTTAGGTTTGTTGTAAATAGATGTAGAAATTTACATTGCCTTGTACTATAATGAAAGTAATACTTGATTCCTATGTAAATAGTGAGGTGTTAACATGAAAGAATTAACCTATTTTAATGGTGAAATGGTTGAGCCAGGGGCTAAGGTGGTTAGTCTTGATGATAGAGGCTATTGTTTTGGTGATGGTGTATACGAAGTGGTGCGTGTTTACAATGGACGCGCTTTCGCGTTTTCCTATCATCAAGATCGTTTATATCGTTCGATGCGTGAAATGGATATTCCTGTGCGCATGCCACCGGATGAATTGCAAGAGTTGCATGAAGTTATGATTGAGCAAAGTGAAATTACCGATGGCTATATTTATTTGCAAATTACTCGTGGTGTCACACCTCGTCATCATGCCTTTGAACGTTCTAAATTAGAACCGCAAATGTATATGTTTATCAAACCGATTACAACGGACTTGGGGGCTTTGCAACAAGGTGTGAAAGCTATAACCTTACCGGATGAACGTTGGGCTCGTGTGGATATTAAAACGTTAAACTTAATTCCTAATATTTTAGCTCAAACGAAGGCTGAGAAAAAAGGTGCTTACACAGCTATCTTAGTGCGTGATGGTATTGTTACAGAAGGGGCTACTTCCAATGTATTTGTCATGAAAGATGGCGTATGTTATACGCATCCAGCAGATCATCACATTCTAAAAGGTATCACACGTCAGTTAGTGGTCACTCGTGTTGCACCAACGGCGGGGATTACTGTGATTGAACGTGAATTTGATGAAGCTTTCTTACAAGATGCAGACGAAATCTTCTTCACTGACACCATTGGTGGCATCATCCCCATAACTACTCTAAACCGTGAACCTGTAGGTGACGGTACACCGGGTAAAGCGGCGAAAGTATTAGCAGAACAATTGCAACATTTAATGGAAGAAGGATTAGCATAATGTCAGTAAAAACGATAACAGGAAGTGCCTTACTCTTAGCGATTGCCTTGCTAAGCCAAGGTTTTCTTCGCATGATTATTCCTATGCACGGTTTAGTGCAATTCTTAGTAGGATCCATCGTAGGCGCATGCACGGCGCTAGCTACATGGCGATATGGATTGTGGAGTGGCTTTGTAGTAGCTTGCGTCACACCGTTGATGGCATTTTTACAAGGGATGTTAACAATCCCCCTCTTTGTACCAGTGGTAGCTATTGGTAGTATGGCTTACGCAGTGACTGTGAAAGTGTTAGGTACAAACCGCGTGTGGGTAACAGCTGTGACAGGAGCTATCGTAAAAAGTGTAGTTCTCTATGGATTATTCTTGGCTTTATTCCAATTGATGCCAGGCATTCCTGAGGCGATGCAAAAAGGCATCTTATTCAGCATGGGTTGGCCACAGCTGATTACAGGTAGTTGCGGTATTTTTTTAGCGGCTTTCATTGCAAAACGTGGCGGTATTAAACTTTAGAAACAAGACTAAAAAAGATATAAGACTGCGATAAAGAAGTCTGGTATCAATAGGTATACCCTACATAGAGATGGAATAATTGCTAGCGATACTGAAAATTTTACCGAGTAGCAAGGTGCTAACAGTAAAGTATTAATAGTAAGGAGTTATCACTAAGATAGTATTACTAAGATAATAGTTGTAATAGAGTATTATTAAGGTGGCATTACTATAGTGTTATAAAGAGTAAATAACCCTACGTAATAAGATATAACTTTTAACTATAACGAACGATAGGCAAGCGGTATACTAGGAATTGTTGACAGTTTGTCTACTCACATTGTACAATTTAGGCATACCCAAGAGCTCTTAGGTAACTGAGAGCTCTTATTTTATTTAGTTTGAAAAGGAGAGGATTTCATGATAGAACTTAAACAGATTCAAAAAGTCTATGAAGGTGCTGTCCGCGTGGAAGCCTTGAAAGAAATTAATGTAACTATACAAGAAGGCGAAATTTTTGGTGTTATCGGTCAATCTGGGGCAGGTAAATCTACTTTAATTCGCTGTATTAATATGTTGGAACGACCTACATCTGGTTCCGTTATTGTGGACGGTGTAGATTTGACGAAGTTGAACACAGCAGAACTTCGTGAAGAACGAAAACACATCGGTATGATTTTCCAACATTTTAATTTACTTTCATCACGCACAGTGTACGACAATGTAGCATTTCCATTGGAATTGCAAGGCTTGTCAAAAGAAGAAATTAGAGAACGTATTTTACCAATTTTAGAAATCGTAAAATTATCGGACCGGTTGGACAATTATCCATCCCAATTGTCCGGTGGACAAAAACAACGGGTAGGCATTGCTCGTGCCTTGGCAAGCAATCCAAAAGTGCTGTTATGCGACGAAGCCACATCAGCGCTCGACCCACAAACAACAAAATCTATTTTGGCATTATTGAAAGACATCAATCGTCGATTGAACTTAACCATCGTATTGATTACGCATGAAATGAATGTCATCAAGGAGATTTGTGATCGCGTAGCGGTTATCGAAGGCGGTACGATCATTGAAGAAGGTCCTGTTGTGGACGTGTTCACAGAGCCAAAACAAGCTACAACGAAAGAGTTCGTGTCTGCTATCATCAGCCATGACTTGCCAGAAGATGCCATTGCCCATTTAACGTTGAACGATACTTGGGTGGAAGGGGCCAATCCGCTTGTACGATTGACTTTCAAAGGCAATGTAACAGACGAACCAGTGGTGGCAAGTATTATCCGGAAATTTGATACCGATGTGAGTATCTTATTTGGTGGCGTCGATTACATTCAAGATATGAACTTTGGACATTTGATTGTGGAACTAAAAGGCGAGCGAGCTAAATCGGAAGCAGCCATCGACTACTTACATAATTTACCAATTGGAAGCGAGGTGATCGGTTATGTCACAGCAAATCATTAATTTATTGTTACAAGGCTTCTTGGAAACTGTACAAATGACGGTGATTTCCACAGTGGTAGCCGTTCTATTAGGGGTTCCATTGGGCGTGATTTTAGTCATCACTAGTCGTGGACATATCATGCAAAATGAAGCGGTCAACAAAGTGTTAGGCGCTATTGTCAATGCTACACGGTCCATTCCGTTCATTATTTTGATGGTAGCCATCATTCCTTTCACTCGATTAGTGGCGGGCACATCCATTGGTACGACCGCAGCTTGCGTGCCATTGACATTGGCGGCCATTCCATTCTTGGCGCGGTTAGTGGAAACAGCCATTAAAGAAGTGAATGGCGGCGTTATCGAGGCAGCACAATCCATGGGTGCTACACCATTACAAATCATTTGGAAAGTGTTGTTGCCAGAAGCATTACCAACATTAATTGACAATATTACAGTGCTAATCGTTAACTTAATTAGCTATTCTGCCATGGCAGGTGCTATCGGTGGTGGCGGTCTTGGGGATATTGCAATCCGTTACGGATACCAACGTTTCCAAGGGGACGTGATGTTAGCGACTATCATCATCTTAATTGTATTAGTACAAGTCATCCAAAGTGCAGGTGACTACTTATCCCGTAAAGTGAATAAAAAATAAAGGAGATCTTATGAAGCGTATTTTAGTCGGCTTATTAGCCATTGCATCCTTGGTGCTATTATTAGCGGGATGCGGAAAAGATGAAGCAAAACCAGCAGCAGATGCACCGATCAAAGTAGGTGTGACGGCAGGCCCTCATGCAAAAGTTATGGAATTTGTAAAACAAGAAGCAGCAAAACAAGGATTAAACATCGAAGTTGTTGAGTTCAGCGATTACATCCAACCAAACATTGCGTTAGACCAAAAAGAGTTACAGGTAAACTCGTTCCAACATCAACCATTCTTGGATAACACAGTAAAAGATAAAGGCTTGAAAATTCAATCTATCGGCAAAACTATCTTGTTGCCGATGGCGATTTACTCCAACAAATATAAAGATTTGAAAGAGGTACCAAATGGCGCTACTGTAGCGATTCCAAATGACCCAACTAATGGAGGTCGTGCTTTGTTATTATTACAACAAGCAGGGTTGATTACATTGAAAGATGGGGGTAATGTAAAATCTTCCGTAGCGGATATTACAAGCAATCCTAAAAATATTGAAATTCGCGAATTAGAAGCAGCACAAATTGCCCGTTCCTTGAACGACGTTGACGTAGCAGCAGTGAACACAAACTATGCTATCCCAGCTGGTTTGAATCCACAAAAAGATGCTGTTGTGGTGGAAAGCACAGACTCTCCATATGCTAATGTCATCGCTGTTCGCACAGAAGATGTAAATAACGAAACCTATAAAAAGTTATTGTCTATTTACCAATCTGAACCAGTGCGTAAATTCATTCAAGAAGAATTTAAAGGATCTATCATCCCTGCCTTCTAAGAATTGAAATACACCAACAGTACTCAAACAGAGGTTAGTTGATGCCATAGTATCGACTGCCCTCTGTTTTTTTATGGTATAAGTGAAATTATGATATATGTATATCACTTCCTATGGTATAATGGTAGTGAAAGAAAGTACATTCTGAATAGAATCGATGAAGGAGTAATTAGATTGAATCAGAAATTAAAGAATCCTATGCACGACCAATTATTTCGTGCCGTCTTGTCCCTGGAAACAATAGAAGAATGTTATGAATTTTTTGAAGATATTTGTACCATTGGGGAATTGAAATCTATTTCGCAGCGCTTAGAAGTGGCGAAGTTATTAAAAGACGGTATTGGATACGATCAAATCGTAGAATTAACAGGAGCTAGTACCGCTACCATTAGTCGTGTGAAGCGGTGCTTAAACTATGGCGCTGATGGATATAATAAAATATTGCCTCGTATTGAAGAGTAAGTAACAGAAGCGGACACATCAAAGTGATGAAGAGAGGAGGGCTCATACTATGGAAGGCGATTTACTCATAGGTATTATATTATTTTTTGCAGGAGCCCTAGCAGGATTTATTGACTCCATCGTAGGTGGAGGTGGACTGATTTCCTTGCCAGCATTAATGCTGACAAATATGCCAGTGGCTATGTGTTTGGGAACGAATAAACTATCTAGCGTGTTTGGATCAGGAACGGCGATGCTTAACTTTGCAAGAAATAAATTAGTGGACTGGTCCTTTGTGAAACGGATTATGCCATTTACCCTTATCATGTCCATGATTGGGGCATACATCGCAGTCTATGTGCCAGGTACATTTTTAAAACCACTTATTATTGTATTATTGCTAGCGGTATTCATTGTGGTACTTACCAAAAAAGATTGGGGTGCCATAGCGCAAGTGGAACGCAAATCAGGATGGAAATTATTTGCTTATGTAGCAGTGGCTATCATCATCGCCTTATATGATGGATTTTTAGGTCCTGGTACAGGCATGTTTTTAATTTTCTATTTCCTCTTTATGGGCTACGATTTCTTAGGGGCCTCGGGGAATGCCAAAGTGCTGAACACAGTAAGTAACTTTGGGTCCTTAATGGTGTTTATCTATATGGATCAAGTTAACTATGGCTATGGTTTGGCAGTCGCAGCAGGACAAATTATTGGGGCCACTACAGGTTCTAAATTAGCCATGGTGAAAGGCGCAGGACTGGTGCGATTCTTATTTATCTCCATGTCCTTGACGATGTTAATTAAATTATCCTATGACTATTTACTTTCACAGGGAATTATATAATAGGAGCAACTATGCAAGCATTTAGTGATAATCAAGTGGCATTGATCAGCGGCGGTACGTCAGGTATCGGGTTTGCCACAGCAGAATTGTTATTGAAACAAGGTTGGTGTGTGGTCATCAATGGCCGCAACGAATGGGACGGACAGGAAGCGGTGGTAAAATTGCGCCGCATTTCCTCGAAAGTGCGCTTTGTACAAGGCGATGTGAGTAAGGTGATGAATTGTCGTCGCATCGTGGAGGACACAGTTCGCCTATTTGGAAATCTCAATGCCCTCGTGACAGCTGCGGGATATTATGAAGAGCGCCTCTTAGACGATGTAGATGAACAAAATTTTGACGAAATGTTTGGAACTAATGTAAAAGGTACCGTCTTTTTATGCCAAGCGGCAGCGCCCTACTTAAAACAAGTACATGGTAGTATTGTAACCATTTCCAGCGATGCAGGTTTGCAAGGCAATGTAGCGTGTACCGTATATGGAGCATCGAAAGGGGCCGTAGTGAGCTTTACTAAGTCACTTTCACTAGAAATGGCACCCCATCGTGTGCGCGTCAATTGCGTGTGCCCAGGCGATGTGGATACATCCTTAGTGGCGAAACAATTAGCTAATGAACCGTCTGGAGATATTATGAAAGCCAAGGAAGAAATGGCATTACACTATCCATTAGGACGGATTGCGCAGCCACGAGAGGTAGGTGAAGTCATAGCCTTTTTACTCAGTGAGAAAGCATCCTTTGTGACCGGTGCCGCATGGACCGTAGATGGAGGATTAACTAGTTGGTAATTCTTAGGGAAATTTGATACAATAGGGGTAGTAAGTACATTGACACTTAGTGTTTTGTGGAAAGTATAGGAGACGATTATGGAACAGTTGGAATACAATAACGATACATTCGTGCAAGCAACAGATGTAAGTCAACAAGTAGAAAGTATTTGCCGTTGGGGCGCGGCACGTGCAGCAGGGATTGCCGCATTGCCAAGCTTTACATATGCGGGATTATTGGCCAATGATGTATATATGGTAAGTCGTATTGCGCAAGTCTATGGCGTGTGCCCTGCCAAAGAAGGCGTTACTAGTTTTTTAGTAGGCCTTGGTGGCAGCGCTGTAGCAGCTTTGGTGTGCACGTTGGTGCCAACCGTGGTTCTTCGTGTGCCAGTGGCAGCAGCCATTACTTACGGTGTAGGCAAACTAGCTGCGCAATGGATCGAAGAAGGCATGCCAGTATGTCCTAACTATGAAAGTTATCGCCAACGTTTGGTGGAAATTTATGAACATAATAAAGAAACGGTGGTAACATTAGCGAATACACCACTTCGTGAGAAACCATTAGGCAATGAAAGCGCAGATTTCTTGAGCGATGTGAATGTATCTGGTAACGACTATTTAGCAGGGGCAAAAGGCTTTGCAGGATCTTTCGTATCCCCAGAAGTATTGGCCAATGTAGGAGCCGTGAAAGACTTAGCCGTAGGTGCTGTATCTATCTTGGCATCCACAGTGAAAGATACTATAGAAAAAAGTGGTAATGAAGAATTGTTAGACAATGCTCGCCATGCAGCAAAAGGCGTAGGCTCTTTGCTTAAAATTATCGCGACAGAAGCCTTATCCTTAACAGGGGCTATGGCAGGCACATCGGCATCGAAAGCGAATGCCTATACACAAGCTGCCTATGCAAAAGCAGATACTGTGCGCCAAACATTAAACGATTCTTTACAAACTAAAGTAGAACCAGTGGTAGAAAAAGCAACAGCTGTGATGCAAGACGTAAAAGAGGCGGTAGAGCCAACATTGCAACAAGTAAAAGATGTGGTAGAACCAGCATTACAACAAGTGGAAGAAAAAGCATCTGCGTTCACAGCGAAAGCTATTGACCAAGCACATGAAGCGGTCCATGACATTCGCGAAAAAGCGGAAGTAGTCAAGGAAAATGCTGTAGAATTGGCGGAACAAACCAAAGAAAAAGCTATCGAGTTAGCAGACCAAGCGAAAGATAAGTTCAAACAATAATCAGAGGTGTCAACTATGAATATTTTGCAAATCCTTAAGTATGGAAAAACCTTTACATCTGATGCCTTTATGTCCACTGTGAATCGCATGGGCCGCAATATTATGTTTGCTCGAAAAGCTGTTATGTTATATTATTGTTTACGTGATGCGGACACACCAACATTTGTGAAAGCTGTCATCGCAGGTGCCTTGGGATATTTAATCTTACCTATCGATTTTATCCCAGATAGCGTGCCAGGATTAGGCTGGGTAGATGATGTAGCTGTATTGAGCATTGCTATGAAAGTAGCCAATCGCTATATTAAGGCTAGCCATAAAGAACAAGCACAAAAATTTGTGCCTATCGGATCAATTGATTAATGAGTAAAAGGGGCTCCTTGGAGCCTCTTATTGCATAGGAAAGGTAGTATACGATGATTTCTACATCATTGCGCGTCCGCTTTTACGAAACGGACATGATGGAGATTGCCCATCATACGAATCACTTACGATGGTTTGAAATGGGAAGAATTGAATATTTCCGCCGTTGTGGCATCAGTCTGTGGGATATGATGCAAGAGGGCATCGTCTTTCCTATTACAAAAGTGAGTTGCGAATACAAGGAAGTGGCTCGCTTTGACGATGTATTGCGGGTGGAATTAAACGTAGCCTCTCTATCGCGGGCTCAATGTACTTTCGCCTATCGCATTGTCCGTGAAAGCGATGGGGCCCTCATCTGTATGGGGGAAACGCAAAATGTATTTACCGCCAAAGAAACAGGTAAAATTATTCGTTTACCAGATGTATTTTTTAAACCTATGAAAGCCGTAGCAGAGGAGGAATAGGGAATGTCGCCCATACAGAAGGAATTGCCTATTGGAGTGTTCGATTCTGGCATCGGTGGATTATCTGTATTATCTGTGTTGGCACAGGAATTTCCAGAAGAAGATTTTATTTATGTCGGAGACAGTGCCAATAATCCAGTAGGAAATCGGACTATCGAGGAAATTGAAGTCATCGCCACAAAGATTGCAGAATTTTTGGTGGCTCAGCCGGTAAAATTGATCGTCATCGCTTGCAACACATTCTCCGTAGTGGCTTTAGATGTATTGTCCAAACGATTCGATGTACCTATCGTGGGCATGTCCCAAGGGATTCACGATGCATTGCGCATTAAAGTGAAGCAAAAGCGAAAGGGGCCCTTAGGCATTATGGCTACGGTGGCTACCATTAATAGTCATAAGCATATGGATGCAGTGCACAGTTTAAAACCACATGTGAAAGTGGTGGAACAAGGTTGTAAAGATTTGGCAGCGTGCATTGAAGAAGGTCATTTAGATGATGAACTACTGCGGGAGTGCGCTAAAGAATATGTACAACCATTGATAGATGCCAATGTAGAAGTGGCCATTCTAGGTTGTACCCATTATCCATTAGTAGAACCTGTCTTGCGAGAGCTAGCGGACGATCGAATTTGCTTTGTAGACCCTGCATGGGAAACATCGGATGCAGTGGGCGCTATCTTGTACGGTGAAGACCTAGAGCAGACCAGCGGTCGCATAGGGACCATGCAAGTATGTGTCACCAGTCATGCAGAACGAGTGACTCCCATCGTACAAGATATTTTCAAAGATGCTAGTTTAACAGCTAAGCTCATTACTCTATAGGAGGAAATATGTATATTTACACAGTCATAGATACCCTAGTGTGGATTGCTTGTATTATAGCAGTGCTATATATTGGATTCCGCATCTTTGCGTGGCGCCAAGGCAACGAAGATATTGTTATCTTAGCAAAACGCCGCACTCCATTTGTGGTGGAAGATATTAGTTTTGATCAAGTCGTGTTGTCTACAGATATTCCCTTTGTGAATAAAGGAAAACAATATGGAACTATTATGGATATGTTTCCACGCCATTTATTGCCACAAGAGCAATTCGATAATGTGTCCATTCAATCGTGGTTAACCGATGCAAATCATGAACGTCATGATGGCTATTGGGAAGCGTTGATTTACAAACAAAGAAAAGGTGGCACCATTCGTGTGCGCGTTGTGTTGACTGGCAAGAACGGCAACATCCGCAAAGATATTGTAGGATTCCCAGATATGCCGATCGATATTTATCATCAAGTAGTGGGCCGTGAGGCATACCGCATTTCTAAAACTAGAATTACTCTAACTGCAGAAGAGTTAGAAATTGCTATGCGTAAATAGGAGGTAGTACCATGACAGAATTAGAACTTTTACCGATTCCTACGCGCATTTTGACGAATAAAGATGATATCGTAGAAGCTATTGTAGAATTTGCAGGCCCTTACATTGGCCCAGAAGACATTGTGTGTGTCGCAGAATCTGTAGTGGCCATAACACAAGGGGAGTTCACCCGTCCAGAAGAGTTGAACGTATCTTGGCAAGCTAAATTGATGAACCGCTTCATTCATCCAGACGGTTCCATGGCATCCATTTATGGCATGCAAGCAGCGATGGACAAAGAAGGGGAATGGAAAATGATGTTTGCCTTCCTTTGTGGCGCTGTGGCGAAAGTGTTTAAAAAATCTGGCGTATTTTACCAAATGGCACGCCATGCATCTTTAACAGATGACGTAACAGGTACGATGCCTCCTTTCGATAAATGCATCGTCTATGGACCAAAACAACCACATGCCGTGGCAGATGCGATTATGAAAGCAACAGGTGCCTATGGGGCTTGCGTAGCTGACGTGAACGACTTGAAACGAGCGGCGATTTTGGGCCATAGCCGTGGATTGAAACCGCAACAAATCGCACAGATCTTAATCGACAATCCATTTGGCAACGATAGTCAAATGACGCCGATTGTAGTGATTAAAAATTATGCATCTGTATCTGCTCGCAGAGGATAATAGTGCCATGATGTAGTCAATAAAAAAATGATACCCGCACTTGCAAATTGTGGCGTATCAGCGTATACTGAAAGAGAACTTTGGGGAGCCTTATGGCTGAGAGTAAACGAATGTTTTGACCCATAACCTGATTTGGATAATGCCAACGTAGGATAAGTTTGATTCGTCATACCGAGGACATCCAAGAGGATGTCCTTTTTTGTATCTTTCATAGGATGGTCTATCCCATAGGGATACAGACTGGAGGTGCATCACCGTGGATGTACTAGTGGAACAGAATAGTGAGACGATAGAGTGCTACAGCATGAAGGGGCATACCACCGCGGGTATGGTTTTTCGTGCTGTTTTTTTATACTAGATGCAATAAGAGAAACGATGTATTAGAACTCTTAGGTCCCTAGTTGGAACTGTATTACATAGCATAGGCTATAGTGAGGAGGATACGATGAAAGTCAATGGAACAACCTATGATTTTGCAGGGCAAACGGTACAAGAAGTACTACAAGCCTTATCATTTCGCATGGATCGCATTGTGGTGGAATACAATGGAAAGATTCTATCTAAAACAGATTGGGAATCCACTCGTGTGAGCCCTGCCGATACAATGGAAGTGGTAACCTTTGTAGGAGGTGGCTAAATGGAGGCATTAAGCAATAAAAAAGTACTCCTCATTGGTGTGGGCGGTGTAGGATCCCATGTGGCGGTGGCATTGTGTCGCGCCGGCATTGGACAATTAGAAATTGTGGACTTTGACGTAGTGGATGAAAGCAACCTAGGCCGTCAGTACTATGATGTGAATGATGTGGGAGTATTGAAAGTGGAGGCCATGAAAGGGCATCTAAATCGCATGAATCCAAAGTGTGAAGTCATTACCCACAACGAGCGATTATCGCCAGAACGATTAGAAGAATTGGTAGCTGGCCACGATATGATTATCGAAGCGGTGGACCAAGCGGTGACAAAAGCATGGATGACAGAAGTTATCTTAACGCACCCTACAGAACCTTTGTTAGTAGGCTGTTCTGGTATGGCTGGTTGGGGTGATAGTAATGGTATCCGCCGTGAACGGAGACACCATCGTTGGTACCTCTGCGGTGACGGTGTAAGCGATATCGATTCCATCGGGAAAATTACAGCCGCTCGTGTGATGGTGTGCGCCGGCCATATGGCAAATGCGGTGATCCAACTATTACACGGTGAAGATATTGATTAAGGAGGTCATAATATGACACGTTCAGTACAAGATATGGAAACACAAGATACATGGACCCTTGGGGGCCATACATTACAATCGCGGTTTATCTTAGGGTCTGGCAAATTTTCTATCGATTTAATCGAGGCGGTGTTGGAAGAAGCGGGAGCAGAAATGATTACCCTAGCCCTACGCCGTGCCGTAGGTGGCGAAGTGGAAAATATCCTAGATGCCATTCCAAAGGATACTATTTTAATTCCCAATACGAGCGGTGCCCGAGATGCAGAGGAAGCAGTGCGCATTGCGAGACTCTCACGGGCCACGGGATGCGGAGATTTCGTGAAAGTAGAAATTATGAAAGATTCGAAATACTTGTTACCTCACAACGGAGAAACCATTAAAGCCACAGAAATCTTGGCAAAAGAAGGGTTCGTTGTATTGCCTTATATGTATCCAGATTTAGAAGTGGCTCGTGATTTGGTAAATGCCGGTGCCGCTGCTGTCATGCCATTAGCGGCACCAATCGGATCCAATCGTGGATTGCAGACGAAGGAGTTCATTAAAATCTTAGTCAATGAAATCGACTTGCCGATCATCGTCGATGCGGGCATCGGGGCTCCATCCCAAGCGGCGGAAGCCATGGAAATGGGGGTCGCCGCTATCATGGCGAACACAGCTGTAGCCTCCGCAGGACATATTCGGGGCATGGCAAAAGCTTTTGGGCTAGCCATCCAAGCGGGTCGTTTAGCATACCTAGCTAAATTAGGTCCTACATTAGAAGTAGGCGGTGAGGCGTCCTCTCCGTTGACTGGATTTTTACGATAAGAGAAGATATGTTATAGATATTGATGCATGGTCGATATGAGTAAGATATATCTATGAAAGAGTAAGTGAACTTAAGAATGTATGCTGAGTGGAAATATATGAAAATTGCCTCAGTCATATATTGATAGTATGAGGAAAGGAATAGCTATGTCTACTACCAGATACCATATAGACGATCCCTGTTGGAAATATCGTCCCCATATGGATCAAATTGAAAGTCCCATTTTAGAAACCGTTTTGGGGGAGCGAGAACGCTATACATACGATCATTACACAGCAGAGGATGTGCGCCGTGTGTTACAAGAAGAAACCATCGATGTAGAAGGGTTAAAAGTCTTGTTGTCCCCTGCGGCAGAGCCTTTTTTAGAAGAACTGGCAGAGAAAGCAAAAGCGGTGAGAACACGCTATTTCGGAAACTCCGTATACCTGTTTACACCGCTGTATATTTCAAATTATTGTGACAATCTTTGCGTGTATTGTGGGTTTAATTGTAAAAATCAAATTCATCGTGCCAAATTAGATGAAGCGGGCATTGAGGAAGAACTAAAAAATATTGCCAAAACAGGATTACAAGATATTTTAATTCTCACCGGTGAAAGTGAGCGCCACAGTCCTATTTCCTATATTGGTCGCGCCTGCGAATTGGCGAAGAAATATTTTAAAGTAGTAGGCGTAGAAATTTACCCCGCCAATGTAGAAGACTATACGTATCTACGAGAATGCGGTTGCGATTATGTGACGGTATTCCAAGAGACATACAATTGGGAGAACTATAAAACATTGCATTTGTTAGGCAATAAAAGTATCTTCCCATATCGTTTAGAAACACAGGAACGGGCCTTGCGCGGTGGTATGCGTGGGGTAGGTTTAGCCGCTTTACTAGGATTGGATGATTTCCGGAAAGATGCTTTTGCCACAGCTTTGCATGCGCACTTATTGCAACGGGCCTATCCGCATGGAGAAATTAGCATTTCTTGCCCTCGTCTACGGCCCATCGTCAACGATGATACGATCAACGCAGGGGATGTAGGGGAAGCTCAATTATTACAGGTAATTTTGGCGTATCGCCTCTTCTTGCCCTATGCGAATATTACGATCTCCACTAGAGAGACGGCACGATTCCGTAACGGTGTATTACCATTGGCAGCGACGAAACTTTCAGCTGGTGTCAGCACCGGCATTGGAGAACATTCTTCGGATACAAAGAAACAAGAAGAAGGAGATGCACAATTTGAAATTGCGGACAGCAGAACCGTAGCAGAAGCCATGGAAGATGTGAAAGCCTTAGGCATGCAAGTGGTGATGAGTGATTATATCGATGTGCTCTATGAAGATAAACAAGCCTAGCATAGATATCTTGGTGGGGATTACCAATCGGGAACTGTTGGATGCCCACATGAGTATAGAAGCGTATGGCGAGGCACTGGTAAGAACAGTACCAGGGTTACAAGACAACTGGATAAGTCATCATACTAAGCTGTACATTCTGTGCCGTGATACAGACCTATCTTTTGAAGAGTATCTAGAACTCTGCAATGCTATTGGTGATACCGTGGTGTACCATGGAAAAGTGATTATGAATCAAGAACAATTAGGTATGGTCTTGGCAAAAGCAAAACGGATCCATATACCGACCAATCTCATGCGCTATTGGCAAACTGAACAACAAGGGCTGTGGGACATACTTCGGAAACATTGGACCGGGCTAGCAGTATGGAGCACGGTCCATAATGAAGATGACATCAGTTTTTTAAGAGCCTTACAGATTCCCCATTTAGAGTGCGTCCTCATTAGTCCAATCTTTCCTACAGCCTGCAAAGACGGTCACCCTGGGATTGGAGTGGAGAGGGGAGAAACCTTATTACAACAAATCCGTGAGTACTACCCTCATGTGCAAGGTATCGCCTTAGGGGGGATTCATGAACATAATTATGTAGAATGCTTACAGCACACTTTCACAGGGGTAGCAGTTATGTCTGAGTTCATGAAATATATATAGCAGGATTTACATATAAAACTTTCATGTACAGTTAGTGCAGAATGTTAGTCGAAAAATATAATAGAAAAAGAAGGTCATCCTTTAATACAATGAATTTATTTGAAATAAATCAAAGTAAACTAAAGGGGACCTTCTTATACATTTGGGGATATAATAAGTAGCAGATACAAGAGGAAGATTATTTTTATCTAATGGTTATGAATCGGATTTATCTTTGTAAAATATATGCTTCATAATATCATAAGTTTCTCCTAAATGATGAATCATTTCTAATGAGGAAATTGCTCTAGTGTAAGTCCTGTTTTTATATCCTCCTATTTTTAAGATTAATTTTTGTTCGGATAACTTGTTAAGTATTCTTGTTAAGCGAGCAGTGCTTATGTCAGGGTATGCATCAGCAATTTCTTTTTTTGTGAGTCCAATGGATGGCGTATTTGAAGTTGGAGAATTACAAATAAATGCATACACCTTTTTTTCATCATCTTTTAGATTGGATGTATCTACCAGAGGTTCTGCTACCCATAATTTTAAGTATGTTTTTTCTAAGTCGCTTTCTAGTTCCGGAGCTTTGAATCGGTTTTTTACGACAACATCAATTATTTTTTGGCTGCCGCTACCGGCATGTTCAGAGGCTCCCATTTTTGTAAATAAATTAACGAGAAGCGGGTTACGAACCAAAGACCTAGCACCACCAGTGAAAAACTCTTGTATTGGAATTTTCATAATTCCTGGGTTGATAAAAATATAATACGGTTCATGAATTTCTGTAATCAAAGCTGTTGTATTTAAAAAGTAGTCAGCATGGATTATCATATTGACAAATGCTTCGCGTAAGGCAATTGCTAAATCTGTAGGGTTTTTTCTAATTGTATACTCATCAAGTTCAAAGTCTCTGTTTATGGATAATAAGAGTTTTTCATTTACCAAACGATAATAATTAAATAAATTCAAGTCAGGGAAATCTAAGTTGCCTGACTCAATTCTAAAATTCCATCTCTGTGAATTCCCACGTTTATCAAAAAAATCTACATGATAATGAGGGAAACGTTCAGTAATAGCATTGTATTTACCAAAAAATAATAATCCAGCAATTGTTAGGTGTATCGTACTAGTATTCCGGTTTTTACGAAATACACCGATACTTTCCAAAAAACTTTGGTTGTCCATGTTTGAGTAATTTAGGTTAGGGTATCTTTTAGAGAGTATAGATTTATAGCTGTTGATACTATCTATATCTAAATCAGATATATCATAATTATGGAGTAGTTCATAATCTAATTGATCAGATTGATTTCTTAAGATTGTACTTAATTGCTGAGTATCCACTAAATGATCTTGCGAGTGTAGCCTAATGTAAGTATGAGCAAGGTTATTGTTAAGATAAACGGGCTTATCCGTGATTTTAGCTTCTTTGATTCGTATAATAATTATACTTTTCCCTTCAATAGTGTTTGTTTTTATATCTTCATTCGTTATAAGATTCAAGCTAACTTTATCTCTATCAGCTAGGGTGGAACAGAAATCAGTTATTATTTTTTCAGCATCTTTTACTCCAGTCAAAACAGGTTTTTTATATTCATCTTCAGAAATACCTAAAATTAAATAACCTCCTGCAGTATTAGCAAATGCAGAATATGACTTCCAGGCATCTTTTGGAAAGTCATTTTTAGCTTTTTTGAACTCAACGTGCGAAGACTCTTTTAATGATATAATTGCTTCTAATGTAGTTAATTCCATAGTATTTTCCCCAAAAGTGCTAAATAAATGTAAAATAAAATTACCCTCTAAATGGGTTTAGAATCACAATCTTTACATGTATTGTGAAGAAATGAACGTTAAAAGTGCTAAATAAATGTTAAATAAAAGAGGTTTTTGATTATTCAATGACGAGAAAATCTGTGGCGTTTAATAGTCACGTACAGTGAAAAGGCTGATCCTACTATCATCAGTATACAGGATATAAAATATATTTGTCACTAATATTTGCTAATCTATTGTTGTATTTTATGTCATACATATTAAAGACCGCCCTATACATACTGAAGTTTGCAAAACAGGCTCCAATCCTGTAAAATAGATAGGTAAAGAATCATAAGGAGGAGCTATGTTACTGTCAATCGTTGTACCTGTCTATAATGAGGTAGATAATATTCAAAAATTTTATACTACAGTCAAAGAAGTCCTAGGGACTATGGATTACGATCATGAAATCATTTTCGTTGATGATGGGTCAAGCGATGATAGTGCAGGTATGTTGCGCCATATTGGTCAAGAAGATCCACATGTGAAAGTCCTATTGCTAGCCCGTAACTTTGGGCATCAATTGGCGTTAACTTGTGGCCTTGACTATGCCAAAGGTGATGCGGTCATCACCATGGACGGGGATATGCAACACCCACCAGAACTGATTCCTGAATTGGTGAAACATTGGGAAGCCGGTGCTGATGTAGTTCGTACCATCCGTGATTCTACAGAAGACGCCAGTTGGGCGAAATCTTTTACATCAAAATATTACTATAAAGTGCTCAATAAATTAGCCAATGTACCGATTGTCGAAGGGGGCTCCGATTTCCGATTGATGAATCGTAAATCTTTGGAAACCTTGAAACACTTCCGCGAACATGGCAGATTTTTGCGTGGCATCGTGGGTGACCTAGGATTCGTGCAACACGAGTTTCACTTTGTGGCACCACCACGCTTTGCAGGAACCTCTAAGTTCAGTGTGAAAAAAATGATGCGCTTTGCCCTAGACGGCATTACCGCATTTTCCAGAGTGCCTTTGCGCTTGGCTCTCTACATTGGGTTACTCTGTGGTCTATTGAGCCTCGTAATGATTGGACATATTTTATTTGTTCACTTCTTCTCCGACAATGTCATCAGCGGTTGGTCTAGCTTAGGGGTGGCTATCTTCTTCCTAGGTGGCGTACAGCTAGTGGGATTGGGCATCATCGGCGAATATGTAGGACGCATTTTTGAAGAAGTGAAACAACGACCTTTATATTGGGTGAAAGATTCCATCAACTGTCATATACACGACAAATAATCGTATACATCAGAGAGGAGTCTCTATGACGGATAAGAAAAAACAATACCTTGTATTTGCACTGTTTCTAGGTTTGGTGGGCGCCACCGTGCAAGGGGCGTACCAATATGGCGATGCAGGCAGTGAGATCACGACCATTCAAAAGAAATTGATCGCCGCTGGCTACAAAGCAAGAGAAACAGGTGAATATGATGCGAACACCAAGTGGGCTGTACGACTGTTTCAAAAGGACCAAGGCTTGACGGTAGATGGTATATTGGGAGAGGTGACCTATAAAAAATTGATGGGTAAACCACTGCCAGCGACAACGAAGACGGTGTCAAAAAAGAAAGAAATCTCTGAAAAAGATGCTTTGTTACTATCTCACATCGATCCTAATCGAGCGGTAGAATCTATGGCGATTACGTCTACGTTGAAACATAAAAAAGGCAAGGCCGTCCCACAAAGTTTGACTTTCAAAAAGAAAAACAACAAAATCAAGGGACTAGATATTACACAGAAAGCGACATCTAAAAATGTAAAAGAAGTGTTGACCTATGCCAATACGTTTACGGGTGTACCTTATAAATTTGGGGGTACCACACCAGCAGGGTTTGACTGTTCTGGATACATTCGCTATGTATTCCAAAAAATCGGGTATGATTTACCGCGCCAAGCCGATGAACAATATGAGGTAGGTAAAGACGTAGAAAAGCAGAATCTACAACCAGGTGATTTAGTGTTTTTTGAAACCTATGAACCAGGGATTTCCCATTCTGGCATTTATATCGGAGATGGACAATTCATCAGTGCTACATCCAGTAGTGGTGTGGCGATAGCAGACATCGATGATAGCTATTGGGGACCACGTTATGTGGGTGCAAAACGAGTACTATAATAGACAAGCTGTAATGATGATGTCATTACGGCTTTTTTAAGATACAGCGGAGAGCGGACAGGAGTTACTATGACGCATACAGGGATTCACATACAAGACGTACAATTTTCCTATGGCTCGCAACCAGTTATTCACGATATGACCATGACCATACCGAAAGGAGAGTTCGTCCTAGTGGTAGGACCGAATGGATCCGGCAAAACTACATGGTTACGTATGGTGGCAGGCTTATTAGAGCCTACAGCGGGACACCTTTGTTTAGATGGGATTAGTCCGAAGGAAGCGCAAATGAAAGGACTCATTCATTTGGTACCACAAATTTACAATAAAAATGCAGCCCAATTTCCTGCCACCGTAGAAGAAGTAGTGGGATTGGCTCTCTTTCACGTACCTAAAAAGGACCGAAAAGGGCGTATCCTTGAGGCCTTGGAGTTAGTGGGAATGCAGACGTTTTTGAAACGGCGCATCGGAGAGCTCAGTGGCGGTCAACAGCAACGTGTTATGTTGGCGCAGGCCTTGGCGCGCAAACCGAACTACATTTTATTGGATGAACCGACGAGTGGCATCGATTTTGATACGAGTAAAAAAATCTATGACGTATTGCGGTCCCTAAAATCTGAAAATATTACTGTTATCATGGTCACCCATGATGTGACAGAAGCCGTGCAAGTGGCAGATACAATTTTGTGTGTGAATGGACATGCTTGTTATTACGGACCTTGCGAAGGATTTATGGAAAGCCACCAAGGGTCGCGTTTGGCATGGCATATAGGAGGTTAAGATGGATATTTTATCCTATACATTTATGCAACGTGCCTTTTTAGCAGGCCTTATCGTGGCGCTCATGTGTCCCTTAATCGGTATGTTCATCGTTATCAAACGACAATCCATGCTCGGCGATGGATTAGGGCATATTGCCTTTGCAGGTGTGACGGGGGCATCCTTGCTGAAAATCTACCCTCCATTGGGTGCCGTAGTGCTTACTGTTCTTTCCGCAATGGGTATAGAACTAGTGCGTCGCTATCAAAAGCAATATGCGGATATGATTATGGCATTATTCTTTTATGCAGGCTTAGCTCTGGCTATCGTATTTTCCACATTGGTAAAAATGCCGAGCACAGGACTATTGAACTTTTTATTTGGCAGTATTTTGACGGTGACCATGACAGATATTTATGGTATCGGTGTTGTGGCCATCGTGGTGGGCATCATTATGAAATTCGTGTATCATTCCTTGATGCTCACATCCTTTGACGAGGAAATCGCTCGCACCGTAGGCATTAATGTGAACCGTGTGAACATGATCTTTGCTGTTTTAACAGCCTTAGTCGTTGTCATGGGGATGACCGTCGTAGGTATCTTATTGATTAGCGCCCTTATGATTGTACCAGTGGCATCTGCTCATCTGTGGAAACGAGGCTTCAAAGAAACATGGGGCATCGCTACCGTCTATTCCGTAATATCCGTCATCGGCGGGTTGTGCAGTGCCTTTTGGTTAGACTTTGCACCAGGGGGGACGATTGTACTCACAGCCATTGGATTGTATGTCATTACATTTTTTGTAAATTTGGTGAAATGTAGATAGTAATACAATATAACATCAGTGTTGAAAGTATCGTAATCATATATAAGTTAATGACGGTACCTTATTGCATACTTTCATCAAAAACTGTGGTATAATAAAGGCAATAGACAATTTTAGGAGGGAAACCATGACAGGAAATGAATTACGCCAAGCGTATTTGAATTTTTTTGAAAGTAAAGGACATTTAAAGCAAGAGAGTTATTCTCTTGTTCCAGATAACGACCCATCTTTGTTATTGATTGGTGCTGGTATGGCGCCATTGAAACCATTTTTTACGGGTAAATTAGTACCACCTTGTACACGTATTACGACGAGCCAAAAGTCAATTCGTACAGGTGATATTGAAAACGTAGGACGTACGGCACGTCACCATACATTCTTTGAAATGTTGGGTAACTTCTCTTTTGGTGACTATTTCAAAAAAGAAGCTATCCATTGGGCATGGGAATTCTTAACAGAAGTCATCAAATTAGATAAAGAAAAATTATACGTTACTGTATATCCAGATGACCAAGAAGCGTATGACACTTGGCATAATGAAATCGGTTTGCCAGACAGCCATATCAGCCGTTTGGAAGATAACTTCTGGGAAATCGGCGAAGGCCCATGCGGTCCAGACAGCGAAATTTTCTTCGACTTAGGCCCAGAACGTGGTTGCGACGATCCAAACTGTGCACCAGGTTGTGATTGCGACCGTTTTCTTGAAATTTGGAACCTCGTGTTCACACAATTCAACCGTACAGCAGAAGGTACGTATGAACCATTGGCTAAGAAAAATATTGATACTGGCGCTGGTTTAGAGCGTTTAGCATCTGTGTTACAAGGTAAAGAAAGCAACTTTGAAACAGACTTGATTTTCCCAATTATCGAAGCCACAGCGAAAAAAGCAGGTGTTACGTATCATACTGATGCGAGTACAGACATTTCTTTGAAAGTTATCGCTGACCATATTCGTGCCATCGTAGCCTTGATTGCAGACGGTGTATTGCCATCTAACGAAGGTCGCGGATATGTACTTCGTCGTATTTTGCGTCGCGCTGTGCGCCATGGTCGTCTGCTAGGCATTCAAGGTCCATTCTTGGTGCCATTAGTAGATATCGTAGTAGATATCTTGGGCGGCGCCATCTCCAACATCGTGGAAAAACAAGACTTTGTGAAACGTGTTGTGGCGAACGAAGAAGAACGCTTCAACCAAACCTTGGCATCTGGCCTAGATATGTTGAGCCAATTGTTGGATACATTGAAAGCTGACGGTGCTACGACAGTTCCTGGTCAAGACGTGTTCAAATTATATGATACTTACGGATTCCCTTGGGAATTGACAGAAGAAATCGCTCACGAAGCAGGTTTCACCATCGACCAAGCAGGTTTTGAAAGTGCTATGAACGAGCAACGTACTCGTGCTCGCGAAGCGCGTGAAGACGTAGATGCAAAAGTGGCAACTCCAGATATTACACATTTGTCCAATGAACATATTTCTGACGATGAAAGTGCCACAGCATCCACCGTATTGTTAATCGGTGAAGGGGCGAAAGCCATCGACCGTGCAGAAGATGGTCAAGACGTTACGATCATCGTAAAAACGACTCCATTCCATGCAGAAGGAGGCGGACAATTAGGGGATACTGGTTTCATCGTTGGCCCATTGGGTAAAGTAGAAGTACATACAGCTAAAAAATTACCAGAAGGCACTACCTACCATGTAGGTACAGTGGTAGAAGGTAGCATCTCTGTGAATGACGAAGTCACTTTTGCAGTGGATGTAGAACGTCGTCAACATATGGCTCGTAACCATACAGCAACGCATTTATTGCATGCTGCTTTGCGTTCCGTATTGGGTACCCATGTCAACCAAGCAGGTTCCTTGGTAACACCAGACTACTTGCGTTTTGACTTCACACATTTCTCACCTGTAACAGCAGAGGAATTACAAATTATCACAAACATGGTGAACGAACAGATTCTTCGTGCCTCTACATTGGAAGTAGAAACTATGTCTATTGACGCAGCAAAAGCAAAAGGTGCTATGGCATTGTTTGGCGAAAAATATGGTTCCGAAGTACGTGTCGTATCCGTGCCAGAATTCTCCATTGAATTGTGTGGCGGTTCTCACGTAGAAAATACAGGCTTTATTGGTCAATTCCGTATTACTTCTGAAGGTGGTATCGGTTCTGGTGTACGCCGTATCGAAGCGGTCACAGGTAAAGCAGCACTTGCATTAGCACAACAAGAAGAACATACATTAAAATCTGTAGCATCTCTTGTGAAAGCAAAACCACAAGAAGTGGTAGGCAAAGTACAACAAGTACTTGACCATGCAAAAGCTGTGGAACGTGAGCTAGAACAAGTGAAAAAAGAATTGAATAGCGGTAACCTTGATGGTGTCTTAGCTGGTCAATTTGCAGTAGGTGATGTAACAGCTGTGGTAGCGTCTGTTCCAGTATCCGACATGGGTGAATTGCGCGATATGGCAGATATGGTTCGTGATAAAATCGGATCTGGCGTTGTTCTTTTAGGAGCAGCTGGTGGCGATAAAGTGAACTTCGTCTGCATGGCTACGAAAGACGTAGTAGGCAAAGGTATCCATTGCGGTAACATCGTAAAAGCAGCAGCTCAAGCGGCTGGTGGTAATGGCGGTGGCCGTCCAGATATGGCACAAGCTGGTGGTAAAGATCCAGCAGCGATGGACCAAGCCTTAGCAGCAGGTAAAGAAGCCATCCAATCCATGGTTGGATAAGCTTACGATAAATGAGACTTTCAGTAGAAAACTCATAATAAGGAGGGATTGTATGAATCTTTCAGATAAAACAATGGTGATTAAACCGGTACAAACTACGCCGTTAACACCAGAAGAAGTATTCCAACATGTGTTTCAAGCACTAGTGGAAAAAGGGTATAACCCGATTAGTCAAATCACAGGATATCTCATTTCGGGAGATCCAACGTATATTACAAGTTATAACAATGCTCGGAAAGATATTCGTAGCATCGAACGAGATGAGCTCATTGAAGAACTTGTAAAAGAGTATGTGAAAGCGAAACAATTATAATGCGAATTATGGCACTCGATGTGGGAAGTCGGACGATTGGTGTCGCATGCAGTGATGCGCTATATATTACAGCGCAAGGTATCGAAACCATTCGCCGCACGTCTCATGAAAAAGACTTTCAGCGCATTGCGGAGTTAATCCGTGAATACGAGGTAGACACCATTGTGGTAGGAATGCCGAAAAATATGAATGGTACCAAAGGGGAACGGGCAGAAAAAACGGAAGCCTTTGTGGAAAAGATGCAAGAAGTCATCTCCACGCCAGTTGTATTTTGGGACGAGCGTTTATCCACGGTGATGGCAGAAAAATCCCTCATTGCCGCTGATGTAAGTCGTAAAAAACGGAAAGAAGTCATTGATAAGATGGCAGCAGTTGTCATTTTACAAGGCTATTTAGATAGTCGTTCATAAGGAGGTATACTATGATCGAGAAAGATTTTGAAGGTGAAGTATCTGTTATCGTCATTGAAGATGAAAATGGTGACGAAAGATATTACGAAGAAGAAATGGTCATCCAATACGATGGAAAACCATTTGCTATCTTGGTATCTCTTCCACCAGAAGACGAAACTGAACATGATGAGCCAGAAGTAATCATCGCGCGCATGGAAGAGGAAGACGGCGAAGTCGTATACTTACCTCCAACAGAGGAAGAATTTGATGCAGTCATTAAATTATACGAAGAAATGGACTAATCGCTAGTAAGGACTGTAACAGATTGTCGAAGAGGCAGGCCGGTTACAGTCCTTTTTCTGTATGGTGGTAATCATACTTAGAAATAATGAGTGCAGTGGAGAACTAAGAGATATGACAACAGAAGAAAAGAGCAAACAAATTCAATATGAACTATATATTCCCGCCCAATTTGACGAGGAGATTCGACGTTCATTAGAAGCACTGATGGAGGATATGTTAGAAGATATAGGGACTGTGCATGAAGGGGAATCGGTGTATACAGAAAATGGTGAAATTGACCATTGTGTACTTCGGTTTTCTATGGATGAAGGGGATGAATTCGTAGAGGAAATACTCCTCTGTTTGAGAGAAGCAGGTGTACCTTGTGGTGCTAAGTTATATCAAAATGGAAATGTTGTTGCAGAATTAGGCAATTTACATCATATCCATGTTGTGTTGGATGCGTCATTAGGGGATGCGAAACAGTTCAAACAGTTGGATGCAAAAATTTCTAAGGCTTTGAAAGAAAATAACGTTGTCAGCGGTACCACACTGCGTATTCCAGAGGGAGTGGCTACCTTTACGTATTATGTAGCAGATAAGGACCTGGCAGTGAGCACCATTGAGAAGTATCTTCGTCGAAGTGCGCTAGGAAAAGGGGCTACAATCGATGTGGTAGACTCGGGGCTTACGATTCATGAACGGTTTATGACAGATATATATAGTATCTATCGTGGGGTAGTGCCTGATTTGTGGTCTGCCATACACAGTGAGTGGAAAGGTATCTCTTCGCAAGAGTGGATGCGCTTGTTGCGACGATATCCAGATACGCCGGAAGGGCTTAGTTTCTTGCTCAATATTGTGAATGGTACGTACCAACAGGAATACACATCTATGAAGGTCACATTCCCTATGTTCCTCTATGAAGGCAAACGATTCTACTTGCTGTCAGCACGTCAAATGTTGGAATTTGATCTTCACGGACAAGATGTGATGAACATGGATATACTGGGGTCTGATGTAAAACCGTCACAAGTACGGAGTGCTTCTAAACAGAGAAATCTGTGCCTGTTTGCGACTACTGGGGAAGGGGAAGAGGCATCGCGGCTTTATCTTGACTATAACCCAACAAAATCCGGTCATGTAGGGCAGGTGATCTATTATGATGGGGACACGCATAGGCTAGAGGTGTTGGGCTCGTCTTTCAGTCACGCCTTGTTAGAAATTATGGATGAAATGTCTGACAATTTAGCGGATTCCATTCTAGAAAGCGTTAAGGAACGTATCATGAATTTGAATATAGAAGCATTGGACCTCGACAGCGAGGATAATCAGCTCATAATGAGCACCATGGCTATCCTAGCTGAAAGTACCATAGAAGATGATACGAGTCCTACAGCCCTTAGAAGTGGATGTATGGGCATGGTATTGTTAGAAAATGCTACCTTTGATGTGGAGCAATTTAAACAGGACTTGCTCGCTCAATGGGATATTGTTTCCGCAACGAGTGCCAATGGTATGAAAGTAGGAGCAGCAGTGGTCACGAAAGATGTGGACTCTATAGAAGAAGCAGATATGGAGGAAGCACACGTTTTAGTTATTGATGACTACAAAGTGATGATAGCTCCATTTTCCTTTGCTATGCCGGTAGAAGCGGTAGAAAAAGTAGAAGCAGGGGCGCTGAGAAATTACCTGTTTGATAATGGCTTAGAAGCGATTATGAAACATACGGGCTATGTAGCGATTGGTATCGTAGAAGGTACGGGTAATACATTAGAAGAAAGCATTTTGCTGTCGAAGTTACTTGCAGTGGCAACACAACAAAAAGGAACGACGGCTATCTATACGAATGGCGTCCTCTATGAAGCGGACATGTACTACAAAGAAACGGAGCGCCTACGAGATGATGTCTTGCCTATGGTGAACCTAGTGTGGGTTGATATCGATTTTGAAGAAGATGGAACTACATCTTTGTATACCAGTGGCATGGAAGAGTTCGGCCAACTCAATGTGGAATTCTTGCATTGTCCATGGGATCCAGAGCGTGCTTGGAATTATATCCTTAGCGTGGCGAATTATGTACTAACATCTGGCAAAGAGTTAACAGACGGTGATTCTCTAGGTAGAACAGAGGAAGAACAGCTGATAGTTCATATCGATGAACCAGTCCATGCAGATGGATGGCGAAGTATACAAATTTTCTTTGATGAAAGTGAAGAAGAATAAATAATGAAAGGGGCTGTAGAATCGTAACAGCCCTTTTTCTGTATATAGAAAAATTGCTATATACACTCCTAAAATGGTATAATATAGTATTCATTGAAAAGGAGATTGCTGTGAAACAATATGTAAAATACATCTACGGATGTGTAGCGATTCTGTTGGCGACCGTACTGGGCGTGCTAGCAGGTATGTATTATATTCCTTGGACTGGCGGATCAAGGGAAGAGGTAGAAACGGTTGTCATTAGTGAGAACCAAACGGGTGCAGAGATTGGCGATGTGCTCTATGAAAGAGGCCTCATTACGTCACCTACGGTATTCCGTGTAGCCTTGCGTTTAACAGGGACCATGGATAAATTACAACATGGGTATTACCAAATCCCTCATCACGTTAGCTTAAGCGAGATTATTGGTTTGCTCCAACAAGGAAGATTACAAACGGTGACACTCACCATTCCAGAGGGATTTACCATCGGTGAAATTGGGAAACGCATCGAGGAGCAAGGTATCGATACGCAGTATGCTTTCATGGAAAAAGGAAAGACCTATACACCTTACGAGTACATGGTAGGCACGAAGCCTGTTACCTATCGGGTGGAAGGATTTCTGTTCCCTAGTACCTATGAGATTCCTGTGGGTAGCAAAGCAGAAGATGTGATGGCTATTATGGCGGATGAAATGAATCGTCAATTGACCCCGAAAATGCGTCAAGATATTGAAGTCCAAGGAATGACTATTTTTGAGTTCATCACTTTAGCATCGTTAGTGGAAAAAGAAGCGAAGTTCGATGAAGACAGACCGATTATTGCAGCTGTATTCCGTCAACGTCTGAAAACTGGTATGCCTCTAGAATCTTGCGCCAGCATCCAATACATTCTAGGCTATCCAAAACCGTTAATTACCATTGAAGATACAAAACTAGAAAGCCCATACAACACATACCTTCATAAAGGATTGCCACCGGGGCCAATTGCAAACCCCGGCATCAAATCCATGGAGGCTGTTCTCTATGCACCGGCAACAGACTATTTATTCTTTGTGGCTGACAAAGAGGGGCATCATCATTTCACGAAAACCTATGAAGAACATTTAAAAATAGTGGATCAAATTTATGAAGATTAAAGAGATTTTAAATGAACAACGCATTTATGCACTCCTGCATGATGTGCCAATTTTACGAGAATCGGAAGTAGAACTCTTTGAGGACTTAATCGATTTGTACAAACCGAAACGGGTCTTGGAAGTGGGCACTGCCATTGGATACTCGTCTTTGTTGTTGGCAAAACATATGGACAAAGAAGGCCAGCTCATCACTATGGAATTAGACGATGTGCGCCATGGGATGGCGACTCATTTCATTTCCCAATCGGACTATGCAGAGAAAATTACGTTGCTGAAAGGGGATGCCACAGAGTTACTAACTACTGTGGAAGGTCCCTTTGACTTGGTGTTTTTAGACGGTCCGAAAGGACAGTACTTAAAGCAACTGGAACTGATCGAGCCGAAGCTGGCAGAAGGGGCGGTGGTACTAGCAGATAATGTGCTCTTCCGAGGCTATGTGCGGGGAGACAAAGAGCCGCCACGCCGCTTTAAAACCATTGTGAAACGGTTGCAAGAGTACTTAACCTATGTAGAACAAAAAGAACACTATAACACCACCATTTACCCTATGGGAGATGGAATGAGTGTCAGTGTATGGAAAGGATAAATAGATGACTAAACGACATATGGAATTACTAGCGCCAGCTGGTAATATGGATAAATTAAAAATGGCCATTCGCTATGGTGCGGATGCCGTATATTGTGCAGGCCGTGCCTTTGGCTTGCGCGCTGCAAGCTCGAACTTTGACAATGATCAATTGAAAGAGGCTGTAGAATTTGTACATAGTCATGGCAAAAAAATCTATGTCACTTGTAATATCATTCCTCACAATGAGGACTTAACAGGCTTAGAAGAGTATTTACAATTCTTGGAAAGTATCAAGGTGGATGCTATCATCGTGGCAGACTTAGGAATTTTCTTGTTAGCCAAACGTGTGGCTCCAGGATTGGAATTGCATGTGAGCACCCAAGCGAATACAACAAACTATTTGACAACAGAGTTCTGGAAAGAACAAGGAGCGGCTCGTGTGGTGGTAGCCCGTGAAGTCAGTATCGAAGACATCAAAACCATGCGTGAAAAAGCAGATATCGAAATTGAAGCCTTCGTTCATGGTGCTATGTGTATTTCTTACTCTGGTCGTTGCTTGCTAAGTAACTACATGACCAACCGTGATGCAAACCGTGGTGCTTGCACACAAGCGTGCCGTTGGAAATATAATTTGGTGGAAGAAAACCGTCCTGGCGAATATTACCCAATCGAAGAAGATGAACATGGCACATATATCTTTAACTCCAAAGATTTATGCTTATTGAAATATATCCCTGAGTTGTATAAAGCAGGCGTAGATAGCTTAAAAATTGAAGGTCGTATGAAATCTGTGCACTATGCTGCGACCGTATCTAAAGTGTATCGTGAAGCTATTGATACATTCTTAGAAGAAGGTGACGATTGGTATGTACGTGATGAATGGTATGCAGAATTAGAAAAAATCTCGCACCGTCCATACACAGAAGCCTTTGCTATGGAAAAACCAGGGGAAGAAGCACAGAACTATGGTAAATCTTCCAATACACAAACCCATGATTTCATCGGTTTAGTAGAAGGATACAATGCAGAAGAAGGCTATGCGTATATGGAACAACGCAACAATTTCAAAGTCGGGGAAACAGTAGAATTCTGCCAACCGAATGGACCATTGGTGAAACACGTTATCACACGGATGACCGATGAAGATGGTAATGACATTGATGTGGCAAAACATGCACAAATGAAATTACGATTATATATCGACACACCATTGGAAGAGTTCTCCATGATGCGCCGTGAAACGAAGCAAAAATAAGTTTGTAACGAACTAGGGAGGCTAAGGATGCAAGAACAAGACATTGTCTATGATCCGCAGTATGTGTACTTTCAGATTGACCGAACGCATACGAATTATGTGAATCGTATATTAGAAGGCTATGAATATGTGGGGGTCATGACGACGGTCAATGCAGAGGGATTGTGCATGGTGCGCACCACTGAATCAACCCGTGCATTGGCGGTACAAATTTTGCAATCCCTACCGATTTCTGTGACTCTCTTGGATGAAGCAAGTTGTGAAAGAGAGACACCACATAGTGGTAATCATGGTTAGAAACAATGAGTACAGTGGAGAACTAAGAGATATGGCGACAGAAGAAAAGAAGAAACAAATCCAGTATGAACTATATATTCCTGCTCAATTTGATGATGTATGTCGAGAATCATTAGAAATCTTGATGGAACATAAAGTACATGGCGTAGGAGAGGTGAGCCCAGGAAAAACCTTGTATAAGAAGAATGGAGAAGTAGACCATTGCTTGCTCTACTTTTCCTTCGAAGATGTGCCAGCATTATTGGAAGAGGTTTTAATCTCCCTAGAGGAATTGGGGATTCCCTATGGCGCACAGCTTCGTCGAGACGGAGAGGTAGTGGCTGACGTAGGGAACTTGCACCATGTGTATGTCACATTGGATGGGGCCCTAGGAGTAGCACAACAGTTCAGACGATTAGACAAGACGATTATGAAAGCCTTAGGAGAAAATGTTGTGGTTAGTGCCAATTTTATTGAACCTGAGGCAGAACGAGTGCGCTTTACCTATTATGTGGCAGACAAAGACTTGGCGCTGGAGGTTATTGAAAAGCACCTTCACAAACATAAATTAGGCAAAGGGGCATCTATTCAGGTAATTGACTCCACCTTAACCATTCATGAACGGTATTTGAGCGATATATCTCGTATGTATCGCGGGTTAGTACCTGATTTGTGGACTGCCATTCAAAGTGAATGGAAAGGCATTTCTTCACAAGAATGGATGCACTTGTTGCGCCGTTATCCAGACACGCCGGAAGGGCTTAGTTTCTTGCTTAACGTTGTAAATGGCACATACCAACAGGAATATACATCCATGAAGGTCACATTCCCTATGTTCCTCTACGAAGGCAAACGATTCTACTTGCTGT
>CAUQLO010000012.1:0-39439 GCA_963518725.1 uncultured Veillonella sp. | reverse complement strand
GCTGAAACAGCGGCATTAAGTGCTGTGAGTATGATTCAATATGAATTACTAGATTAGGAGTCTCATGAAGACAGTTGCATTTACTACCTTAGGGTGTCGTGTCAATCAATATGATACAGATGCCATGAAAGGTTTATTTATAAAAGCAGGGTATACTCCTGTTGGTTTCGATGAAGAAGCCTCTATTTACGTGATTAATACTTGTTCTGTAACGAATATGGGGGAGAAAAAATCACGCCAATTGATCCGACAAGCAAAACGCCGTAATCCAGAAGCATTTATCGTAGTAACTGGTTGTTACGCCCAGTTAGCGCCAGAAGTAATTTCTGCTATCGATGGGGTTAACCTTGTCATCGGTACGGCAAACCGGAATAAAATCGTAGAATTAGTAGAAAATATTCCTTCTACAGAAGAACAGATTTCCATCGTTCGTAATGTAATGGAAGAGTCTACCTTCGAAGAAATGCCTTTATTTGGCAATGAAATCGAAAAATGTCGTGCTTTCATGAAGATACAAGAAGGGTGTAACAATTTCTGTTCCTTCTGTATCATTCCGTATACACGAGGAAAATTAAAGTCTAGAAAAATTGAAGACATTGTGGAAGAAGGAAAACGCCTGGTTGCTTATGGGTATAAAGAGGTTGTCCTCACAGGGATACATCTTGGTAACTATGGTATTGAACTACCTGAGCGACCAACCTTAGGCCGTGTTGTGCGTGAATTATTGACCATTGACGGCTTAGAACGCATTCGCTTTGGTTCTATTGAGTCTGTAGAAGTATCGGAAGAACTAATCGAGTTAATGGCAACGAACCCTCGTGTATGCCCTAACTTACATTTACCATTACAAGCAGGTTCAGATCCAGTATTGAAATCTATGAACCGTCATTATAATTTGCAACAATACAAAGATTTAGTGAAGTATTTACGTAGCCGCATTCCGAATCTATCCATTACAACAGATATTATCGCAGGATTCCCTGGGGAAACAGACGAATTATTCGAGGAAACCATGCGCACAGTGAAAGAAGTTGGCTTTACACATATCCACGCTTTCCCATATTCCATTCGAGAAGGCACACCAGCGGCTAAAATGGAAGACCAAGTGCCAGAAGCCGTGAAAAAGACACGTGTAGCTTTATTAAATCAACTTGGTAAGGAAGGTTTTAAAGCCTATGCCAACCGTTTTCTTAACCAACCTGTGAAGGTTCTCATCGAACAAAGCGATGACTTTTACTATTACGGATTAACTAATGAATATGTACACAGTAAAATACCTAAACAAGACCATACATTTAGCGTAGGGGATATTGTAGGTGGAACCGTAACAGAAGTACATAGCGATGTGGTGTTAGTGGAAATATAGAGCAGATTTAGTATGAGGTTCTTCGTCAAACGGTTGGGATTACTGGAAAACATCTGATGGTGAAACTATTACTATTTTTAGAAAGAAATAATAGACTACATAGAAAATATTTGATATAGTGAATATATACTATGTAAGTACAATATATCATATAAGAAAGGGGATTCCCATGAAAGAAGATTGCTTATTTTGTAAAATTATTAATAAAGAAATTCCAGCTAAGGTTGTTTTAGAAAATGACAAATTCTTAGCATTCCATGATATTGCTCCCGTAGCACCAGTACATGTGTTGATCATTCCCAAAAACCATGTGTCTAACATTGCTCATTTAAACGAAAATAATGAAGCTTATGTGGAAGGTATCTTGCCATTTGCTAAGTTGGTAGCAAAAGAGTTAGGTCTTGCCGTTGATGGATATCGTTTAACATTAAATACAGGCGCGAAAGCAGGTCAAACTGTATTCCATTTACATGCACATTTATTGGGCGGTAAAGAATTAGGTTGGCCGAATATCGACTAATTTAGAGGAGACATATAGTGGCATTAGATCAAACTATTATAGAACAATATAATGTAGATAATATTCTGAATTACTTTCAAGAAATTGCTAACATTCCAAGAAAATCTGGACACGAACAAGCTATTTCTAACTATATTAAGGGCTGGGCACTAAACTTAGGGTTAGATGTATTCCAAGATGAACAGTATAATCTAATCATAAAAAAAGCAGGCACCGAAGGTTATGAGTCTCATGAACCTGTGATACTACAAGGTCATATGGACATGGTGTGCACTAAATTAGATTCTGTAGAGCATGACTTTATTAACAGTCCTATTGCTTTGCATGTAAAGGATGGTATCTTACATGCCAATGGAACTACCTTAGGAGCAGATGATGGATTTGCAGTGGCTTATGGTATGGCTATCTTAGCATCTACAACGATTCCACACCCTCCGTTAGAGGTAGTATTCACCGTAGAGGAAGAAACTACTTTCAAAGGTGTGAAAACATTAGATTACAGCCATTTAAAAGGCAAACGCCTCATCAATATGGATGGGGAAAGTATCAATGAGGTGACCATCGGCAGTGCTGGCGGTCATGGATCTACGGTGACATTACCGATTGTTCCCGTATCTGTAAATAATGAAATGACAAAGCGCAGAATTACCATTGAAGGCTTGAAAGGTGGTCACTCTGGTTGTGATATCCATTTAGGGCGAGGTAATGCTATTTACATTCTATCCAAGGTCTTAGAACGAATTACAGGGGAACATAATATTCGGGTCACAGAAGTGAGCGGTGGTAGTGCGCCGAATGCGATTCCATTACGTGCCTATGCAGATGTGTATCTACATTTACAAGATGTGCCGTATGTGCAAGTTCTTTTACAAGAAGAACAAGATAAGTGGAATGCTCACTATGCATCGGCTGGTGAAAGTATGACGATATCTTTATCTGTTGTACCTAAAGTAAATCGTGAAGATTTAGTGGAATTAGACTTAGAAGCCATCACCATGGAACGAGCTTTCAGCAGTGATACTGTACAAAAACTATGTACTCTTATTCAAGGAATTGAACAAGGTGTGTTACAACATGCTCCTGAGAATCCAAATGAAGTGTGGTTCTCTAATAATATTGGTGTATTAGGCATGACGGATACTGCAGTATACCTTAAAATGCAAGTACGCAGTACCGATCCGAAGAACCTAGAGACTCATTATAAAGGCGTGAAACAGTTAGCGGAATCGAAAGGTGCCACGGCAACACTAGAAACACCGTATCCAGGTTGGCTACCAACATTTGATAGTCCATTACAACAAGTCTATCAAAAAGTATATGAATCTGTGACAGGCGCTAAAGATTTACAGTTCAATGTGATACATGCAGGTCTTGAAGTTGGCTACATGTTAGATAATTTACAAGGCCCTGTAGATGCTATTAACATTGGACCAAATATTCATGACTTACATGCACCTACAGAACGCATGGAGTTAGAAAGTTTTGTTACTACTTGGAATGTTTTAAAAACATTTCTTGCATCTCTGTAGGAATGATATCATGGTCTATATAGTACTGATATAGTTAATACTATATAGCTATATGCTGAACTATGGTAGTAAATAACAAAAATAGCATATTTGCCATTTGTTTTGGCCTATGATATAATTACTTCCGATAACGATATATTATCGGAAGTAATTTTTTAGTTAAAACTAGATATATAGGCACTAATCCCCCCTATATAGCATATTTGAGGCGCTTATGAGTCAATCTAACACACACTTCTATTTACGTAATTATAAAGAGATCATGAACAACTCCAAGCTTAGTGACAAGGCTAAGTCTAGTATTCTATTATCCAAAGCAGAAAATACTGTGGATGCTTACGAATCTGATTGGATGGATTTCGTCGATTGGTGTCGACATAAACAAGAATCTTATTTTCCAAGCTCACCAGAAATCATCGTTAATTATATCAATGATTTAGCCGATTATGCTAAAGCTAATACTATATCACGTCGCATTAGCGCCTTATCGGAAAACTTTAATGCTTCTGGTATTGAAAGTAACCCTTGTAGCGCTCCTATCGTTAAACAAGCTATGCGAGGTATACGTCGGTCCTTAGGGACATATCAACAAGGTAAAACTCCTGTATTACTGGATGATCTTATGGATATCATTGACTATATGGAAACGGCTGATATAGCTCCTATACAAAAGCTTCGTGATAAAGCGATTTTATTATTAGGCTTTATGGGGGCCTTTCGTCGTAGTGAATTATCTGCTTTAACAGTGGAATCTTTAAAATTTCTACCACAAGGCTTAGAAATCTTTGTATCTAGCTCCAAAGCCGACCAAGAAGGCCAAGGTGCTATCGTAGCCATACCTTATATAGATAATGAATCGTTATGCGCTGTGAAAGCCCTTAAAGCATGGTTACGATTTGTTCCTATTACAACAGGACCTATTTTTCGGGGATTTACGAAAAGTATGAGTGTACGCAAAACTGCTATTAGTGATAAAAGCATTGCGGACATAGTAAAATACTACATGGCGGCTATTGGCGAAGATCCATCTTTATATGGGGCTCATAGTCTACGACATGGGTTTGCCACAACAGCAGCTCATTATGGCGTAGAAGAACGTAATATTATGAAACAAACACGGCATCATAGTGTCAATATGGTACGACGCTATATTAATGAAGCCAATAAATTCGTAGATAATCCAATCTCTTCTATATTTAATCGCAAATAACACAAAAAAGACTACTTACACTTATGCATTACTCATAAGATAAGCAGTCTTTTTTGTTCTATCATACTATTTGTATTTACTAATTACTATCGAACATATACATGGTATAGTTAATTTTTAGCCCACGCAGTGATAAACCCGAACATAGTTTTTTCTTTCAATGTAGGGATCACAATTCGTTCTCCAGCACGTAATACCCTTTGATTTTGAAAATGATTCAACTCGATGATGGAATCGATATATTCTCTAATATCAATATCTTCAGTTTCAGCTAAGGCAGCTTGAGAAATAGTCCATAATGTATCGCCAGAGCTAACGCGAACTGTTTTTACATTATCTGTATCTATCTCAAGGGATGGCCCAAAAAATATAGCATTTCCCATAAATAATACTAAAGCAATTGCCAATAAGGATAAACATTTTCTCATCTTCATTACCTCTATTCAATCACAATAAATTATCGAACATAAAATATAGTACATCTGTTTGTTTACACGTTTATTCTATCACACATACAAATGTTCGGTCAAGTATAATTTTTCGAACGCATATTTGACAATTTTATATATAAATTTTATAATAGAACTATAATAATGACAGACATGTACTGATAGAATGAGAGGTTTTTCTTTTGAGACGTCCAGCAACTGATATAAATAGTAAACAACAACGCATTTTAGACTTTATTATTGAAAGTCTGCAACAACGATATCGCTGTCCAAGTGTTCGAGAAATTGGCGATCATATGGGCTTGAGCTCCACTTCTACTGTTCAAAGCCATTTAAATACATTAGAACGTTTTGGCTATATTAAGCGAGATGCAAATAAAAATCGTGCCATTACCGTTGTGAATATGCCGGATGTACCACCATTAGAAGTGGACGAAGATACGAATGAAGTTACCTCTAGTGCTGAGTTTAACTTTTTAGAAGCTGGCTTACGTCGCGTGCCATTAATCGGCACCGTACAAGCGGGCTTACCAGTAACAGCTATTGAAAACCGAGAAGACGAGTTTGTGTTACCTACTGCTTTGTTGGGTAGTTCTGAGTGCTTCTTACTCCGTGTGCGTGGTGAATCCATGCGTGACATCGGTATGTACGAAGGAGATCTCTTAATCGTTCGTAACCAATCGACAGCCAATAATGGAGATATCGTAGTGGCTCGTATTGACGATGAAGCGACAGTAAAACGGTTCTACAAAGAATCTGACCATATTCGTTTAATGCCTGAAAATGAAGAATTTGAACCTATTATTACACGCAATTGTGTTATAGAAGGCCGTGTTATCGGACTCATTCGAGACCATATTTAATCTAAATATAATTAAATAAAAAGTAGAGGATAGTTTTATCCTCTACTTTTCTCATTCAGTATATTTGATAGATACAAAAAAAGATAGTAGCCCCATGAGTGACTACTATCTTTTTATTATTTATATGCTTCTATAGCTGCGTCAATAATATGTGCTTCTTCTACAGATGGTTCGCACAACGGTAACAATAATGGACCTGCTGAGAATCCTAATTGTCGCATGGCATATTTCACAGGGATTGGATTTGTTGTGATAAACATAGCCTTTAATACAGGTACTAATGAAAGTTCAATCTTGCGAGCTTCCTGTACTTGTCCTGCTTTAAATAAGCGAATCATTTCTTGCATTTCTTTACCCACAATGTGAGAAGATACAGAAATAACTCCTTCTCCACCATTCTGAATCACATTTAATGTTAAGGCATCATCACCAGAATAAATCATGAAGTCGCGATTCGGTACTAATTCTCGAATCTTCTGGGTGACAGTAATATCACCTGTCGCTTCTTTAATGGATGTAATATTGGGACAGTCCTGCACCAATCTAGCTACTGTTTGAGGCTCTAACCGCCCCCCCGTTCTGCCTGGTACATTATATAGCATGATAGGTAGGTCAGTATTCTCAGCGATGGCTTTGAAATGTAAATAACACCCTTCTTGGTTAGGTTTATTATAGTACGGAACTACGGTCATCACACCATGTACACCTGTATGAGAGGCAGCCCGTGTTAAAGCAATTGTTTTTTTTGTAGAATTAGATCCTGTATTGGCAATAATTGTCGCTTTATGACCATACTCTTTGGCAATTAAGGTAAATAATTCTAGCTTATCACGGTCATCAATATTAGGACTTTCACCAGTAGTACCACACACGATGAGTCCATCAGAACCGTTTTCTAATAAATAGCCAGCCAATCGCACGGCTTCATTAAAGTTTACTTGACCATCGTCAGTAAAAGGCGTGATCATTGCTGTTAGGACATTTCCAAATGTTGTCATCGTAGCACCCCGCTAATAGTAATTAAAAAGTTTGGTGTTCCACTAAATATTCTGCAATTTGCAACGCATTTAAGGCAGCACCTTTACGAATTTGGTCCCCTACAATCCAGAAATTCATGCCATAATCGTTAAATAAATCTTTGCGGATACGACCGATTTCGCAATCATTTTGATTGGATGTATATAGAGGCATTGGATATTGTTGTTCACCTGGGTTATCGTTCACTTGTAGACCCGGAAATGCTGCACAAGCTGCTTTAAAAGCTTCCACAGATACAGGAGATTCTGTTTCTACTAATACAGATTCAGAGTGGGAACGATACACAGGCACGCGTACTGTAGTAGGGACCACTGCGATAGAATCGTCATGGAAGATTTTTTGTGTTTCCAAGACCATTTTCATTTCTTCTTTAGAATAATCATTATCTAAGAACACATCAATTTGAGGAATCAAGTTGAAAGCGATTGGATAATGTTTGTCCATAGAACCTGTAGGTAACAAGTTAGCAGTCATTTCTTCGCCCGCTACATGTTGTGCTACTTGTGCATCTAACTCCTCGATACCTTCCTTACCAGCGCCAGATACAGCTTGGTATGTGCTGACGATCACTCGTTTAATAGGAGAAATGTCATGTAAAGGTTTCAAACTTAATGCCATGATTATGGTAGAGCAATTTGGATTAGCAATGATACCTTTGTGTGTATCAATATCTTCTGGGTTTACTTCTGGCACTACTAATGGCACCTCTGGATCCATACGGAATGCACTGGAGTTATCGATGACGATAGCACCACGTTTAGCCGCTTCTGGAGCCAATGTTTTAGAGATAGATCCACCGGCGAATAAAGCAATATCTACTCCATCAAAGGATTCAGGCTTTGCTTCTTCTACCGTGTATTCTGTTCCATTGACAGTTAACTTTTTACCAGCAGAACGGGCAGATGCTAATAGTTTAATGCTTTCATAAGGGAACTGACGTTCCTCAATTAATGTGATAAATTCTTGGCCTACTGCACCAGTAGCACCTAATATAGCTAAATGAGGTTTTCTCATAGATGACTCCTTACGGTTAATTCTAACATAGTATTATATGTATTATACTATGTCCCTATACTCTTAGCAAGATTATATAGAATATAGAATCTCTATAGATAATGTTCTAATCCGTATGTTAATCCTGGATAGTCTTTAATCTTCTTGCAAGCGAGGACTACACCAGGCATGAAGGATAAACGACTTAAGGAGTCATGACGGATGATTAATGTTTCATCATAACCGCCAAAGATCACTTCTTGATGGGCTACATAACCCGGTAAACGTACACTGTGAATTGTTACATCATCTACCTTAGCACCTCTAGCACCAGGTAAACTTTCACGAGTCAAGTCTTCGGATGCAGTCACATTGGCTTTCACCTTCGCATCATTGATGAGTTTAGCTGTTAATACAGAGGTTCCCGATGGAGCATCGTATTTATGGTTGTGATGTAATTCGATAATTTCCACATCTGGGAAATACGGCGCTAGTTGTGCCGCTGTTTTCATCATCATCACAGCGCCTAAGGAAAAATTAGGCGCTACTAAACAATTGGCATTATGTTCTCTGCCAATCGCATCCAGAGTAGCACGTTGTTCTTCACTTAGCCCTGTGGTACCGATGACAACGTGAATCCCTTTTGATAACATTAATTTTGCATTTTCAAAAATAATGGCTGGTGTTGTAAAATCTACAATTACATCAGGATGCACAGCTTCAATAGCACTTGTCAAATCGCTATACATATAAATATCTAATGGACTTGTGCCCACCCATTCGCATAGGTCTTTACCACCGTGATTTGGGTCTACACCGCCCACGAGTTGTAATTCTGTATCATTATGGACAGCTTTTAGGACTTCGCGGCCCATTTTACCAGCTGCACCGTTTACTAAAATTTTCATAGTTCTCCTTATGATGATTCTTGTTGAAAGTATTGAATCATTTCTTTTGCCGTTTGTAATGCTGTTTCTGAGAAGGATTGACCTGACATCATACGGGCGATTTGTCCGATATGTTCCTCTTCGGAAAGAACAGTCACTTTTGAAATGGTGCGGCCCTCTTCTTCTTGTTTATGTAAGTGATAATGTTGTTTTGCTACGCTCGCCGTTTGCGGTAAGTGTGTAATGCAGAATACTTGATTTTGGTCGCTGAGGCGCAAAATTTGCTTTGCCACTTGTAAGGCAATGTCACCGCTGATACCTACATCGATTTCGTCAAATACTAATGTTTTTTCTGTGGCTCTATGAAATACGCTTTTGAAAGCCAAGGCGATACGAGCCAATTCACCACCAGAGGCTACCTTGTGTAAGGGCAGTAATGCCTCTCCCGTATTGGCTGAAAATAACAGTTCTATACGAGTGGCACCTAATGGTGTTAATGTGTCAGTCCCTTCTATGGCAAATTCCATGCGAGACTTCTCCATCCCTAATTTGGCAAGATTGCTTTGTAAGGCATCAGTAATTTCCTTGTGATGACGTTGGCGAACCTTTTCTAAGGTGGCCAATTGTGTACGCGCCGTAGTTTCTAGCGATTGTAGTTCTGCTACTAACGTAGTTTCTTCACTTTCATCGGATTCGAGGACCTCTAACCGTTGTTGGGCTCTATCTTCATAGGCCAAAATATCCTCGATAGTTTCACCGTATTTGCGTTTCAGGTTATACAACAATGTATCTCGTTCCTGCAGATAATAGTAACGCTCTTCATCATAGCTAATAGCATCCCGATAGCGATCGAGGGCTTGGCCAGCTTCTTCTAATTGGTAATAGGAAGATTGCAGTAACTCTGCTATGCTTTCCATCTCTTTATCATACTTTGTGAGATCTGCCACTTCACTCATCACAGTATGCAAACCATCGATAATGGGATTGCGACCATTGTAAATGCCTTCATAACAATTGGTGACTGTCGATTGTAGACGCTCGTAATTATCCAATCGCTCTAGCTCTTCTGCAATGGCTGTATCTTCACCTTTTTGCAATTGTGCTTCTTCGATTTCTTCGATTTGAAAGCGCAACATGTCCAGTTCTCTAGCACGTTGTGCGGAATCTTCCCGCAATTGCTCTAAGGTACATTTGGCTTTTGCATAGGCTTCATAGGCTTTACTATAGTCCTGAAAAGCTTGGATAGCAGATTCATTATATGTATCTAGATACAGATGATGTGTATCAGGTACCAACAGCTGTTGGTTGCTGTACTGTCCATGAATATCCGCTAAGTGCATGCCGATTTCTCGTAATGCTTTCAAAGGGATAACTTGGTCATTGGCTAAAATGAGAGATTTACCAGTAGCACTGAATTTTCTAGACAAGATTAATGTATCATCTTCCATGTCTATATTTTTGGATTCCAGTATATTACGCAAGGAAGATTGTGGCGATACTTCAAACACTCCTTCAATCAAAAAGGAGTCCTTGCCATGGCGAATAAATTCGTGGCTAGCACGCTCACCTAATAAGACCGATAAGGCATCCATCAATATGGATTTACCAGATCCTGTTTCGCCCGTAAAAATTGTAATGCCCTTGGAAAACTCTAATTGCATGTGTTCAATGAGGGCAAAGTTTTTTATCCCCATTCGTAATAGCATATTAATCCCTCATTAAGTCTTCAATACGTTCTAATACTAGAGAAACACTTTCAACGGAACTACAAATTAACAAGATTGTATCATCACCGGCAATGGTTCCTATGACTTCGCCCCACTTCGCATGGTCAATAGCAAAGGCAACAGATTGTGCAGAGCCTGGTAAGGTATGCAATACAATTTGATTTAATACATGGTCAATACGAAGAATGGAGTCTTGGAACAAGCGATTAATGCGAGATCTAGACAACATAATGTTTTCTTCCGGCGATAAGGCATAGCGATAGCGTCCATCACCACTAGGAACTTTAATAAGCATTAATTCCTTGATGTCTCTAGACACTGTAGCTTGTGTCACAGTAATCCCTTCTTCTACGAGGGCTTGTGCTAACTCTTCTTGTGTTTCAATTGCTTTTGTTTGAATAATTTCTTTGATTTTGTTATAACGATAACGTTTCATTATTTCCTCCGACGAATAATATATAAAATAGGCGGATGATTGGCTTGGTTAATAGGATGCCACGTACTACAGTGATAGTATCGTTGGTCCAAGCTTTCTAAAAAGTGTTGTACTGCATATTGTTCTTCACGACCCTCGTCTGTACCTGGATAAGCAACAATCGTACATAAACCTTGTACGGATAGTTTCTCTAATCCGATGGTTAAGGCTTGTATGGTCGTATCTGCAGATGTCATGGTCTGGTGATTTGCATTGGGAAGATACCCTAAATTAGCCACCATAAGGTCAATATGAGGGATCGGTAATCCTGCTAATTGTACATCATGGGACCCGGTTAGAAAGTGCACACGATGTAGTTGTGTAGGACAAGTCTCTTCCAATCTTTCCCTTGTGCGATGGATGGCTATGTCTTGAATATCTATGGTATACAGTTGGCTTTCCTCATGGCTACGGGTAAGTAAATACTCTGTATCATGGCCGTTACCACATGTGATATCCACGATATATTTAGCGGATGGAAGTATGTCATCCCATAGATGATGCTGAAACTCTACACTGTGATGGAGAGGGATCATTCTACCTCCTTAGACCGTGCATTCAGCTTTTTAAATAGGGTGGCAAAGAATTTTTGATCTCTAAATCGTACATACTTACAATATTGCGGATGCGCTTCTACATGTAGGGAGTCTTTATTAGAGAAATCATAGTCAAAGGTACCATCGATGGATATGTGCAGAGACTGTTGTCGCTCCGGCATAGTAATGTCGATTTTTGCACTTTCTTTCAGCACCAAAGATACACCTTGCAATAAATGCGGTGCAATTGGTGTGACGATGATAGAACGATTGTCAGGTGCCATAATCGGTCCCCCAGCGGATAAGTTATATCCAGTAGATCCTGTAGATGAAGACACAATCAAACCATCTGCTGGATACATTTGTGTATGTCCACCGTTGATAGATAGATTGATACGCGCCATTTTACCAGGTTCTGCCCTCGATACAACAATATCGTTAATGATAGGTCGAAGGATGCGCTCCCCTTCTTGTGTATGCAAGGTAGCCACTAAATGGATACGATCTTCTACATAAAAATCACCTTTACTAATCCGTACGATACCTGTTTCTAATTGATCTAGCTCAATTTGATTTAAAAAGCCCAACTCTCCTAAGTTAATACCACAAATCGGTACATTATAAGGATAAATTTGTCGTGCTAACTGAATGATTGTACCATCACCACCAAAGCTAAAGGCCATATCTAAGTGTTCAAAAATATCTGGACGTGGTAATAAATGTGATGGCTCAATCCCTAGAGCGCATACATCGTGATGTTCCAATTCTTTTGGCATATACACTTCAATGCCATTTTCATGACAAATCGTAATTGCCTTACATAAAATATCACGAATATTTTCTTTTTTCATATTAGGAAAGAAACCGATTCTCATAGATCCTCCTATAATTGATGGGCTTCTTCCACTATGGATGAAAGTAGCGTTTCACTAATTTCCATAGCACCCAACTCTTGTTTTGTAAAATATCCTAAAAACTCTATATTCCCTTCCATGCCTTTAATTGGTGAATAGGTCAAGCCATGTAGATAGAGGCCACAATCTTTCGCCACATGGAGTATGCGATGTAGGACCATCTTGTGCGTTGACTTATCTCGCACAATACCACCTTTGCCAACTAGTTCTTTACCAGCCTCAAATTGTGGCTTAATGAGTGCCACCAAAGCACCTGAATCTTTTAACAAGGTAGTAGCCACTGGCAGCACTTTATCCAAAGAAATAAAGGCCACATCGATGGAAATAAAGTCACTCAATTCACCAAGTTGTACAGGTGTCACTGTACGTATATTTTGTTTCTCCATATTGATGACCCGAGGGTCTTGGCGAAGTTTCCAAGCCAGTTGGTTATAGCCAACATCAATGGCAAAGACTTTGGCAGCTCCGTGTTGTAGGGCGCAATCTGTAAACCCTCCAGTGGAGGCACCGATATCTACCATGACAGCCTCTTGTAGGTCAATGGGATATAATTCTAAAGCTTTTTCTAGTTTTAATCCCCCACGACTGACGTAGGGCAATGTATTTCCTTTTACTTCTAGGTGCGTTGTCACATCTACTTTTGTACCAGCTTTATCTAATCGCTGGGTTCCAGAGAAAATTAAGCCTGCCATGATCGCAGCCTTAGCTTTTTCTCGGCTTTCAAATATACCTCGTTGTACTAACAGTATATCTAGGCGTTCTTTTTGACTCATCGATGACTCCTATTGAGTACGTTCCATTAAATACGTAATCAATCCTTCTAGAACAGGTGATGTGCGGTTAGAAGTTTGTAGGGCTTGTAAAGCAAGGTCAGCCACTTCTTGAGCACGGGCTTTTGCTTCCTCTAGTCCCAAGATAGACACATAGGTTGCTTTGTGTTGGCGTTCATCGCTACCAGGTGTTTTACCAAGCTCTTCTTGTGTGCCTACTACATCTAAAATATCATCTGTGATTTGGAATAATAACCCTAAATAATCAGCATAGGACAGATAGGATGCACGTAGGTCAGCTGGTGCATTCATAATGATTAGCCCGATTTCAACGGCTGTTGTAAATAAAGCACCAGTTTTACCTTTATGAAGAACTACTAATTCTTCAAGAGGCAACTCTTTTCCTTCTGATTCTAAATCAAAGGATTGACCGCCTACCATGCCACTTGGGCCAGCACCCTTTGCTAAGGATTGGATAATGGCCACAATTTGTTCAGGTTGAAGGCTCGTATTTTTGCTCACTAGTTCAAAGGCATAGGTCAATAGACCATCGCCGGCAAGAACTGCCATCCCATCCCCATACACACGATGATTCGTCAATTTTCCACGACGATAATCATCATTGTCCATAGCTGGTAAATCATCATGGATTAACGAATATGTATGGATCAGTTCAATGGCACAAATTACGTCCTTATGGGCTTCCCAAGATCCACCTAAGGCTTCAATGACTGCCTTTGTAATGATTGGGCGAATCCGCTTTCCTCCCATGAGTAAGCTGTAATTCATACTTTCATATAAACGACTATATTCCTCATTAGGAGATGTTAGTATTTGGGATACATAGGTTTCAATCTCTTTTTTACTCTTTGTTAAGTATTCTTTTAACATAGTAACCTCATGTCTTTGAAAGTTAATAGATTTTGTATAAATATTCTATCATAATTATACCTAAAAATCGATACTTTATTTTCTATTTTGTGTCGACTTGAACGGTTTCAATAATTTGTTGTACTTCATCTTCTACTTGTTGTAGGATGTCCGCACATTCTTTCACTAAGGTTAATCCTTTTTTATAAGTTTCCAATAATTCGTGCATAGATGCGTTTTCATCATCTAATTGTTTCACGATTTCTTCCAGTGCTGTATATTTTTTTTCGTAATTTTTAATAGAATTAGTCACGATGTGTTACCTCCTGTACAATAGCGCTAATGGATCCATCTTGTATATGAATCTCCACTTTGTCGCCCACCTTAACGTGATCAATGGTTTGCAATGGCTTGTCATTAACATCTACTTTCGCAAATCCTTTGATTACTTTCGATAAAGGATTTTTATTTTCCAATTGTGTCCCCAAGATAGCTAACTTACGTTCTGCATCTTGCAATTGCTTACGTACAAATCCATGTAAGGTATGTTCAAAGCGTTGCAATGTAGATTTTTGTTGATGTACTAATGTCATGGCTGGCATGACAATCTTACGATTCGTAATGTTGTATATCTTTTGTTGTTCCTGTTGTATACGATACCGTACGGTATCATGAAGGAACGTCAATTTTTGTTGTAATTCATCTTCTAATTCACTTAATGGATAGATGGAAAGTTCTGCGGCATGACTAGGTGTGGCGCCTCGAACATCGGCAACGAAATCGCAAAGTGTATAGTCTACTTCATGACCCACAGCCGATACTACAGGTGTTTGGCAAGCAAAGATTGCCTCCACTAAGGTTTTATCATTAAAACACCATAAGTCTTCCATAGATCCACCGCCACGACCAACGATAATTAAGTCTACGTCTGGGTCCGCATCTGCAAGGGCAACACCTTTAGCAATAACTGGTCCGCAAGTATTTCCTTGCACCGGTACATTGAACACCTTGAAGGTTACTAATGGATTGCGTTTAGATGCGACATGTAGTATATCGTGGATAACAGCGCCGGAGGCGGATGTTACCACACCAATACAGTTTGGTAAGGGTGGTAATGGTTTTTTATATTTTTGGTCAAAATAACCTTTTACCAATAACTCTTGTTTTAGTTTTTCAAAGGCGATTTGGTAATCACTTTTAGTGCCAATTTTAATATCTTCACAAATAAAACTGAGTCGTCCCGTTTTCTCGTAAAAGCTAATATTTCCTCGAACTTGTACTAATAGGCCATTTTCAAGAGAGTTTGTGAGCCCTCTTTGTTCCACCTTAGAACGCCACATAGCCATATCTAGGGATCCCGTGTCATCAATGAGGGAGAAATAATAATGGCCCGTAGAGTGTCGTTTTAAGTTGGAAATAACACCTTCAACGATGCAATTTTTAAGAAGAAATTAGCCTTCTACTGTTCTTTTGATAATCGAATTTAGTTCACCTACTGAGTAGGGTTTCATTGTCTTTCTCCTTCCACTATCATAGCCCCATAGGCATTGCCTGAGGCATTGTCTGCACTATATTTTGGGGAAACGCAGAGAACATCTAAATCATGATGATGTCCCCAATGGCTTAATCGATCCTGCAAATAGGCATTGGCCATGACACCACCAGCTGTGATCAAGGTAGATACAGGATGTGTTTTGAGAATATGCTCTAATGCTTTTTCCAAAGAGGTTCCAATACATTGGAACACAGAAGATGCTAATTGTTGAGCTTCCTTTACAGTATTAAAGCACTCTCGATGTGACCAATCTATGGGACTCAACTGTTGTGCTTCCCACCAACGAACACCGGCACTATAAGGACCGCCAAAACTGATTTCGTTGTCTTTTACAGATACAGGTAAGACGGACTCGTAGGCATATTTTGATTTTCTAGCCAATGTTTCCATACTAGGTCCAGCTGGAAATTTCAACCCCATGAGAACACCAATTCTATCTACAAGTTGTCCTGCTGCAATATCATTACTGGAGCCTAATATGGTGGTCTTAAAGCCACTGCCTTCCATACGTTCACAGAGAACAAACTCACTAGTTCCGCCCGATAGATGCAAGCTTAGAAATGGACCTTCTGGTACTTCTCCAATTTCACGTAAGGCAGCCCAAATATGATTTTCTTGATGTGAAAATACATGGACTGGTACTTTGAGGCAATGCCCTAAACTATTCGCCACATTGAGACCAACTAGGAAGGCAGGCATATAGGAATCTTCTTCGCGTCTAGGGAATCCACTGACCCCAATACCTACTATAGGCTTATCTAAAGGTAATGTTTCAATGAGTGAGCTAAGGGCTCTAGTATGTTGGAATACCATTTCAGATTGTTGCAAACCACGCTTTCCTTGTGGAACTTCCAATAGTTTTCTTGATTCCTTAATCAATTGCCCATGTTCATCAACAATGGCACAAGAGGTTGTGTAACAACTGGTATCAATTCCTAAATAATAGGCCATATTATTGTCTCGATTTTGCTAAATTATGTAATATAGCATTAATGTATTTGTAGCTAGTTTCTCCGCCGTATTCTTTGGCTAAGATAACAGCTTCATTAATTGTGATAGTGGCTGGTGTATCCGGTTGTGGATGTAAAAGTTCCCAAGCCCCCATGCGTAAAATAGAAAGCTCAACTTTTGGGAAACGATCCATTTTTCGCTTCGGAGAAAACTCTTGTAAGACAGCATCTAACTCTGCTTGTTCTTTTACAACGCCTTTAATTAATTGTTCTGCGAAAGCTTTTGCTTTTCCTGGTACTTCAAACTGATCTAAGATAGATTCTTGTGTACTTTCAGAATTAAATGTTTCGGAATAAATTGTTTGAAAAGCATATGCTCTTGCTAACCTACGATGGTTCATTACTAGGTTCCTTTCTTTCTAGTCCGTCGATATGAACATCCACACGAACTCGGTATAAATCTAACATATTGCGTAAATCTTGACGAATTTGTTGTTGAATTTGTTTTGCCACCTGTAAGACGTGGCATGTATCGTATAAACGCAAGTATAAATTGATTTCGATAAACGCTTCACCCTGGTCATCACGTTTATGTTTGATGTTCATACCAGGCCAACGTTTTTGTCCCAGTTTCTGTGAAATACCATCTACAACGCCATCAAAAAAGCGCTTGCTCATAGAATGGATTTCATCAAAGGAAGATAGGACTCTTTCAGTGACATCTAAAATAACAGCATCTGTTATTTCTATCTCAAAATGATCTGTCATAGGTCCTCCTAAGTGATGGGATTTTCAAATACGATATCTTGTACATAAATGTCTACATTATTCACAGTAGCCTCTGTCATATCGACCAAGGCAGTTTTCACACGTTCCTGCAAGCGCAGAGCAATATCAGGTACACGATATCCATAATAGACAACGATGTGCAGGGATACTTGTAGTGATCCATCTTCTAGAACCTGCACTTTTACGCCTTCCATGGCGTTCTTTCTACCAAATAAACTGACTACATTATCACCAAAGGTAGTGCTCATTCCAGCTACGCCCTTTGTTTCTAATGCCGTCTTGGTAGCAATGATTTCATATACAGAATGGTCAAACTGTATAATACCTTCAAAATAGCGATTATCTTCCATATGATTACCAAAAAAAGCATTTGTCGGCCTACCACAGGTCAACAAATGCTTTTAATTACAATACTATACTAGTTGTTAAAAGATCAAATCTGTGGTTTAAGCACGTTCAATATATTGTCCAGTACGTGTATCAACACGTAATACATCGTCTACTTCGATGAATAAAGGTACTTTTACAACATAACCTGTTTCTAATGTAGCAGGTTTATTACCACCAGTTGCAGTATCGCCACGGATACCAGGGTCAGTTTCAACTACGCGTAACTCAACAGCTACAGGCAAGTCGATACCGATTACAATGCCTTGGAAGAACATAATGGATACTTCCATATTTTCTAACAAGAAGTTTTTAGCGTCGCCTAATTGGTCAATTGTTAACTCAATTTGGTCGTATGTTTCATTGTCCATGAAAGTATAGGCACCATCGGACTCATATAAGTACGCCATACGACGACGGTCAACATGAGCTTTTGGTACTTTTTCACCAGCATTGAAAGTACGTTCTACTACAGCACCTGTTTGTAGATTTTTTAATTTAGCACGTACGAAAGCTGCACCTTTACCTGGTTTAACATGTTGAAAGTCAACTACTTGCCATACATTACCGTCTAATTCGACAGTTACGCCTGGACGAAAATCATTACTGGAAATCATTGTAAATCCCTCCATTACACATTTAGTTCTATTAAATCCTTAGGAGTTTTTGTGAGCACTTCACAGCCCTCCTTAGTAACGATAACTGTATCTTCAATACGCAGTCCCATATGACCGGATAGATAAATACCTGGCTCTACAGTGACTACCATATTGGCCTCTAAGATATGGCTTGATCTCGGAGATGCCACTGGCAATTCATGGATATCTAAGCCCACACCATGCCCTGTGCCATGACCAAAATTAGCTCCATAGCCTTGTTCTCTAATATAATCTCTGCAAACTGCATCGACTTCAGCACCGGTGACGCCTTCTTTAATACAAGCAACGCCACGAGTTTGTGCTTCTAACACGATAGAGTATAATTTCTTTTGTTCTTCGCTAGCTTTTCCTAATACGATGGTTCGTGTCATATCTGAATGATATCCTTCGTACATAGCACCGAAGTCAAAGGTCACAAAATCCCCTCGCTCCATCACTTTGTCACTCGCTACCCCATGGGGCATACTAGACCGATAGCCAGAGGCCACGATAGTTGTGAAAGATGGCTCTCTAGATCCGCGTTTTAGCATTTCTGTTTCTAAGATAATGCGCGCTTCATTTTCTGTCATGCCCACTTTCAGTTGTGGTAACATGGCGGCAAATGACTCATCAGCGATCTGAAATGCGCGGCGTAAGCACTGTAACTCATCGTCTCGTTTCACCATGCGCAATGTAGCAAAGTCAAAAGATAAAAATTCAGTTTCATCTAATGTATCACAAACTTGTTGAAATACATCGACACTCATATAATTTCCTTCAAAGCAACATGTAGGTAAGGAAACCTTCATTTCCTCTAGGAGATGTTTAATTGTTTCATATACATCACCTGTATATTGAATGACCTCATATCCTTCGCATTGTGATTGTGCCTGCTCTGTATAGCGACTATCCGTTATCATGTAGGCACGGGTAGGTGTTACAAAGGCAACCCCTGTGGTTCCTGTAAAGCCAGCGAAATAATGTAAGTTAATAGGGCTAATGAGTATAGCTCCTCCATATGTTTCTTCTTTGAGGAATGCTTGTAAAGTGACTAATCCATTCATCGTCTCGCCTCCTTAAAAAGCATCAACTAATGATACCATAGAATGTATAGTTATGACAAATTGAATAGATTCGATTAAACAATTTCTTTTTCTTCTTCGCTTAACTCTGTATACATACCTGGCTCTTCGATAGAGTCTAATGTTATGGTATCAATACTAATCCGTTGTAAATACGTAACGGTTCCACCACAGGCACCGATCATGCGTTTCACTTGGTGATATCTACCTTCATAAATAGTCAACTCACAAGAATGAATCAATTCACCATCTTCATTGGGAACTGCCTCATCTTCATGATAGACGAACTGCGCCGGTTTACACTCAGTCCCATCACCTAATACCATACCTTCTTGCATACGACGAATACCTTCGTCGGACAAAGTACCACTATATTCTACGTAATAGGTCTTTCCAATATTCTTTTTACCATGGATAATCTTGTGTGCCCAAGGACCATCATTGGTCAATAGCAATAAGCCTTCTGTATCTTTGTCCAAACGACCCACAGGAAATACTTTCAATGTTTGGAACTCTAGTGGTAACAATTCCATAATCGTAGGATCTGTAGAGTCTTCAACAGCTGTTACATATCCTGCTGGTTTATGGAATTTTACATAATATTCTAATTGGGACTGTACAGTTTGCCCTTGCACAGACACAATATCTACATCAGGATTGATGTGCATGTCTTTTTTCTTGATGATTGTATCATTGACGGACACTAGACCTTGTTTGATTAAATCATGAACTTCTTTTCTTGTACCGAATGCCTTATGAGCTAAAAATTTATCAATCCTCACCGTAACCACCTTCTCTCACATGTGTATGAGATGTATCATTTAATATGGAAATGCGATTGTACGGAGACTGGTGTCCCCAAAAATTTACAACGCTCACAGCTGTGTTGCCTTGGGCTAATCGCCATAAACAGTTGAGCGGGATTCCCGTTAGGGCACATAACAAAGTACGAATTGTACCGCCGTGACAGACCACAACTAGTCGTTGCCCCTCTTCCATCTTATCTAGTTCTTCTAATAAGCGGTTGTAGGCACGTTCTTGCACCATTTCTACCGTTTCTCCATTAGGGATTGGTTTTCCTGATGGGTCCTCATAGATGGCTTCAATTTGGCCCGGCCACTGTTCATTAATTTCTGAGTACGTTAAACTTTCCCAGTCACCAAAGTTAATTTCACGCAATGCTTCGGTGAAAGTAGTAGGAATGTATCGTCCTTTTAAAATCTCTTCTCCTGTCACTCTGGCGCGCACCAAATCTGAAACGATGGCTCTATCAAAATGCACATCTCGTAGGGCCTCTCCTACATCAGCTGCTTGGGCTAACCCCGTTTCATTTAAAGGTATATCGCTAAATCCTTGGTGCTTACCCAAGTGATTCCAGTCGGTTTCACCGTGGCGAACAAAATAAATTTGTATCATTCTATCTCCTATTGTGTTGAATATACGTATGTAACGCATCTATGAGCGTTTCATTTTTGCTTCTATCTTTTACAGCCACTCGGAACCAGTTGGTACCAAGGCCTGTATAGTGGGAACAATCTCGAATCAAAATGGATTGTTCATATAAAAATTGTATCATATTCTCTAAAGAATACCTGTCTTCTAAGTGACCCAATATATAATTGACAGAAGGTTTTATCACTCGGATACCTTCTATCTGTAAAAGTTCCTTATAGAGCCGTTCTTTTTCAGCTTCTAATAGATGGCGAGACGCCTCTATATAAGACGTATCTTGTAGGGCTTGTTCGCTGTATATCTGCACCAAATGATTGACAGACCAAGCTGGAATGCATCCTTTGATAGTATCTATGACCTTAGGACTTGCCATCATGGCACCAATACGCAGACCGGGAACAGCATAAAACTTGGTTAAGGAGTGGATAATAATCACATTATCGTAGTCTTTCACATAGTTTCGCATAGAATACTCAGAACCTAAAAAGTCGATGAAAGATTCATCAAAGACTAGATAATGTCCATTCTTTTGGCATATGTCAAAGAGCTCTTGTCCTCGATCTGCCCATAAAGTGCCACATGGATTATTAGGATTGCCAATAAATACTAATCGACTCTTGCATCCCCGTAGGTCCTGTAACATCTGATGTAAGGGATATGAAAATCTATACACCTCCGCATCAAATTGTAATTTGTATTCTACAATAGGCAAACCACAAGACTTAGCACCATGACTGTATTCGGAAAATCCCGGCGCTGGCACATACACCCCTTCAATTTGGGGCAATCGACAGATGGCATAAATTAATTCTGCTGCTCCATTGCCAAAAACAATACATTCCTTGGGAATATTCCACAGTTCAGACGTGATGGAGTATAAATATGTCATGTCGGAATCTGGATAATGAATGACATCCTGCAATGCGTCCTTCACGGCATCCATCCCCTTAGTGCTCATCCCTAAAGGGTTAATATTGGCACTAAAATCTAGAATCTGATCCAAGGAAGTATGTAATACTCGGCTCGCTTTATGTACATTGCCACCATGTATATTCTTTATTTTTACCATAAGTGACCTCCTTTATCGTTCCATGAAAGTAATTCCTTCATTCGTGGTTTCTACGATATCCATGAAGGTAAGATTTGGTAGCTCCCGCTGTACTCGTTGCAAGCAATGTACAATACTTGGTGAGTCTGGTGGAAATAGTAAGCCCAGTACCGTTCCACTATGGGCGATAATCGTTCCTATGGAGTTACACTCTACTCCGATTTGATGCAAAGCATATAAATTTGTCTTATGCAAAATTCGCTGATTACCAAAAGAACTAATGGTAGAGGCTTCACCGATAAGTTTTACATTATGCTTTTGAATACCTTCTTTAAATTTTGCTAAAGCTTCTACCATCAACTCTTCTTTTTCATCAATTAAAGCATCTAAGTTCTGCTGATGATTAAACTGTACCGTATCAATGGTGCCCCCCTCATCGAACATGACGATGCGGATAGGTGGACAAGTCCCTAAAAATTCACAACGTGTGCCATTTAAATAATCGAATTGCACAATGCCTGGATAAAAAGGTGCATCCGTAGGCTCAATAGATAAGCAGATAGAGGCCAATTGCTCCATGGATAGATCATGACCATGACTTTTAGCGGTTGCCATAGCCACTACGCTAATATCGGCACTACTGGATGCCAATCCTTTCCCCTGTAAAATGTCGGAATGTAAATAAACAGGCTTTGCCTTAGCTCTATCAATCCCTAATGTATCAAGCACTGTTATGTACGCTTGATAAGCCTTTGACTGTAATGATATAGGTGAAAGAGGAAGTGCATATTGCACGTCACCAATGGCATAGGAATAGCGATTGATAGGACATGTTACTAAAAATCGCTGTCCATTGATGGAGCCTTGAATAAACTCTCCACAAGTGCCTGGTGTTCTTACGTAGAATGCCAAATGACTTCCTCCTTTCAGTTACATAACAGTAAAAATAATAGCTCCCAGTATAATGAAAATCTCCGATAATTCACATACGAATCCGTACGTATCCCCTGTGGTTCCCCCTAAATGCTTTGTCACATAGGAATTAATGATAAGATTCACAGCTAAGGCAATGGCAAATAGATACGCATAAAACCATTCATAGCAGAATACCGGTAATAATGCCAAGACCGTTGCTACCGATGTGGCATACTTAGGGGCATTGTCGGCAAAAAATTTGCCAATGCCTTCTGGTCTCGCATAAGGGAATTTTTGAATACTAATGACCATTGTATAGCGGCTCAATATGGGCATACTCATGAGAACTACAGGTACTACCGCCGTAGGCAAATTCACTAGTAATTGCCATTTTAACAGCGTTAAAAATACGAAACCTACCACTCCATTACTGCCCACACGGCTATCTTTCATAATCTCTAATTTGCGTTCTCGATCACGGCCAGAAAATAAGCCATCGCAAGTATCCATAAATCCATCTGCATGGAGCCCACCAGTAAATAGAAATTCAAAGATTACTAAGATGAGCATCAACAGGGATACAGGAAGATAGGGATTCGCCAAGGCGTACAAAGCCCACATAAAGGCTCCGATGACAAGCCCCACAAGGGGGAAATAGGTAACGGATGCCCCAAAGTCTTCTACTTTCCATTCTGTTTGGTTCACAATTTTTAAACGTGTCAAAAACTGTAATCCTACGAAAAATCCTTTCATATGTCACCTACCATTGATTAATCAAATATGTACAACCCATAGTACACAGAACACCTAGCATGGAAACCGTATACATCAAGTATATAGTTTGATAAATGTGGCGCCCCACCATAGGCTCTATAGGATCTCCCATGTAGGCACGGAATGTGACCTTGTCATGGTACACATTGTGACCACCTAGTCGAATATGCAAGGCCCCCGCCACCGGTGCTTCTGCATAGCCGCCATTGGGACTCGGATGTTTAGTCGCATCACGAGCTGCAATGCGTAGTGCCTGTTTCCAGTCCTTGCCACATAGGAAGGCAGCTATTACAAACAATACAAAGGTGATCCGTGCTGGAATATAATTGACTACATCATCTAAGCGAGCAGCAAAACGACCAAAGTATAGATACCGGTCATTTTTATAGCCTAACATGGAATCCATCGTATTAATTGCTCGGTATCCAATGGCGCCCCAAGGTCCTAATAGAACAAACCAAAATAGAGGGGAAATAATACCATCTACAGTATTTTCCGCTACTGTTTCAATAGTGGCACGGGTAATTTCGCTTTCATCAAGGTCACTCGTTTTACGACCTACAATCCACCCTACTTTGCGGCGTGCTTCTAGGATATCTTGTTTTCGCAATAAATTGGCGATTTCTATACCTGCCTCTGCTAAACACCGTGGACTGATAGAGATATATAGGCACAACAAGGAAACTATGGAATAGCCCACTGGATGAATGGTACCACCTATGAACAGTAAACCCGTTACGACAATCATAACAGTGATTATGACTAACAAAACAGTAGAGATGCCTAAAATGATTTGATGCTTAGCAGTGGTATTTTTTTTGTACAAAATACTTTCATAGAAAGAGATACAATTGCCAATCAATACCACTGGATGATACTTGCTCCTAGGGTCTCCAAATATAGTATCCACTACTAGGGCTCCTAAGGGAATGAAATACACAAGATGGTGCAAAAACCATTCCATTAGTCTTGCTCCCATAATGAGTTAATATAGTCCATATCTAAATGTTCCTCTACAATCTTAGCTAATCGATTATAGGCAGCTTCTTTATGTTCAAAGTAACGGAATACAATATCCAATGGTTCCAATCCTTTTTTCGCTCGTAACGCATTAAGGATCGAGCGACGCAATCCATCATTATCTAGAATGCCGTGAATGTAGGTCCCCATTACTTGACCATTGCTAGTGACAAAGCCATCGATAACATCGACCTTGGTATCACTGCGTTTTTGAATATGGAAACAACGTTCTCCCGGTCCTACAGGTTGCGTATCTCCCATGTGAATTTCATAGCCCACAAGATCTTCACCACTATAGTCAATGCCTAGGAAGGACAAGTGCTTCACATCGAAACGAACTTGGTGCGTTAATTTTTCAGTTTTCATCGTTGTTGCTGTTGGTAACAATCCCAATCCTTTTAACTCTGGAATATCCCCTTCGATGCCTTCAGGGTCGTAGAGCATTTCCCCTAGCATTTGGTTACCACCACAGATGCCTAGCACGGGCACACCAGCTTCTGCTAAAGCATGAATATCCTTATCATAGCCATGTTCTTGTAGATATGCTAAATCGGCCAACGTATTTTTTGAGCCCGGCAAAATAACCATATCCGGATGTCCAATAGGCTCCCCTTGTTTTACAAAACGTACAGATATATCTGGTTCATAAGCAAGGGCATCAAAATCTGTGAAATTAGAGATTTTAGGAGTTTGCATAACAGCAATGGTAATCTCTTTCGATACCCCTCTATATTTGCTCTCTAAGGCTACAGAATCTTCTTCATCAATATCAAGGTTTTCTATGGCTGGTACTACACCAACTACTTTTTTACCAGTCTTTTGTTCAATAAAATCTAAAGCTGGTTGCAATAAGGTCACATCACCACGGAATTTGTTGATAATAATCCCTTTTACCAAGTCTCTTTCATCAGGTTCCAATAATTCTAACGTGCCTACAACAGAGGCAATAGCACCGCCCCGATCGATATCGGCAATCAGCATAACAGGAGCATTAGCTAATTTTGCCACACGCATATTCACAATATCGTTAGCTTTTAAATTAACCTCAGCTGGACTGCCGGCGCCTTCAATGACAATCATATCAAAATTATCATCTAAATATTGTAAACTTTCTTTGACTTTATCCAAGGCTGTTAAGGAGTATTTTGTGTGATATTCTCTAGCACTATAGACGCCTACTGGTTTCCCCATGAGCACCACTTGTGAAGATTGGTTGCCCGTAGGTTTTAAGAGGACCGGATTCATCTGTACAATCGGTTCTAACCCAGCAGCTTCTGCTTGTGCCACTTGAGCACGGCCAATTTCATCGCCCGCTTTTGTAACATAGGAGTTTAATGCCATATTCTGCGCTTTGAAAGGCACTGTTTTATATCCTTTATTATGTAGAATACGACACATTGCTGTAGCTAAAATACTTTTACCTACATTCGAACTTGTTCCTTGAAACATAATTTTTTTAGCCATGGTTCTTAACCTCCAATGCTTTTACATCTATTGTCATACCGCTAATTGTCATATACGCTTCATCTGCTTCTGCAGCCACTAAACGATTGACACGGCCCATAATATCTCTAAAAATACGGGCCAGTTTATTTTCTGGCACAATGCCTAATCCAATCTCATTAGTTACAAAAATAACTGTTTTTTCCTGCTCCCCTTGGTAGGAGCGAATCTTTTCTAAGACAGTTTGTACTTCTGAAAGTATGGCTCTCTCCCGCTCATTAATATCCTCTTGGGATCTGAATTCCCCGTCTTGTAATAATAAATTGGTAGTCCACATAGTTAGACAATCCACCAGGACCACGGAACATTCTTTCAGTACTGTGTGAATGTGTTTACTGACAGTATGAGGAATTTCATAATTATTCCATATAGCTTTACGTCGTTCTTGATGTAGATGAATGCGATGCTTCATCTCTTCGTCATAGGCTTGCCCTGTGGCAATATATCCTTTTTGGCCCTCTTTGGAAAGTGCTAGTGTTTCTGCAAACTCACTTTTACCACTGCGAGCACCACCTGTACAAAATATGATACGATTTTTCATAACATCCCTATACAAAGTTGCCCTTTATCAGTTATTATATGTACTATACGTTCATTATAAAGGAGACAACTATGGAATTATTAAACTTAGACATCCAATTAATGGCAACCTTATGGGAACATACCTATCGTGCAGCCATCAAGGATCAAAATGGAAATTATGTAGCCTCTGTGCGCATCATCGTGAATGTACCACTTTCACCTGATCGTTTGCCACCAAATGCACCAAAAGCAGAGCCACAATTATTTGTATTAGTGGAAGATGCTGTGATGGATTCAGGTGACATCATTCAGTTCGAAACATTGCTGTCCGTACACATTCGTGAAAAATTCAAAAATGAAATCGATCAAATCTATTTCTTCTATCCAAGTCCAGAAGATGTGTTGAGCAAAACTGTGGATGTTCAAGAAGTGCAACATTAATCACTATGACTACATACATAGTATTATAGCACATCCAAAGGCATTTGAAACAAAGAAATGTAACTACAAAAAAGAGGTACCCATATGGAGTACCTCTTTTTTGAGGCTCTTTGTCAAGTTTTGGGGACAGCAGTTAATCTATTCAGTTTCTTTCATATAAGAACTGTATAAAAATGTAAATATAATGGAATAGTAAGGAACATAAGTGAGACACATGAGATATACTGAATTTTAGGTATAGCAAAGTAACCTCACTTATGTTTCTTTTTTGTGGGGAAATTTTACACAATATAATGGAGTGGCTATTAACAAGCTATGCAGCGACAGATACAGGTGTATCTGGCTTGCTGTAGATGCTAGGTAAAATCATCAGCAATCTAGCTCTAAATCGACCGAAATGACGGACGCCGTAACTATTCCGTTTCAGCACCTTGGTCTTGTTGTTACAGCCTTCTGTAAAGCCGTTAGAGTATGGTAATAGGAAGGCGTTAACTACTTCGTCATGCCAACTCGTAAAGGACCGTAGAAGGTTGTTAAATTCGCTAAGATTCGCTACTTTTACAAGAGACAGGAAGTTAGATAGTGTATTCTCAATAGCTGTTCGACCTTTGACAGAAAATAAATGCTCAAAGTAGTGCTTCAATGCGTAGGCCTTTTTTAAGTCATCAGACTTTCGTAGGACCTCAAATAGTCGAATGCGTTCCCCTTCACAGAGCGTATAAAACGCCTTGCGACATAATTTGCGAGACCGTTTAATGTAAGCTCCAGAGTTCTTTAATCGCTTCTGCTCTCGTTTCCGTACGTTCTCAAAGCCCCAGCCAACTAGTCGCACAAGATGGAATCGATCGGCAATAATCGTAGCATTGGGAAATAGTTTCTTCATCTTAGCACGGAAAAACTCAGACATGTCCATGACTAGATAACGCACCTTGGAGCGTTCTTGAAAGGTATATTGGGTAAAATAGTTAAATAAAGCTATCTCACTTCTTTCAGGCAAGATATCTAGTACTCGTCTACCTTTTGGATCTGTGACAATGACCTGGAATTTATGACCACCAGCATTTCCTCTAAATTCATCAATCGCAAGGGTTTCTGGTAAATGTTCTGGTATTCCGAAGTTAATTGTTTTAGTGAACGTGCGAATGACAGTGGTAACTGACACATTGACCTCTTTGGCAATATCTGTATAGCTGTGGTTTCCTTTTAACTTGTACATCATCGTAGCGATGACGGCTTTACTCATCTGCAAATGCTTTCCTATGAAGGGGTTGTTTTCATTGAAAGTTTTCCCACAGGAATTGCATCTGTATCTACGTTGGTTATACTTGCCAATCTTTTTGCAGTTGTTATATTGTGCACTTACTTGTGTACCTAAGTTGATGGTACGAGTATAATATCCTTTTACTTCTGTGTGTACAGATCCACACTTAGGACAGACATGGGGCTTTCTAGGTAACTTGATATAAAAGGTGACAGTTTTACTTTCTTCGTCAAATACCATGTCATAAATAAATTTTGTTTTGATATTTGTAAAAAGTTCGGTATAATCTAATGTAGGCATATTCTTCAGTCCTTTCTTATTTGTGTTGCTACTTATATTGTAAAGCAAACTGAATGATATGCCTATTTTATACATAAAAAAATATACCTTGGGGGGATGGCTTTTGCTGTCCCCCCAAAATATATTATAGAACCTTTTTTGATACACTTCTTATTGTACTTCGTCTTCTACACGAGCTAAGATAAATAGCAAGTCAGACAAACGATTCAAATAGCGAAGGTTTGACATATGAACGTCTTCTGTTTCACCTAATTTCCAAAGATCTCGTTCTGCACGGCGGACGATGGTACGACCTAAATGCAAGAAACTAGATGTTTTGCTGTCACCAGGTAAAATAAATTTAGATAATGGTTCTAATTGTTCATCAAATTTGTCGATGATGTGTTCCAAGTTGACAACATGTTCTTCTGTAATGGTTGCTTCTTGACCTAAACTAGAAATATCTGCCATGATCATCCACAACTCTTTTTCCAGTTGTAACAATGTGTCTTGTACAGCTTTTTTGTTTGAGTACGCACGGGCTACTCCTAGGAAAGCTTGTGCTTCATCAATCGTTCCATATGTACAAACACGTTGTGATGCTTTGCTTACACGTTCTCCCGTATATAAACCAGTAGAACCGGCATCGCCTGTTTTCGTGTACACTTTTGCCATAGTATACCTCCTTAACAATTAGGAAACCTTACGATTTCTGTAACATAAATGTGCATAGCACCCTTTATAAGCGACTCGCTATCTCACGCAACCGTTGAATACGACTTTCAGTAGACGGGTGTGTACTAAATAACTGAGTCATAGTGGAAGAAATTCCACTTAAAGGATTAATGATAAACATGTGTGCTGTAGATGATACTCGGCTTTCACTCTGACCAGGTAGCACACCGAATTTAGCATAATGCTCAATTTTGGCTAACGCAGAGGCTAAGGATAATGGTTTGCCACTCATCATAGCACCTTCCTCATCTGCCAAATATTCACGAGAACGTGAAATAGCCATTTGAATTAAGCTTGCCGCTAAGGGGGCTAAAATAATAGTGCCGATTAAGGCGATAGGATTAGAATTTTCCTCATCGTCACGGCCACCAAAAATAGCTGCCCATTGTAACATATTCGCCACCATTGCAATAAATCCTGCCATGCTAGCTGCAATTGTACTAATTAATGTGTCTCTGTGTTTTACATGAGATAACTCATGAGCCAAGACACCTTCAATTTCATCATCTGTCAATAGATTCATAATCCCTGTTGTTACCGCTACTGCTGCATGTTCTGGATCGCGCCCTGTAGCAAATGCATTAGGTACTTCAGATTCAATAATATATACCTTCGGCATCGGTAAGCCAGCATTATGAACTAATTTTTTTACAACTCGAAAGATGTTTGGATTATTTTGTTCTGTAATTTCTTTGGCATCATAGGCACGTAATACCATAGAGGCACTATTCCAATAGGTGTAAAAGTTGATACCCAATGAAATAATAAACATCAGTATCATTCCAGAGTGACCACCTACGGCTTGCCCTATGACCATCAATAATCCAGAAAGTAGAGCCAACAAGGCTGCTGTTTTTATATTATTCATGTATTCCTCCTACTTAGATATTTTGTAGAATATATATACTTAATTATATCATATAAAGTTTAAAAGAATCATGAAGTTTTCTATTCATATTTAATTTTTACAACTTTTGCCCCTTCGCGGTCTGCATGGAGTACGAAACGACGGCAATCAATATCGTGTTCCATAAAGACAGAACTCATAGCATCTGCCACGGTCACTGCATGCTCTGGAGAACAATAGGCAATTAAGGTAGATCCAGATCCACTTATGGTAGACCCGTAAGCACCATGATCTTTAGCTGCTGTAAATACATCATCACAGTACGGTATCAATGTTTTACGATAGGGCACGTGTAGATAATCCTGTAAAGCAACAGACAAATTGTCCATGCGATTTTGTATCATAGATCCTACGAATAAAGTAGCAAACCCAACATTAGCAACGGCTTCTTTATAACTTAATTCTGTCGGTAGGACACTACGTGCATATGATGTTTCTACAATCACTTCCGGCACTACTACAGCAAAGGTTAAATTGCTGGGTACATCGATGTGGGAATGAAATACTGTATCATGACCGCCTACGGCACAAACTAAATTGCCCATAATAGCTGGTGCCACGTTATCTGGATGGCCTTCCATGTCGTTGGCAATAAGTAAAAGTTGATCCTTGTTTAAAGGTTCTTTTAAATAGGCATTGGCTAATAATAGCCCCCCTACGATAGCCGTAGAGCTACTGCCCAATCCCCTGGATGGGGGTATTTGTGTGTTGGAATGGATACGACCATAGACTGGCGTCGCATTGACTTCTTGAAACACTCGCTCCATAGCAATACCCACGAGGTTTTGGCTATGGTCTTCTTGTTCTAATAAATCTGCTCCAAATCCCTCAAAGGTATAAGTATTACAACTAGCCTCTTCATCAGGCTCAAAAGTAAACAAATTATATAAATTAAGAGCTACTCCTAGACAATCAAATCCGGGCCCACAATTGGCACTGGTAGCCGGTACTTGTACCGTAATAGATTTCATGAAAACTCCTTTATTCAACCATGATGCGGATGACACTACCCACTTCTCTAACGACACGTAAATGGTTGAAAGAATCGATTAAATTTTGAATATATGCATGAGGACATTTTGAAGTAATGATAGCTAATGTAGCCGTATCATTATCTGCTTTGCGTTGGATAACAGAATGAGCTGAAATACGTTGTTCCGCAAGCTTTGTGGCAACTTTCGCCAACACACCTGTAGAGTTATCCACAGTCATGCGAATGTAGTAGGCCGACTCAATTTTGCTAGAGCTATACATTGTTTTTTGTGGGTAATAGAATTGTTTCATTTCCCCTGTCTTACCTTGGGCTACATTGCGAGCTACTTCCATAATATCGCTGACGATAGAACTACCAGTTGGCAAACTACCAGCACCACGACCATAGAACATGGCCTCATCAAAACCATTACCTCGCAAGAACACAGCATTAAAAGAGCCACGCACTGATGCCAATGGATGTGTATTCGCAATAAATGCAGGGTGCACATTTAAAGACAAGCCTTTTTTTGTTTCTCTAGCGATGCCCAAAAGTTTAATAGTATACCCAAACTCTTTACCAAATTGAATGTCGCTAGCATCAATCTGCGTAATCCCTTCACAGCTGACATCTTCAAAGAAAATACGCTTGTTGAAAGCGATGGATCCTAAAATGGCTAATTTACGAGCTGCATCATACCCTTCCACATCGGATGTAGGATCTGCTTCGGCATATCCTAATTCTTGTGCTTCTTTCAATACTTCTTCGTAGCCTAATCCATCTTCGCTCATTTTCGAAAGAATGAAATTCGTAGTACCATTTAAAATACCCATGATTTCTGTAATTTGGTTACCACCAAAAGAATCATACAAGGCACGAATAATAGGAATCGCCCCTGCTACACTGGCTTCAAATCGCAAATCTACATGATGCTTCGTAGCAAGTTCCATTAAATACGGACCTGCTTCTGCCAATAAATCTTTATTCGCTGTTACCACATGTTTACCTGCAATAATAGATTCCTCAATACAAGTGCGGGCAAAGGTAGTGCCACCCATAACTTCCACCACAATGTCCACAGATGGATCCTGTAAGATCTCTTTATAATCTGTTACAAATGTAGCGGTACTAGGTAGTGTCACATGACTATATTTATCTGGATTTCTAACATAAATTTTGTCCACCGTAACCGGAACACTGATACGATTTTGAATGATATTTAGATTTTTTGTTAATAATTCAACTGTACCTTGTCCCACAGTACCAAAACCCAAGAGGGCAATCTTTACGCCTTGCTTCATTCTATATCTCCTTGAGCACTAGGCTTGACCAATTAGTTCTACCTTAATAACTCCCTCTAATTGTCTTACCTCGTGCAATACATCTTCTACTGGTAATGTTAATTCCTTTGTTTCAAAAGAAATATTTACGTGAGCTACACCTTGTAGCGGTAAATTTTGATTGATTGTTAATACACTGCCATTATAATCTGCAATGATACGCAAAATATTGGATAACATGCCAGATTCATTGGAAATCAATGCATTAATCGACACGATTTTACCTTGTGAAAGTTCGTAAAATGGAAATACATAATCTTTGTATTTATAATACGCAGATCGACTTAAATCCATTTTTTCAACGGCTTCATTGATCGTTTTTGCTTCCCCTAATTGCAATATGGATTTTACTTTAATCGTTTTTTTAATTGCTTCCGGAAGAATTACTTCATTCACTAAATAAAATTTGTCTTTTTTGCCTTTCATAGCCATAACTACACCTCTTTACTACTTGTGGATACGGAGCTTGCAATATGTTGTCCATATAAAGTTAACACAGAGTACATACCAATAAAAAATGGTACATATTCTGCTACAATTCGCCATGCCACCGCTACTAATCCCACTGTACCTACTGGTACGAAGGGCGCAAATAGATAGACAAATAAGCCTTCTGCAATGCCAGTTCCTCCCGGTGTAGGGGCGAAATATAAGATTAAATTTAATAAAATCATGCGATTTACTATTTCAACAATACTAATATCTGTTGTAAATGCATACATTAAAGCCGGCGCTATGGCATATAAGCAGAGCAAGCTTAATGCAGATTCAATAAATACAATCAAAGATTGGATTGGATTCGCATAGAGTAAACTAAGTCCCCCATTAAATTCATCTAATTTTAATAGCCATGCTTTGGGATTTCCTTGTTTCATGACTTTCGAAATCCATGCTACTAATTGTTTCATAAGACGAGTTTGTAGCATATAAATACCTACAAATGTGGAAATCACAACAAAAATGGAAATGCCTAATAGCTGAGAATTAGTAATATAAGGCACATCAATTTGTTCCGTCAACAAGATGATAGGCAACATGACAATTAAAAATAAGATAGAGAATACGGTCCTCACTAGCACAATAGGTGCCGCTTTCCCAATCGGTACTTGATAGGATCTAAGAATCAATGCTTGCGCTACGGCGCCACCACTAGCCCCTGGCGTAAGCATGGCCATAAAATAATTGCCAAAAATAACGCGCAAGATAGCCGCTAAGGATAAGCTATATCCGCCCATACGTACTAATCGTTGTAATCGAAGTCCATCAAAATACATACCTAAGGTTAAGGCTAACGCAGCCAGCCCCAAAGATGATAGATTAAAGGTACCTAGCGTAGCTAATGACTCCATATCGATGGTGAAATAAATCGTAATTCCCGACACAATGAGCAATAGGAGTCCAATCAGTATGCCACGCTTTACCATAGTACTCATGAACGTGCTCCTTCATCCCATTGCCCATAATGAATGAGACTAATGCCCTGATCGGCAATATATTCCTTCACGACTTGAGACATCATAGCTAATCGCTCTTCATCCCAATAGTATCCCCACGGATAGAGTGGATCTAATTGAGCATTAGATTTACCTGGATGTGTCATAATTTCATGGGCCCCACGTTTCCCAGCAACTTTTGAAAGTATACCTAATAGAGCCTTTTCATTCAAGTGGCCCCCATTCATCATCCCCCAAAAATAAAGAGGAGATGAAAAACCAAAGTCACGAGACGTCGTGTAGGCATGTTGTGTAATCGCCGTCAAACCGACCTTGCCAATCCATCGACCAATGGATGATACACCATTAAATAAAAATGGTGTTTCATCAGGCATGCGAATTTTACTAATTCCATACCGCTTCATTTGCTCTGCTATCATAGGTAATACTTGTGGTAGTACATGCATATGTTGATGCCCATCTACATGGGTAATTGCTAACCCTGTGGACATGACTTTTTCAAATTGAGCTTGAATCTCTTTTCGCAGTTCTTGCCCTTTCACTTGTCCAGTAAATAGACGTTTCATAAACTCTGTGTGGGTATCTGGGAATCTGCCATCGATAAGAAGGCTAGGCACTTCCTTTGGATCACAGACTGGTTCTAATCCTCCTACTAAACAAATGTGGAGCCCTACCCCTAATGTTGGTGTTGCTTTAGCTAGTTGAATCGCTTCCTCAAAGGCCTCACCAGAGGCTAATAAAGACGTACTTGTTACAATTCCGTTTTGATGACTTTCGAGAATCCCTTCATTAATAAGTGGATGTAAGCCAAAATCATCTGCATTGACAATAAGACGTTTCATAGTCACATTCCTGCACTTTCTGTACGCACTAAATGGATATTTGTACTATTATTTTACCAAAATTATTCTACTTTGGATAGACACAATTTTCGTTCTTGTACTTTATACATGCACAAAGCACCAGCAATAGCCACATTTAATGATTCCATAGGGCCATACATAGGAATAGAAATACGCTGTTCCACTCTGCTCAATATGCTTTGAGAAAGCCCATTTGCCTCATTTCCTAGGGCAATCATAGTAGGGCCTTTATAGGCAGGGACCTCATAGGACACACTATCTTCCAAGACTGTCCCATATAGATGGATACCATGTTTAGATATCAGTTCTTCTAGCGCACTGTCAGATACATGCGTATAGATAGGAATTTTGCAAAGTCCACTCATAGTACTGCGCACTGTTTTTTCATTATATACATCCACCGTGTTAGGTGTTAAAAACATAGCTTTCACACCAGCTCCTACAGCAGTTCGAATCAAAGTTCCCATATTTCCAGGATCTTGTACACCATCAACTAATACATATAGTCCATTAGACTGAACTGTGAAATCTTCTATACGGGATTCTTTTTGGCATACTACAGCCAACACACCTTGTCCGTGAACAGTAGCATCAATCCCTTTCCAAAGACTGTCATCAACTACATATAGATCGACATGATACATTTCACACAGTTCTTGTAATCCCTCTTCGACTCCATTAGAACCTTTTGCCAGCACATAGCGAACATGGCCTGTGGGAATCATATCGACTACTGTACGATACCCTTCCGCTACATATTCTCTGTGGGTCTGTCTGTATTTGCGTTTATATAATTGCAAAATATGTTTAAATTTTTTATTATCCTTGGACGTAATCTGTTCCATATATACCCTTTACTGAACACTTTGGCTGACTCATAGACAGCCTTTATCTTTTATGTGACTATGGTTCTGAAAGTACCTAGGCATTCCATAATTCATAGAATAATCCTTTTTTGGCTAACACTTCCTCAATCGTTCCTTGTTCTGCAATTTCTCCATCGGAAATGACGATAATTTTCGTAGCATCTCGCAGGGTCGATAAGCGATGGGCAATAGCGATAATTGTTTTTTCCCCTTTAATATCTACAATGGATTGTTGTAAAAGTTCCTCTGTATGACTATCGATATTGGAAGTGGCCTCATCGAATACAAGAACCGATTTATTTTGCACCAATGTCCTAGCCAATGACAACAATTGGCGTTGACCTTGTGACAATAAGGAGCCTAAATAGCCTACCGGTGTTTTATATCCCTCTTCTAGACGCTGCACAGAACGATGTAAATGAGCTTTCTTAGCTGCCATTTCTACCATATCTGAAGATATGGTAGGGTCAAATAAGGAGATATTATCTTCAATAGATCCTTTAAATAAATGAGAATCTTGGAATACATATCCCAAGGATTGTCGGATGATTCTAGGATCTATATCTTGTACATTAACCCCATTGATGCGAATCGTTCCTTTTGTAGGTGTTTCAAAGCCTAATAATAATTGCATCATCGTCGATTTGCCACCACCAGATGGTCCCGCAATACCTAGGAAGTCCCCTTCTTCTATGTGCCATGTAATATCTTTTAATACATAATTATCAGACCCGTCATACGAGAAATATACATGGTCAAACTCGATGGATGTAATCGTAGCAAAGGCATCTGGGATGACAATATGTGCTTCCACTTTCCCACTTTCAGATTGTAACATAGGAAGTATACGTTCTGCTCCTGCTAAGGCGGATTGTAAATTTCCATATTTTTCAGCAATCTCCTTGATCGGTTCAAAGATACGATTGATATATTGTAAAAAAGCGAACACTGTGCCGGCTTCTGTAATAGAGTCGAAATACCCTGTCACCGTAAAGATGGCGATTAATGCGACAAAGAATAAGCCGTCTACAATAGGTCGGAAAATAGCAAATGTTTTCACTTCAAATAAACCAGCCGCCAAAAATTCACGACTTACCCGATCATAACTTCTTTCCATGATCATTTCCCCCACATAGGTTTTAATCATGAGGATGGCATTTAACATTTCCTGTACTGACGTATTGGACGCCGCCACCTTACTGCGCACACCGCGAAAAGCTTTCCTTACATATTTTCGATACACAAAGATAACACCTGTAAACACTGGCACTAAGCATAGTACAATGGTTGCTAATGTAGTATCAATGAGGAACATAAATACAAGGATCCCCACAATCTGAAAAATACTACTACTAATTTTCACTAGCACTTCTGTGTATAAGGTACGAATGGACTCTGTATCATTGGTCACTCGTGTCACCAAATTACCTACTGGATAGGACGTGAACTCACGAGGACTCATGGTCAATATGTTTTCAAAGATAGTATTTCGAATATCGAATATGATACGCTGACCAAAACTTTGCAAGGCATAATTTTCTATCCCTAAGGCAATCATACCAAAGATGATTAATGCGATGTAGCCTACTGCATAGTTAGTAATGAGACCCATATCCTTCGTAGCCACACCCACATCGATAAATTCTTTCATAATGACGGGGCGTATCAACTGCACTCCCAACACGAGTACGAGCATACATACGCCAAGGCACATATAGGATAGGTAGGGTTTGATGAAAGTGCACAATTGCAAGAGCACATGATAGTCTGTTTTTTGTTTAGTTCTCATCATTATTACCTCGCTTTTGTAACATCACTAATTGATGATACATACCTTCTTGTTGTAATAATTCACTGTGTGTGCCTGACTCTATAATGCGGCCCTCATGAAATACATAAATACAATCCGCCTCTTCAAGCGCTTCTAAGCGCTGTGAAATACAGAGTATAGTTTGTCCCTCTTGGGACCGTAATGTATCTAAGATATGGCGCAAGCTATGAGCGTCTAAGGCTGAGAATGCATCGTCTAACAGTAAGTATGGGGCCTGCTTATAAAAGGCGCGAGCCAAGGATATGCGTTGACGTTGCCCCCCAGATACATCGGAGCCACCTTCTTCTAAGGTCACATTTTTCTTATTCCCTTCAATGCGCTCCTCTAAATCTCTAAAGAGTCCTGCTCGCTGAGCAGCTTCTTCGATAGTCATCTTAGAATCCATGGTTGAATCAACGCCAAATTGAATATTGTCACGAATGGAAACACTCAATAAGGATGGCGTTGCTGGTGCATAGGCAATACTGTGGCGCAAGGTGCTAAGAGGAATATCTTGGATGTCTCTTTCACCAAAATAGATGCTACCCTTAGGTGCATGTTGAATATCCAGTAATAATTTGAATAATGTAGATTTACCAGATCCAGGTCCTCCTACAATGCCGACGAAAGAACCTTTCGGGATTGTCATGGAAATATCCTTTAAAATTGGTTCCTTACTAGAGGCATAGGTGAACGATAATTGATTGATGCGAATCGTCTCTGGTGGTAACATCTTCGCGTGTTCCTGAATATCTTCCTGTGGAAGGGCAAAGAACTCCTCCATCCGTTCTAAGGAGGCTAAGCCTTTTTGCAATACTGTCGCTAGGGACCCTATGGCCATAATAGGCCCAATGACAAGCATCACATACCCGTTAAGAGCCACAAACTCGCCTACCGTCAATTCGCCGTTGATAATGGCTTGGCCACATACGTACATGTTTAAGGCGTAGCACACAAAAGGTGCCATATAGGTCAAGGGCGTTAACAAGGAATCGATGCGAACTACAGATAAATTGTTTTCATAATTTCTTTCATTCACCGCAGTAAAGCGTTTCCAACTATTGTATTCTTTGTTAAAGGCACGAACAACAGCCATGCCCAAAAATAATTCTTGCGCATATTCTGTGACATCACTATAAGAACTTTGAGCGCTCTTTTGACGACTTCTCAGATACTTTGAAAGTGTCAACATACCGTACACGATGAATGGCATAGGTAGAATCGTTACTAAGGCTAACCATAAGGACATTTTTTGCACTAATAAACAGAAAGCAATGACACCAAAAAAGAGAGCATCCACAAATAGCATGACCCCCAAACCAAGAGATACACGCAAAGAAGTCACATCATTAGTCATGAGCGCCATCACTTTCCCTGGACCATGCTCATCATAATAGGATGTGGGAATCCGTAAGGCATGATGAAATAGCTCACGGCGTAAGTAAAACTCAAAATTACGGATCGATCCCAAGAGCATATGGCGAGAAATGTATTTTAATATGGTAATACCAATCCCTAATAGAATAAACAACTCAACATAATGCCAAATTCCATCTTTTCCCACATATAATGTGTTGATAGCTTCCCCCATCCAAGTAGGAACTAATAAGAATAGACCATTGATGGTCAGTAATAAACATATACCTATGATATATTTGTAGGAATGTTCTTTAAAAAAGTGGCGAAACAAATGAATACCCTTCATAACAACCTCGCTTATATTAATTT
>CAUQLO010000011.1:0-40629 GCA_963518725.1 uncultured Veillonella sp. | reverse complement strand
CCAATCTACGATACTGTCGATAAAAAAATAATCCCCAATACGGGGACGGAAACAGCAACAGCAACCGCCCAGGTTTCTTTAAAGGTTTTTCGATGATAAAAAAATAATCCCCAATGCGGGGGCGGAAACACATCAACACCAATCCACCGTTTGATTTCATTTTTCCAGTTTGGTAAAAAAATAATCCCCAGTACGGGGACGGAAACTTTAGCCGTCAATTGTCGCATTAGTGCTTCATATTGCTCCATGATAAAAAAATAATCCCCAGTACGGGGACGGAAAGTCATCGTTTATTTTTTTTGTGATTGAATAGGCTTTAGATTTTCTGATAAAAAAATAATCTCCAATACGGGGACGGAAACTATTATTGATTGTATAAATAAATGATTCTGCTTCCATTTAAGCGATAAAAAACAATCCCCAGTACGTGGACGCAGTATACTCTAATAGTAATTTTGTATTATAAGGGAGGCATTTGTATCACGACTTTATATGTGATGGAATCAGGATCATTTATTAAGCGTAAAGGTGGACATGTCATTGTTGGTAGGAATCATGAGGTATTATTTGAAGTGCCATTTGAGGCTATTGATGATGTAACTGTATTCGATTCTGTTTATATTTCATCATAATTATTGACTGATTTTATATCTAATGGCATTCCAGTGACATGGCTATCAGGATATGGGAAGTATTTCGGCACTTTGATTAATACAAATACTGTAGATATTCATAAGCATCAGAGACAATTTACTATGAGGAGAGATAAAGAGTTCTGTTTAGCGCTTAGTAAAAAGCTAATAAATGCTAAAATAAATAATCAACTAACTTATGAAAAAGTTTGTAGTTTTGATTATTTATGATATAGTAGATAATAAGATGCGATTAAAAATAGTGAGGTGTTTGGAACGATATGGTGTTCGTGTTCAAAAGTCAGCATTTGAGGCATTGTTAAATCGTAAGCAGTACGATGTTATGATTCGTCAATGCAGTCGTTTAATCAATCCTAGCATTGATTCCTTGCGAATATATATTCTTGATGATTTGGTTAAGATTTATACTTGGGGAATCGGTGAGCGAAAAGAACAAGATTGTGTCATATTATAAAGTATTCATGAGGGAGAAAACCATGGGGTGTATAGAAACATTGGTAAAAGGTGCCTTATTACATGATATTGGAAAAGTAGTCTATCGCGCTAACGAAGGATCGGGAGATCATTCGTCGGCGGGGGCTACTTTTTTGCATTCTTATACAGAAGATAAGGAGTTATTGAGATGTGTTCAATATCATCATGGAAAGCAATTATCTAAGGCCACAATTCCAGATACTAGCTTAGCTTATTTGGTATATGAAGCAGATAATCTGGCATCGGCTTTGGACCGTAGAGAATTTGATGAAGGTGAAGTGATTGAGGGACAAACCTTCGACAAGAATATGCCTTTAACATCTGTATTCCATACTTTTGGTGGAAGTATTTCAAAAACTGAGCAAAAATATCATCTTCGTGGTCTTGATGTAGCTGGACACTATAATTATCCAAAAGAGGGGACTATTCTAGCCACATCTGATACTTATAAAATGCTGTATCACACTTTGAAAGATAATTTTACAGTACAAAATATAGATGATATGTCGGTGAATGAATTACTACGGATTTATGAAGATACCACTAGTTTTGTTCCTTCTAGTACATATAAAAAAGAAGTAGCTGATATATCTTTGTACATGCATTCTAAGCTGACGGCTGCGATTGCAACATGTATGCAATTATATTTTGAAGAGAATCATATAGAAGATTATAAAAAGTATTGTTTTACCGATTCAAAAGTATTTCGGGAGCAAGAAACTTTTATGATGATTTCTGGAGATGTGTCTGGTATACAAGATTTTATTTATACAGTGCCATCAACAGGTGCATTAAAATCTTTGCGTGGTCGATCAGTGTATTTAGAAATACTATTAGAATCTATTATTGATTCCTTGTTAGAAGAATTACAGTTGACCCGATGTAATGTATTGTATTCTGGTGGGGGACATTTTTATATACTAGCACCTGCTACGTATACAGTTGTTGAGCTTGTAAACTCGGTAGAAGCCTCTGTGAATCAATGGTTACTTGAGCATGTAGGTACAAAACTATATATCGCATTCGGCATGGCCACATGTACAGGGAATGATTTAATTAACGGAGAAAAACAGCATAAGTTATTTGGTGATGTTCGACAAAATAGTGATAAAGGCAAAGTATCACGATACACTAAAGAGAATCTGGTAGATTTATTTAATCCTAATAGTACTATTAATTCTGTACGAGAAGGGGATAAGGAATGTTCTATTTGTCATACATCTTCAGTAGAATTAAAACTCTATGGAGATACAGGATCATTGGCATGTCATATGTGTGATTCTTTATATCATTTGGGAGAGGTATTAGTACAGCCTGAAGAATCGGTATTAGGGATTGCAGAAGAACAAGAAATATTAGAAATGCTCCCATCGATTCCAATTTATGGTGGTAATGGAACAAACTTATATGTTGCATCAAAACGCAAATTAGAAGAGTTAGGTTCTAGTGCTATATGGAAACATATATATGTCATTAATGAATCTGAAACAGGAAGTAAAGTAGCCAATCGATTATGGATTGCAGATTATGTAAGTCGTAAATCTAATGGAGAAGTATATACATTTGAGGAGTTAGCTCAGATGAGTGGATCTGAAAAGGTAGGTATGCAGCGATTAGGCGTGTTAAGAGCTGATGTAGATAATCTAGGGCTTGCCTTTATTAGTGGGTTTATAAGTAAGACCAAAGAAAATCCATATCATTTTAATACATTTTCAAGGTATGCAGATTTATCAAGAGCCTTATCTATGTTCTTTAAAGTAGGGGTCAATAAAACTGTATCGGGTAATGTCAATGGTGTAGAAGATATAAAAGATACCTATCGCCTCTGGAGTGGAGATGCTAGCGAAAAAGGGCATATTCATATTATCTACTCTGGTGGAGATGATGTTTTCCTGGTAGGGCCTTGGGATGAATTGATTGAGGTTGCTATTGATATTCGCAATAGGCTTAAAGAGTTGACGGGTGGAAAAATTACTATGTCTGCGGGTCTAGGGATGTTTACGCATAACTTTCCTATCACTAAAATGGCTGAGATAACAGGTAATTTAGAGTCCACAGCAAAGGATATGCCCGAAAAAGACAGTATCGCTTTATTTGGCTTTGATACAGAAAATGAAGGTAACACTTTACGATGTCGTCATGTATATACGTGGGGACGATTTATACAATCTGTACTCGGTGAAAAATTTACTATGTTGCAGTCAATACTAGCAATATCTAAAGAAGGACCGATTTCAGATTCGTCGAAGATGCCCTTTTCAAGAAGTGCCATATATAGAATTATGGAATTATTAGAAGAAATAGTGCGAGACCAGTCAGATACAATTCATAGAGCTAGACTGTTATATACTTTGTCTCGGATGGAACCTGAGCAAACTAATAAAGTACAATTAGAGGTGTATAGGAAATTTATTTCTATGATGTATGAGTATACTAAGGACAAAGAAGCGACTAGAGAGTTATTGACGGCTATACATGTATTAATATATGGTCTACGTGAGAAAGGTCAGAGGGAGGAATATCATGGTTGATTATGTAGCAGAAGCAGAAGCAGTGATTAAGCAGTTAAGTAGAAAAAGTAATGGTGAAATAGCTTTAAATACTAGCCAACTTCGTAAAATTTTATCTGCTATTACAGATGTAAAAAATAAAGTTATTGTTGAGGTTACTAAGAGTCAAGATAAAGTTAAAACAATTTCACCAGAACTGCAAATGGAAATTCGTTTTCTTAAAACTTTATTTAGATATCAAGCAGGACGGGAAATTGAAGAGAATAATAAAAAACGTAGTACCCTAAATGCTGTGGACGAATTTATTGAAAAAGCTAAATTAATTCCCCGGTTAGAGGCTATTGGTGGGAATATTGATAAGTTTAATGAATACTGCAAATATATAGAGGCACTAGTTGCATTTCATAAGTACTATTCAGCAATATCAACAAGAGATAAAAATAATAACACTAATAACAGTCGAGGAAACAGTGCTAGAGGGAGACGTTAAGTATGAGCGAAACTATTAAAAATGTAATTCGTGGAAAAATTATTATTCAAGGAGAATTGATTGTCAAAACAGGTATGCATATCGGTGGGGGTAGTGATTATGCACCAATTGGATCGGTAGATAGTCCAGTTGTACGAGACGTACTCACTCAAGAGCCAATTATTCCTGGTAGTTCTTTGAAAGGAAAAGTTCGTACCTTATTAGCTCGGTTTAGAAGTGAACAATATATTGTGAATGATATCAAAGAAGATGATGAAGTTATTAAACGATTATTTGGGTCTACAAACCCTCAAATTATTTCACGTTTGCAATTCCAAGACCTATTTGTGTCTGAGGAGAGTAAACTTTTATTTGAATCTGTTGATACGGATACCTATATGGGAGAAGTAAAATTTGAAAACACTATTAATCGAATGACAAGCGTGGCAACGCCAAGACAAATTGAACGAGTACCGGCAGGAACAAAGTTTAGATTTCAATTAGTTTATACCATTATTGATGAAACAGAGATTGAAGAAGACTTACAGACGCTACGTGACGGTTTAAATTTGTTAGAACTAGACTATCTTGGTGGGCATGGTACACGAGGCTATGGACGTGTCTCTATTGAACATATTACAGTGAAAACATTCCCAAATAATACGGAATTAAGTGAACATTGTGAAGCTTATTTACAAGGTTAAGGTGGTGTAATGAGATATTATATCTTTCCATTTACATTCACCAGTTCAGTACATTTTGGGAACACGAGCGAAGGTGGTTCGCTAGATAAAGTGCAACTCACAATATCTTCAGATACATTTGTATCTGCTTGTGTGAATGAAATTGGATATAATCAATCAGAAGTAGAGTGGTTTTTGGAGTCCTTACGATTAGGACATATAAAAATCTCAAGTCTTTTCCCTTTTAGAAATCTGAATCGAGAGTTGGAGCTTTTTGTGCCACGTCCAATTTATATGGAAAATAAAACATATGATGCTATTACTGATGTTTCTTTACTACAAGAAAAGGTAAAGCAGCAGAAAAAGATAAAGAAAATAGGGTGTGTTCGTGCATCTAATCTATATAATGAGGCTGGTCTGTATTCACCATCTGAAGTAACAGAGGAACCTTTTTTTGGACAGTTTCTCACATCTCAGCGAGTAGCTTTGCGAGAAGACAATAGTAAGCCTTATGTAGTAGGATCTTTTAAGTTCGTACATGATGCAGGATTATATTGTATTCTTGGGGTTACTAATGAAGAAGATATGGAAAGAGTTAAGGCGATTTTTGAATCCTTAGGCTATACAGGAATTGGTGGAAAACGGAGTTCTGGTTATGGACAATTTATCTTAGAGGATGAGTGTGAGTTAGACGAAATGCCTTTATGTGGGGATGATGATGCGGCATTGTATCATTTGTTACATCAAGAAGGCCCGACATATATGTCCATTAGTGTAATTACACCTAAGGCAGATGAAATTGAAACAATGAGCCAAGGAATGTATAAATTGTTGCGGAGAAGTGGCTTTGTGTATAGCGAATCTATTTCTGCTCCTTATAAGCGAAACTCTTTTTATGCTTTACAAGAAGGTAGTTGTATGCCGTATCCATTAGAGGGACAAATGGTAGAATTGCATTCTGAAAAAAGTCCACATCCAATTTATAAAAATATGAAAGGTTTCTGGTTAGGGGTGAACATCGATGAGTAAGGAATCCATGCCAATCACGATTCCATTTACATTAGAAGTAAAAACACCAGTTTCTATTGGAAGTGGACAAAAGGTAACAGTCCTTGATTATATTTTAGATAGCTCAAATCAAGATGTATATATTTTAAATCAGAAAAAATGGTTTCAATACTTGGACTCTATAGATAAACTATCTGATTATGAAGCATATATAAAACGTTATACACTAAAACAAACAAAAGAAACCATCTATGAATGGATGGAACGATCAATAGGTATTCCAGATGAGACTGTGTTATCTAGTGTGTCAAAGCGTCAATTACGTTGTGTTAAGAGTTCAATATCTAAGAAAACATTAAATAATGTACATTTATGTATGACTAATCTTAATGGAATGCCGTATATTCCAGGTAGCTCTTTAAAAGGAGTTATTATTTCTGCAGTGATAGCCTATATAGTAGAAAATAATCAAGTATTTCGTCGCGAATGGAAGAAAAAACTGATAGATGCTTCAAACAATGATAGAGAACTTCGTAAATGTACAAGGGATTATGGCAAAGCTTTGGATACATTGATACTATCTTGCATCAAAAAATCTACAGGAGAAGAGCCTAGAGATGGTGTAAAAAAATTATTTCACAGTATCTCAGTGTCAGATGCTATGTTACCATCAAATGATACAACGACTACATATATTTTACCAAGATATGATTCTGTGGCAGGTAAATATGAAAGAAATAGTTTATCTGTATATAGAGAATGTATTACGCCAGATACTAAACTAGAAGGTATGTTAAGTGTTAATGTTCGTGAACTACGAAAAGTGGGAATACACTCCATACATGAATTAATAAACATTGTAGAAACGCATACGGAACGATTATTACGTCGATGGAAACAAGTGTTTAGAGGAGATGCTGAACAATCGTGTATATATGATTTAGAAAATGTGACTTGTTTGTTAGGAAGTAGTATTGGATTTTTACATAAAACATTACTATTACCTTTGTTTGACAATACCAAAGAAGAAGTGAATGTTGTAAAATCAGTGTTAAGCTTACAACGTGACTTTAAAAAGCATAAACATTGGCAAGACAGAATCATTTCTCCTCGAACATTAAAGCTAACGAGATATAAGGAAAAAGATTATATATTTGGAGGTGTAAAGTTACATCTTGAAGAAAATCGAAATTAAAGTAATAGAATTTGATATACATCTAGATACTGGTCAGAAAATTGTTCAATCCTTAGGGAGTGTATTACATGGTGTGATGATGTCGTGTATTTCTACGGAATATGCTGCATTTCTACATACTACACAAATACCACCGTATCACCAATATGTATACTATGATAAAGAGCGTAACACTAGTGTATGGAGAATTGCTGCTTTAACAGAAGAAAGCATAGAAGAAATGATTCATCCTTTGTGGAGTATTGAATCCAAGATAGGGCTAACACAAAAGAATGGTAATTTAATCATAGATGATAGACGAGTTGTGTTAGAAACAGATTATGCCAGTATTGCAAAATCATTTTTAGGTGACAATAAACAATATAAGAAACTAGAGCTTGCATTTGTAACGCCTACCTCTTTTAAAGTGAACCAAGCTTATGCTATTTTCCCTGATATTGAAAAGATCATGAGGAGCTTTCTAAAAAAATGGAATGCTTTCAGCTCATCCGATGTATATGATGATGAAGAGTTATTCCAAGCTATGTGTGACAACATGTATGTAGCAGAGTACCGTATGCGGTTACAAAAGTTTTATTTAGAAAAGACTAAAATACCAGGCTTTCAAGGGAACTATACATTAATCTGCAAACGAAATATGATTCTGTCGAATCTAGCGGCCATGTTGTGCTACTATGGATCCATTGCTGGTTGTGGCATTAAAGTTGCCCTAGGTATGGGAGCCATGCGGGCAGAATTACACGAAATAGAATAACAGTTACATATGTATATAACAACCAATCCCCACATGGAATTGATTCTAATGTGGGGATATTTTTGTCTAAATGTTCTTGGAATTAATGAAAAAGGATTTTTTGAAAGTATGTCGAATATGTAATAAGAAGAAAAAGTAATTGTAGGATATATAGGGGTAATATATGGATCAATATAATCAATATCTTAAGCGGTGCAATAAGTATGAAGAAAAACTGAAATTACTATCAAGATGTTTACATACAGATACAAAAGAAGAATTTGAAATAGGTCTAAATATTTTGAAGTACGAAGAATTTTTTTCTCAACATAGAATAGAAAAATATAATTGGTTTTATACAGTTTACATCAATAAGGATAACGTTGAAATACATGATCTAGGGCTAGAATTTGACTTAAAAGATGGCACTTTTTGGATACATCAATGGATTATTTTTTATGTTAATGGATTGATTAATATAATGTCTTCAGTAAAGTCATGGGAATATAAACTGTATGATGAGATAAAGAATTTATATAATAGCATTAGAAAAGAGTTGTTACATCCTATATTTGATGAAATAAGAATAGAAGTAAGTAGTAAATTAAGGTCTGAATATAGCAAGTGGGAAAAAATTTTACACATGAAGTATAAAGAATTGTTCTGGGCAAAAGAAATTGATGTATCACATGTGAAGGAAACTGATATTACGGGAAATCAAACGGTATGGACGGCTGCTGGGTATAGTGCAAAAAAAGGAGAAGATCGTAAAAAGATGCAAGGTATAATTATAAAAGTTTGCCAAGATTTAGGATACTCTTCATCTAATTTTGAATCGTATTGTGATTGGTGTCAAAGGGTACAAAATGATAGCAAATATGATGATGCTAATTCAAGACGATGGGAAGATTATGAAGTTTTAAAAAGGCACGAAGATTTAGGATATTTAGAATGCAATCGTAAATAGTACTTGTTGTTTAATATACAATAAGGATATTATTTTTAATAAGTATAGCCTATTTCTACAAATCCCCCCATTCCATGCTATAATAAATCATACAGATATTTTTCTATCTTTCTCAAGGAGGAACTATATGTCATCCATTGCTATTATTGGTGGTACTGGTGTGTACGACCCAAATATGTTTGAAACTATGACGGAATCGTCTTTGATGACTCCCTATGGTGAGATTCATTATGTATGCGGCACGTATGAAGGTAAGACGGTGTATTTCTTAGCCCGTCATGGCCGTGATCATTCGATTCCACCGCACAAGATTAATTATCGCGCCAACATTTGGGGTTTGAAAAAGTTAGGTGTTAAGTTCATTGTATCTACCACAGCAGTAGGTTCTTTGGATGAGAACTTTGGTCCGGGGCATTTTGTGTTGACTGACCAATTCCTAGACTTTACGAAAAACCGTGTGAATACATTCTACGAAGGTGGGGATCGTCCAGTTGCGCATGTAGATGTGACAGATCCATATAGCCCTGAGTTGCGAGGTATTGTTGAAAGTGCCGCAAAATCCTTAGGCTTAACGGTTCACAATGGTGGCACCTACGTATGTACAGAGGGCCCTCGTTTTGAATCCCCTGCTGAAATTCGCATGTATGCTATGTTAGGTGGACAAACGGTGGGTATGACAAACGTACCAGAGGTGACCTTAGCCAATGAAGCGGAAATGGCATATATGACAATTTCCATGGTCACAAACTATGCAGCAGGCATTTCTGAATCTGCCTTGACCCATGGCGAAGTAGTGGATATGATGCAACAAATGGCAGAGCAATTACAATCGCTTGTGAAAGAAGTCATCAAGGGCATTGATGTGAATGCTGATTATCCTGCTCATCACCGTATGGCTGAGTATGGTGGCTTTCAATTATAATCTATGGTGAAGAATCTAAAAGGAGAACGCCAATGCAATCTTTAATTCGAGATATTTCCTTAGCCGCTGAAGGTCGTAAAAAAATCGATTGGGTAGCTAATTTCATGCCTACTTTGAACACATTAGGGGACCGTTTTGAAAAAGAGCAAACTTTCAAAGGTCAAACTATCGTTGTGTCCGTCCATTTAGAGGCGAAAACTGCGTACTTATCTACAGTGTTACAACGTGGTGGTGCAGAGGTTATTGTGACAGGGTCCAATCCATTATCTACGCAAGATGATGTAGCAGCAGGACTGGTAGATATGGGCTTAACTGTATATGCTTGGTACAACTGTACAGACGAAGAATATACGATGTTCCTGAACAAAGCGTTAGACCATAAACCTCATATCATCATCGATGATGGTGGAGATTTAGTAAGCTTGTTACATACAACACGAACTGATGCAAAAGAACGTTTGTTGGGCGGTAGTGAAGAAACCACAACAGGTGTACACCGTTTGAAAGCCTTGGCTGAAGCGGAGCAATTAACATTTCCAATGATCGCTGTGAACGATTCTAATTGTAAATACTTATTTGACAATCGCTACGGTACAGGACAATCTGTGTGGGACGGTATCATGCGTACCACGAACTTAACAGTAACAGGCAAAAACGTGGTGGTTGCTGGTTATGGCTGGTGCGGTAAAGGCGTGGCACTTCGTGCCAAAGGTCTAGGTGCTCACGTGTATGTCACAGAAGTAGATCCAATTAAGGCAATCGAGGCTGTATTTGATGGTTTTAAAGTATTACCAATGGTGGAAGCTGCTAAAATTGGCGATATTTTCTGTACGGTTACAGGTTGTAAAGACGTTATTACAGAAGAACACTATGCCGTGATGAAAGACCGCGCCGTACTTTGTAATGCAGGCCATTTCGACTGCGAAGTAAATGTAAAAGCTTTAGAAGCGATGGCTGTATCTCATGAACGAGTACGTCAAAATATCGAGGCCTACCATATGCAAGATGGTCGTCAATTGTACGTACTAGCAGAAGGTCGTCTTGTGAACTTAGCGGCAGGAGATGGACATCCAGCGGAAATTATGGACTTGTCCTTTGCAATGCAAGCATTAGCGGCAGAATATATCTTGCACCATGGGGCAGACATGGCAGATGATGTGCATGTATTGCCATATGAAGTAGACGCCGAAATTGCGAAACTGAAATTGCAATCCATGGGCTATGACTTAGATACATTGACACAAGAACAATATGATTATTTGTATACTATAAATTAACATTCTTTACATGTTGTTAGGGGGCGTATAGTATGGAAGTGATGAAAACATATTTTGAATCTTTTGAGAAATTTAAAGATTTTCTTGAATGGCAAGGTTTTTATGGTTATCTAAATGATGTACTAGGTAAATTCTATAGTAGTAAAGATGCGGCTATTTACCATCATAGTCTAGAAGGTTTTTATAGTGAGTGTAACGCCTTCGATACAGATGAGAAGTATGATGATATTGAATATGAAGAGTGGATTAAGCTGCAGGAAGATTGTAAGAAAAAATTCTGGTCTCAATTTCCTAGTGAAAATATTTGGGTAGATGACTTTGTAAGTGTACGGGATTTGTTCAAAGATAAAGAAACTGGTAAATTCGTTGCCATGCGATATATGCCATTACCCAGGTACTGTGATATTACTGGATACGGGATGGGAGAATATACATTTAACAAGTACACCTCAATCAATGATTGGGAATCATTCCCTGTATTTCACATCAGACAAAAAGATGGATCCATCTATGTAGTGGGTGGTGAAGGTAATTGTTATGATATTTCCGAAATCCCTGGTAGAGGAGCTAATGATGGTTTTGTTATTTTTTCAGTACTGATCTTTTTATTTATGAAGCAAATCATAGATAAAGGTGAACACTATGAACCTATTTTAGAAATGTTGACAAAATCAAAAACGAGAAAACGTAAATTCTTACAAGATTTGTATAAGGAAATTACTACAACGCCGATTATTATTGATGAAGTTTCTTTTGAAGGTTTAGAAGTATATGATGGCATTGCAGAAAGAACATTACTACATAGCTTAACTGCTAACAATTAAATAAAATAGTCTACACATAATTTGGTGATGGAAGATTTAACTTTCATCACCATTTTTGCATTTAAAAAGATATTTGTCTACTATATAAATACAAAAATAAGGAAAATATACGCTATGGGTTTACTAAATTAACTCATAAACAAATTCTTATATTTATATTTGACAAACTACTCACGTTACATTCATAATAGGAAAGTATAGGTTTTCTATAGAATCATCACGTATTCTTTACACTGGTAAGGTAAAAAAAGGTAACGGTGACTTTCACAGTAAGAAAATCCAAAAGAGAAGTTTTTTAGAAGGAAGGGTGTAACATGAAAAAATCCATGTTCAAACGTGTACTAGCATTGGGTGCTACGGCTATTTTGGCTGCGGCAATCGCTGGTTGCGGTGGCAATAGTTCATCAACAAACAATGCAAATGAAGCAAAAGTAGCCTTATTGACTACGACGTCTGGCGCAGCAGCTGCTTATGGCGAATCCATTAAGAATGGTGCAGAGTTAGCTGTAGCTCAAATTAATGGCGATGCTAATAATGTAAAAATTAATTTATTAGTGGAAGATACAAAAGGTGACAAAAACGAAGCGATCAATGCAATGAACAAAGTAATTGCAAAAGATAAAGTCGTAGCTGTCATTGGACCTATGTTATCTGGCGAAATGATGGCAGCAGGACCGATTGCTAATAAAAATAAAGTGGTGGCATTGGGTACTTCTACAACAGCAGAAGGTATCACTGATATCGGAGATTATATTTTCCGTAATGCTGTACCAGAATCTTTGGCAGTAGACGCAGCAATTCGTCAATCTCATAAAGTATTAGGTTTCAAAACAGCAGCGATTATGTATTCCAACAACAATGACCAAATGGTTTCTGTAAACAATACAGCGAAAAAAGCCTTGGAATCTGAAGGGGTTCAAATTGTAGCGACAGAAACATTTGCTGATAAAGATACAGATTTCTCTGCACAGTTGACTAAAATTCAACAAGCAAAACCTGATATCATCATCGTTGCATCCTTGTACCAAGAAGGAGCATTGATTATGAAAAAAATGCGTGAACTTGGCATGAACCAACCAGTGGTAGGTTCCAATGGTTTCAATAGCCCAGCGTTTATTAAAAATGCAGGTGCCGCTGCTGATGGTGCGATCGTAGGTACACCTTGGTTCCCTAACAAAGATGACCAAAAAGTTCGCGACTTCCGCAAAGCTTATGTAGAAAAATATGGCCATGAACCTGACCAATTCGCAGCACAAGCATATGATGCTGTGTTCTTGTACGAAGCAGCTTTGAAAGCAGCAGGTTCTACAACAGATCGCGAAAAATTCCGTAACGCATTAAAAGGCATTACAGACTTCGTAGGGGTAACTGGTAAATTCCAATTCAACGAAAAACGTGATCCATCTATGGAAGTTCAAGTTTTACAAATTAAAAACGGTCAGTTCGACGCATTACAAAAATAGGAGTTAAACGATGTTTTTACAGCAATTAGTGAATGGCCTTACTTTAGGCAGTCTCTATGCAGTATTAGCGATCGGATTGACACTTGTGTTTGGTGTGTTGAACATCATCAACATGGCTCACGGAGGCATCTTTATGATAGGTGCCTTCGTGGGTTTATTTATGGTGACAGTCTTTGAAGCTAATATCTTCGTAGCCATCCTTGTGGCTATGCTCGTAGGGGCAATTCTTGGATATTTGTTAGAGTTTGTGGCACTTCGTCCACTTCGCAAAAAAAATGTATCCCATTTGGCGCCATTGATTTCTACGATTGGTGTTTCTATTTTTATTGAAAGTGTAGCCTTGCTTGTGTGGGGACCACAAACACGTTCATTCCCACCAGATTTCATCGGTGGACTTATCGATTTTGGTATGTTCAAAATCTCCATGGTTCAAATTATTGGCCTTGGCGTATCTATTGTGTTAATGTTGATTTTAAATGTACTCATTAAAAAGACTAAAATCGGTAAAGCTATCCGTGCCGTATCCTTAAGCACGGAAACAGCATCTTTATTGGGCATTAACCCTACTTTAGTTATTTCTGTAACGGTCATGTTAGCCTCTGCTTTAGGTTCTGCCGCTGGTGTATTAGTTGGTTTATCCTTCGATGCCGTAGAGCCTATGATGGGTGTTGTCATCGGATTTAAGGGCTTAGCAGTATTAATCCTTGGTGGTCTTGGTAATATTACTGGCGCCATGGTAGGTGGATTCATCTTAGGTGTATCTGAAGTATTCTCCGTAGCCTATGGGGCATCGTCCTACCGTGATGCTGTAGCCTTTGGGTTAATCATTCTCTTATTGTTCTGGAGACCACAAGGGTTATTCGGATCCAAAGATAAGGGGGGGCGACCATGAGTGAAATTTTAAATCCATATTATCTACAAATTGTGATGTTCTTCATCATCAATGCCATTATGGGTATTTCCATTTTCTTCACCCTTTCTACAGGGCAGTTGACATTGGGTGCAGCAGGTTTCATGAGTGTAGGTGCCTACGTGGGGGCCTTGCTCACTCTGAAAGCTGAGATGCCGATTCCGGTGTCCATCTTTATCGGTGGTATCGTAGCGGCCTTAGTAGCTATTGTGATTGGACTTCCTACAACACGTTTAAAAGGGTTATACCTTGCCATTGCTACCCTAGGTTTTGGTGAAGTAGTGCGTGTTATCTTCTTGAACTTAGAAGTGACTAATGGAGCCTTGGGCCTTTCTGGAATTCCAGCGATTGCCCAAGAATTAACAAACTACATGTATGAGTTCGATATGGATGGTCTGTTAGATATCGACGCATTAACATGGGGTAATTTGTTGACCATCATCATCTTGTTGGTGATCCTTGCATTGATTATCTTATTCTGCCTACGCATCCACAATAGTCGTGTAGGTCGTGCATTCCAAGCTATTAAAGCAGATGATCATGCAGCAGAGTTGATGGGTATCAATGTGGTGTATTACAAAATGTTAGCCTTTGTCATCGGTGCTTTTATTGCGGGCATTGGCGGCGGTTTGTATGCACATATTACAAACTTCATTAATCCTACAGATTTTAGCTACCACAAAGTAGTACAAATCTTATTGTTCCCAGTATTTGGGGGGTCTAATGTAGTATGGGGCTCTGTACTAGGCTCTTTCATTTTGACATTATTACCAGAAGTATTGCGTTTCTTAGCGGACTATCGCGATATTATTTACGGTGCTCTATTAGTCATCTTGATGGCTGTTCGTCCAGACGGTATTTTGACAGAAGATTTAATGGATAAAATCTACCGTAAATTGGGTGTGAAACAGAAACCATATATTCCAGAATCACAAGTATTAACGGAACGCTTTGAAGCTTATAAAGCACAAAGCAAGTCTGGTAAAGAATAGGAGGGTACCATGCTATTACAATTAGATGATATAAGTAAAAGCTTTGGTGGTGTGGCTGCCTTGACAGGGGTTACCTTCCAAGTGAACCAAGGGGAAGTCTTTGGTGTTATCGGACCGAATGGTGCGGGCAAAACAACATTGTTCAACTTAATTACAGGTGTGTTTCCGGTGAGTACTGGCAATATTGTTTTCGACGGTATGAATGTAGTGGGCATTAAACCACATCGTACAGTGGAGATGGGGATTGCGAGAACGTTCCAAAATATCCGTTTATTCGGTAATATGACGGCCTTGGAGACGGTGTTGACAGGTATGCATTGTCGTACAGGTTCTGGTGTGTTGTCTAGTTTCTTCCGTACAAAACGCCAACGCATTGAAGAAGAACGTTGTCGTGGTATTGCTTATGAGTTTTTAAAACTGGTTGGCTTAGAAGAAGATGCAGAAGAAGTAGCAACCTCTTTACCATATGGTAAACAACGCCGTTTAGAGATTGCCCGTGCCCTAGCAACGCATCCACAATTGATTTTGCTAGATGAACCTGCAGCAGGTATGAATGATAGCGAAACAGAAGTGCTGCGCCAATTGATCGGTAAAATCCGTGATTTAGGTATCACTGTTGTGGTCATAGAACATGATATGGCGTTGATGATGAATATTTGTGATCGCTTAGCAGTGTTGAACTTTGGTAAAAAGATTGCAGAAGGCACACCACAAGAAATTCAAAATAATCCAGATGTAATCGAAGCGTACTTAGGAAAGGAGGAATAATATGTTAAAAATTGAAAATGTTGTGGCTGGATATGGTCACATTACAGCGTTGAAATCCATTAACCTAGAAGTTCCTCAAGGTTCTATTGTATCTTTGATTGGCGCTAATGGTGCCGGTAAATCGACCACTATGCGTTCTATCATGGGCTTAGTAAAACCAACAGAAGGTCGCATTACCTTCGAGGGCAAAGATATTACATCTATGAAAACTCATGATATTGTGAAAGCAGGTATTTCCCTCGTTCCAGAAGGGCGCCAAATTTTACAAGACATGAGTGTTTACGAAAACTTGGAAATGGGTGCTTATATTCGCAAGGATAAAGATATCGAAGCTGATATTAAAAAAGTATTCAAACGTTTTCCAATTCTTGACGAACGTAGTTACCAATTAGGTGGTACTTTATCTGGTGGACAACAACAAATGCTTGCCATTGGTCGTGCTTTAATGGCTCGTCCTAAATTGTTGTTGCTCGATGAGCCTTCTATGGGTCTCGCACCATTGGTAGTGAATGAAATCTTTGAAGTTATCAAGGAAATCAGTGCTGAAGGAACGACGGTGCTACTAGTTGAACAAAATGTACGTCAAGCATTGAAAATCGCTGACTATGCATATGTATTAGAAACAGGTAAAATGGTTCTTTCAGGACCAGCAGAAGAAATTCGCCATGATCCTAGAGTGATGGAAGCGTACTTAGGAGGCAAGGTAGAGTAACACAAGTAGTTAGTTTACCATATCACATATAGGATATAAGAACAGCAGATATGCAACAAGCTAGTTGTGTATCTGCTTTTTTACATGTTTTGAACGTATAGATGTTACTTATAAAAATGGAGTATACATGGAATCATAAAAATGTACAGAAATGATGATATAAGGATGTATATATTTCATTACATACTAGAGCTTATGTGCAAGATGTACTTTCATAATGTAAGTCATTTTGTGTGATGATATACTCTAACACGATAAAAATGAAAAGCATAAAAAACTATTGTGTATACATGAGCTACAAGCCTTGTGAAGAGCGCAATTTTTTTGTAAACTAATAGTATAGTATTAAACAAATATATGACAACTATGGGAAGGTGTTTACTATGAGCATGGCAGCAAAACAAGCGCGTGGAAAAAAAGCGAATGATGCGATTTTTGCTACGAATTCACAAGCGCAAGCGGCAGCAAAACAATATGGAAAAGAGAATGTATTAATCGGTACTGTAGGTTCTATTCTCGATGAACATGGTAATATAGTATTCTTGAAAGTGGTGGAAGATGAGTTTCGTAATTTACCACGTAATGAATATATAGCATATGCTCCGATTGAAGGATTGCCAGAGTTTATTGATGCTTGCAAACAAGAGTGTTTTGGTGCCTCTCGTCCCGATGCGTATATCGAAGGGATAGCGACTACTGGCGGCACTGGTGGGATTCATCACATCGTGCACAATTACAGTGAAATCGGCGATAAGGTGATCACTGCGGATTGGTATTGGGGTGCTTATAAGCAAATTTGCCAAGATAATGGTAGATCCTTAGTGACCTATCCATTATTTGACGATAACTACCATTTCAATTTTCCTGCGTTACAAGCATTGGCTCTAGAATTAGCAGAAACCCAAGAAAATATTATAATTCTCATCAATACACCAGGTAATAACCCAACAGGGTTCTCTCTCTGTGAAAGCGATTGGGACAAGGTGTTGAACTTCTCTAAAGAATTAGTGGCTAAGGGGAAAAATAAAGTTATCATCGGTATCGATGTGGCATATATTGATTTCTCTGGCCCTAAAGAAGAAGTTCGACGATTCTTTAAAAAATTTGAAGGATTGCCAAAAGAAATTTTAGGCATCGCTTGCTATAGCGTTTCCAAAGGGTTTACGTTGTATGGACAGCGCGTAGGCTGTATGCTTGGGATTACTTCCGATCCAGAGGTGGCGCAAGAATTTTTCGACATCAATCAAATGACATCTCGTGGTACTTGGTCCAATATTAATCGACCAGCTATGCGGACAGTAGCTAACATTGTACATGATCCAGAAAAAATGAAGCGCTATGAAGAAGAGCATCATTTCTATTCTCAGCTAATCGAAGAACGAGCTGATATCTTAGAATGTGAAGGGAAAAAAATTGGATTACCGATGTTGCCGTACATGGGTGGATTCTTTGTGACCATTCCTTGTAATGAGCCAGCAGTGGTAACAGAAGAATTAAAAAAAGAGCATGTGTACCTCATTCCAGTTTCAAAAGGGGTGCGTGTGGCAGTATGCTCCATTCCGAAATACCAAATTAAAGGGTTAGCTAAACGCATTTATGACGCTATGAAACGAGTAGGGCAGTTATAAAATTTTAGAATAAATATAGTTGAATATAACATATATCTGTTAAGAAAAGACAGGTGAATCTCTGATTCACCTGTCTTTTTGCGTATTTGATGAATTCCCCACATTTTTTATTAATACCTTTTATACTCTAGTCTTTGTAAGAAAAAAATGCTTAATTTTTCCAGCAAATGGAGAAATTGGAGAAAAATGGAAAAATTCCCCCACTTTTCCCCACCGAAATATCTTGTTAAAAATGTTCGATAGAATAGAATATATGCGAACATATACATAAATATTTAGAGAAGTGTTCGCTGTTAACGAATTGTAGGAAAAAATTGTATAAATATCTATAAAATGAGTGGTTATTTTGTTGTGAAAAGTGGGGAATTGTGGTAAAATTTACCATATAGTGGTAAATAGGGCAAATAGGTGAGAGAAAAGGAGGTGTCCTTGCTATGTTTAAAGGTGAATTTTCACATACAATCGATAGTAAAGGGCGCATGATCATTCCCGCCAAAATGCGTGAACAACTAGGAGATACTTGTGTTGTGACTCGTTATTTTGACAACACCTTGGCCATTTATACCCAAGAAAAATTTGATGAAATAGCAAAAAAAATGAGTTCTAAAAGCTCTAATAAAGCGAACCAACGTAGTTTGGTACGTTTTTTCGTAGGTGGTGCTGCAGACCTTGAGTTTGATAAACAAGGTCGTGTGTTAATACCAAGCAATCTGCGTGCCCACGGGGAGCTAAAAAAAGATGTAGTTGTAGTTGGCAATGGTGAGCGCATCGAGATTTGGAGTAAAACTCGTTGGGAAGCCTATAACAAAGAAATTTATGGCAACATCGAAGCAATGGCAGAAGAACTCGATTTGGATGATATTGGATTTTAAGTGAGGAATTATGGACTTTCATCATGTGAGTGTGTTGCTCAATGAAACGCTAGACGGATTGGCGATTAAGCCAGAGGGAACCTATGTAGATTGTACATTAGGTGGTGGGGGACATTCCCATGCCATCGGTGAGCGATTGTCTACAGAGGGGATGATTGTGGGCTTAGATCAAGACGTAGCGGCATTAGAGGCAGCCTCTAAGCGATTAGAAGATTTGTCTTGTCGTGTGAAAGTCATTCAAACGAACTTTTCTAACTTAAAACAAGCCTTGCAAGAGGCTGGTATTTTTGAAGTAGATGGATTTGTCTTTGACTTAGGAGTCTCCAGTCATCAGCTGGACACAGCGGAACGGGGGTTCTCCTATATGCAGGATGGTCCCTTGGATATGCGCATGAATCAAAGTGGAGCTTTGACGGCAGAAACGATCGTCAACACCTATTCCGGTGAAGAATTGTATCGCATTATTTGGGACTATGGTGAAGAACGATGGGCGAAGCGAATCGTGCAGTTCATCCTAGAAGCTCGTGAGGAAGAACCTATTACTAGTACTAGTCAATTAGTGGATATCATCAAACGAGCGATTCCTGCTAAGGCGAGACAAGATGGACCACACCCAGCAAAACGGACATTTCAAGCTCTTCGCATTGAAGTGAATCAGGAATTACAAATTTTGCATGATGCCTTTGTGGATGCTGTATCAATGCTGAAACCAAAGGGTAGTATCGCAGTGATTACCTTCCACTCTTTGGAAGATAGAATCACAAAGCAAACTTTCAAAGAATTAGCCCAAGGTTGTACATGCCCACCGAGTTTACCGATGTGCGTGTGTCACAATGTGCCAACCGTGAAAGCAAAAAACAAGGCCATAGAGCCAAGTCAACGAGAAGTAGAAGAGAATCCACGGGCCCGCAGTGCCAAGTTAAGGGTAGCCGTGAAAGTATAGTTTGGAGGAATGAGCATGCTAGTACGAAAAGCTGCGTATTGGGAACAATCAGCACCGTATGTAGAACCAGTCAGAAAAAGAAAAACGAAAACACCTGCCTTTATTTTGGATATGACTCCAGATATGAGACAGTGCATGTGGATTACAGTGGCTGGACTTGTACTAGGTATCATTTGTTTATTGTTGACCGGTGTAACTGAAAACACGAGAAAAGAAACAGTAAAGTTACAAGAACAAATTGTTTTTGAAAATCGTACCAATTACGAGTATAATTTAGAGTTAGCAGAACTAAAATCTCCAACGCGCATTCAAAAAATTGCGCAAGAAAAACTTGGCATGGTCTTACCAGACAATTTCGTTTACACTAGTAAGAATACAGTAGAAGAACGAAGTGTTACGATGAAAAAGGATATTAGAGAATGATGAAGGCAGTCCTTTTGGGCTGCTTTTACTATGATTGGAGGAACCCCTATGAAACGAGTGGAAGACATTGTAAAGGTCATATCTCCTATACGAGTGGAAGGACCACAAACAGCAGAAGTTTGTCATATTACAGCAGACTCTCGTACAGTACAAGAAGGTAGCCTATTTATTTGTTTGGTGGGCGCTACTGTAGATGGTCACAGCTTTGTAGAAAAAGCTGTGCAAGATGGTGCCGTAGCTGTTGTGGTATCAAAACCAGTAACGGTGCCAGATCATGTGGCTGTTATATACGTGGAAGATACTAGACAGGCTTTGCAAGCAGCAGTACCATTTTTCTATGATTATCCAGCGTCCAAAATGCGTATGATTGGCGTTACAGGAACGAATGGAAAAACGACGACTACTCATATCATTGCACATTTGTTGCGTTCTCAGGGGTATACAGTAGGTGTCATCGGAACAGTTCATATCTTAATCGATGATCAATCCTATCCTATCCACAATACAACGCCAGATGTGGCAGACTTACAGCAAATTTTACAACAAATGGTGGATGCTGGGGTGACACATTGTATTATGGAAGTGTCTTCTCATGCCTTAGCTTTGGGTCGTACAGCTGGTGTAGAATACGATACAGCAGTCTTTACGAACTTAACCCAAGACCATTTGGACTTCCATAAAACATTCGATAATTACTTAGCGGCAAAGGCTAAATTATTTAAGCAAGTGAGTGCTTCCTATCAAGTGAAAGAAGGTAAAGGCGCCGTTATTAATGTAGATGATGCCTATGGTCAAGCCATCGTAGATGTGACAACTGCACCGATGATTACTTACAGTACAGAAGGCAAAGGTTCCATGAATGCTTCTGACTTAACAGTAACGGCTAAGTCCTCTCAATTTACATTGAACTATGACAGAAAATCCTATCCAATTTCCACGAAAATTGCGGGGATGTTCAATGTGTATAACACATTAGCAGCTGTGGGAGCAACTTTGTATGAAGGTCTATCCATGGAAGACATTGTGAAAGGACTAGCTACTTTCACAGCCGTACCAGGTCGTTTTGAACTGATTGAAGAAGGCCAAGATTTTGCGGTAGTGGTTGACTATGCGCATACGCCAGATGGCTTGGAAAATATTTTACAAACGGCTAAGAAAATTGTGGAGAATCGTATTTTAGTTGTATTTGGTTGCGGTGGTGATCGAGATGCTACTAAACGACCAATTATGGGCCGTATTGCCGCTCAATTTGGGGACCGTGTATTTGTGACTTCCGATAACCCTCGTACAGAAGATCCAGTACAAATCGTAAAAGATGTGGAAGTAGGCGTTCGAGAAGGATTGCATGATGACGTGACCTATGAAGTCATTGTTGACCGCCGTGAAGCGATTCATAAAGCCATTGCAGAAGCGACAACTGGTGATGTGGTGATTATTGCTGGTAAAGGCCATGAGGATTATCAGATTTTGAAAGATGAAACGATACATTTTGATGATCGCGAAGTAGCTCGTGAGGCGTTAAAGGAGAGATAATATGGCACAATTTACAGTGCAAGAAGTAGTGGAAGCCACACAGGGGCAGTATACTGGCTCACAAGAAGTATCCTTTGCGGATGTGTCTACAGATACGCGTACCATTGGAGAAAATGGGCTTTTTGTGGCGTTGGAAGGCATGACATTTGATGGCCATGACTTTCTGTCTGTAGCGAAAGAAAAAGGCGCTACGGGAGCGGTGGTGAAACGTGGGAAAGCTATTGAAGACTTAGTGTGTATCGAAGTAGATGATACATTACAAGCGTACCAACAACTAGCGACCTATCATCGCAGACGCTTTCCTATTCCAGTGATTGGGATCACTGGCTCTTCAGGAAAAACGACGACGAAGGAAATGATTAGTGCTGTTTTAGAGATGGCTTTCACCGTGTTAAAGACAGAAAAAAACTATAATAATGAAATTGGTGTGCCTAAGATGTTATTGCAGTTGACGGAAGACCATGATGTATGCGTTCTTGAAATGGGCATGCGTGGGCTAGGTCAGATTGCAGAGTTGGCAGAGATTGCAGAACCTACGATGGGTGTTATCACGAATGTAGGGACTAGCCATATTGAACTCTTAGGGTCCCAGGAAAATATCGGTAAAGCGAAACAAGAATTAATCGATGCCTTGCCAAGTACGGGAGCGGCTGTGTTAAATCATGATGATCCATTCGTATTGCCTATGACAAAAGTTACAAATGCAAAAGTGTTTACCTATGGCATGGATGAAGCAGCCTCTATACGTGGGAAAGACCTCGCCTACACGTCGAAAGGGATTAACTTTGTGGTCTGTGAAGAGGGGGAAGCGTGGAATGTATTCTTGCCTATGATCGGCATTCACAATGTGTATGATGCATTGTCTGCCATAGCGGTTGGCCGAACTTTAGGGGTACCTCGTGAAGAGATTGTACAAGCTTTCAAAGAGTTTCCCGGCATTCCTATGCGACAAGAAATTGTGCCATTTCCGACTTTCACAGTCCTCAATGACACGTATAATGCGAACCCGAATAGCATGGAAGAATCCCTGCGCGCTATGGGACAATTACAGGGAAAACGCAAGATTGCTATGCTCGGTGATATGCTAGAACTTGGAGAGCACTCCAAAGCGGCTCATGAAGCCATTGGCAAGGTCCTTGTGGAAGAACAATACGACATGGTATTCACCTTTGGGGATATGATGAAGCAGGCGGCCTCCGTAGCAAAACAAGGTGGCGTACCGTATGTGTATGTAGGAAAAAGTCATTTAGATATTGCCAATGCCTATTATGAAGTGCGACAAGAAGGCGATGTGATTCTTATAAAAGGATCTCGTGGTCTAAAAATGGAACGTATTATAGAAGATTTTAAAGAACGACATGAATAAGTAAGGAGATATGGTACATGAATATGGAATATGGAATAGCCTTTGCGTTAGCCCTAATCAGTACATTGGTATTAGGTAAGATAGGGATTCCCTTATTGCAACGTTTGAAAGCACAACAGTCGATTCGTGAAGAGGGACCACAAGCGCATTTGGCAAAAGCCGGAACACCGACTATGGGTGGTCTATTTATGATGTTGGCATTAGTGTTGACCATATGCATTGTACCGCCGTATTCAGTGACATTGTGGATGTTATTATTCCTCACATTGGGTCATGGCTTGTTGGGTTTTAGTGACGATTTCATTAAAGCTGTGAAACGACGTAATTTAGGTTTAACAGCAAAACAAAAATTAGCTGGACAAGTAGTGCTAGCGGTTCTATTTTGCTATATCTCTACAACCTATGCTGCATTGCCTACGACCTTGTGGATTCCACTGGCGGATATCACTGTTGATTTAGGTGTTGCCTATTATATATTAGCTTTGTTCATCATTATCGGGACCACCAATGCGGTGAATTTGACGGATGGCTTAGATGGGTTGGCGACAGGTATTTCTGCCATTGCTGGAGCAGCTTATGCAGTGGTGGGACTTTTAGTAGGTTCCCTAAGTGTTACTTTTTTTGGTATTATAGTAAGTGCAGTTTGCTTAGGATTCTTGTACTTTAATGCGAATCCGGCGAAAGTATTTATGGGTGATACTGGTTCCCTTGCTTTGGGTGGTGCCTTTGCGGGGATGGCTATCGCTACGAAAACTGAAATATTGCTAGTGATTATCGGCTTTGTCTTTGTGGTGGAAGCTTTATCTGTTATTTTACAGGTAGCTTCTTTTAAAACGAGAGGAGTCCGTATTTTCCGCATGAGTCCTATTCACCATCACTTTGAATTAGGTGGTTGGAGTGAACGAAAGGTGGTATACGTGTTTTGGGCGGTGTCCTTGGTGACATCTCTCTTGGGGATAGCAGTATTAAGCATGAAATAATATAGATTACGGCTCTATTGTCAGAGCCGTTATTCTTGCATATAGGGTTAGGTGATACAATGGATTATTCAGGTTCTACTATATTGGTACTAGGTGCTGGCCTCAGCGGTATCGGGGTGGCACATACATTGGCTAAATTAGGCGCCAATGTGACACTTAATGATTACAAATTGATTGAATTTGATGCTAGTGAAAGTCAAAAATTTGAAGAGGATCATATTCGGGTTATAACGGGCCAACAGGATTTCATTTTATTAGAAGGTGTGGATCGTGTTGTGGTATCCCCAGGGATTTCTCTGGAAATTCCCATCATTAGTGAAGCGAAGAAACGGCATATCCCCGTGGTAGGAGAAGTAGAGATTGCCTATGAAGTATCAAAAGCGCCTATCCTTGGCGTGACTGGAACGAATGGAAAAACGACGACTACCTCGTTATTGGCGGCGGTGTTGAAAGAAGCGCAGTGGGATGTGTATGTAGGTGGTAATATTGGTTATTCGTTGAGTGAACAAGCTTTAGCTGTGCCAGAGACAGGTGTGCTAGTGGCAGAACTTTCATCGTACCAATTGGAAAGCATTGATAAATTCCGTACGAAAGGTGCTATATTGTTGAATGTCACACCAGACCATTTGTTGCGACATAAAACAATGGAGCGCTATCAAGCGGCAAAAGAAAATATTTTTATCAACCAAGAATTGGGCGATTGGACAGTCCTCAACGTTGATGCACCGCTAGTAGCGGGGATGGCAGAACGGGTGAAAGGAAAAGTCCTTAGTATTAGTCAAACTCGCACTGTTACAGATGGAGCCTATTTTGAAAATGGTACATGTTATGCAACCTTGCATGGAACAGCGGTACCGGTTATTACTACAAAGGATATTCACATTCCAGGAGCCCATAATATTGAAAATATTTTAAGTGTCATCGCCTTAACCTATGCACTAGGTGTTAAGGTGGAAGATATTTATCGCGCCATTTCCAAATTCCATGGCGTGGAACATCGATTAGAACGGATTCGAACCTTAGATGGCGTTACCTATTACAATGATTCAAAAGCAACCAATACAGACTCTACCATCAAAGCCTTGGAATCCTTTACAGAACCACTGATTCTCATTGCCGGCGGTAAAGATAAAATGACGGACTTAGACGAGATGATGGCATTGGTTAAGACTAATGTAAAAGAATTGATCCTCATTGGGGAGGCAGCGCAACGTTTTGCAGAGGCTGCTGTAAAAGCTGGTGTAGCTCACATTCACCGTTGTGAGTCTATGGAAGAGGCTGTGTTGCTCAGTGCTCGTATTGCAGAAGAAGGGGATGTAGTTCTCTTATCTCCAGCTTGTGCTAGCTTTGATTGGTATGCGCGCTTTGAAGATCGAGGCGACCATTTCCGTAGATTAGTAGAACGATTGTAAGGGGTCATCTATGAATATCATGATTTCAGGTGGTGGTACGGGTGGACATATTTATCCCGCCATCACGATCTATAAGACATTACAAACTATGTTGGATGCCAACTTCCTTTATGTAGGAACAGAAAAAGGATTGGAGTCACGGATTGTGCCCAAAGAGGGAATCCCTTTTACAACGTTACCTGTACAGGGATTGCAGAGAAAGATTTCTCTCGATGCCTTTGTAACGGCAGGTAAAACGGTGAGTTCTTTGTGGAAAGCGAACCGTCTTATTTCTGAATTTAAACCCGATGTGGTCATTGGCACGGGTGGCTATGTATGTGGACCTCTATTGATGGCAGCAGCACTTCGTGGGATTCCCACACTCATTCAAGAGCAAAATGTAGTGCCAGGTATAACAAATAAGATTTTAAGTCGTTTTGTTGATGTCGTAGCGGTAGGCTATGAAGAGGCGGTAGCAGCTTTTCCTAAGGCTAAACAAGTCGTATACACTGGCAACCCAGTGCGCCCTGCTGTGGTGTCTGCTAGCCGTGAGGAAGGGAGAGCTCATTTTGGTGTAGAACCTAAGCAAACAGCTATCTTAGTAGCTGGTGGCTCTCGTGGTGCTCGTAGTATAAATACAGCCATGAAAGCAGTTCATGAAGCTTTCAAAGATAGAGAAGATGTAAAAATAATCCATGCTACAGGAACTGATGAATACAGTCGCGTATGTAAGGAATTGGGCATAGAGGAAGGGGCTGTGTATAGCAAGGCTTCCCATATCGTTCCTTATTTAGAAGACATGGATATGGCCATGGCCGCCGCAGATATAGCGGTGTTCCGATCTGGTGCTATTGGTTTGGCGGAGCTAGCAGTGCGTGGTATTCCGTCTATCCTGATACCCTATCCGTATGCAGCGGCAGACCATCAAACCTTTAATGCAAAAGCCTTTGTGTCCGTAGGGGCGGCAGAGATGATTACCGATGCAAACTTGGATGGGCCTACCTTAGTACATGCTGTTGAAAGCATGCTAGAAAGCCCGTTACACCGTCAGCGCATGGCTGAGGCAACCCTACAATTGGGCAAACCTCAAGCAGCCCATGACATTGCTACCTTAGCAGTATCCCTTATGAAATGATAGGAGGAGTATCTTCATGTTAGATACCTATAAACATATACATTTAATCGGCATTGCCGGTTCTGGCATGCGCGCTATTGCTCATGTGTTAATTGAAAAAGGTTTCGTTGTATCTGGATCTGATATTCAAGAATCAGCCATTACTGAGAAATTTAGAAATGCTGGTGCTACTATTTATTTGGGCCATGATGCATCCCATGTGGATGGGGCAGATGTGGTCATTCGCTCCACTGCGATTCACGAAGATAATCCAGAAATTATGGGCGCTAAGGAACGACATATTCCTATTTTACATCGTTCCGATATTGTGAAAGCTGTCTTAGATGAAAGCTACGGTATTGCCGTTGCAGGGGCACATGGAAAAACAACGACTACCTCTATGCTTGGTAAAATTTTTATGGATGCCAAAGAAGACCCTACTATTATCATTGGTGGTGAAGTAGATTATCTCAATGGCAGTAGTCATGTAGGTAAAGGTAAATACAGCATTGCCGAAGCCGATGAAAGCGACGGATCTTTCTTGCATTTAAATCCAAAGCGTATCGTTATTACGAATATAGAAAATGATCATATGGACCATTACCGGACAGTGGAAAATTTATTGCGTGCTTTCACAGAATTTTCTATGAAATTACCAGAAGATGGAGTGGCTGTTGTTTGTGGAGATAATCCATCGATTCGCCGAATTATGCCGGATGTCAAACGTACATGCATTACCTATGGACTAGGTGCAGGCAACGACTATCGCATTGATAACCTTCGTATCGAACAAGGGATCACTACATTCGAAGTCATTCATAAGGATACTGTATTGGGTACGCTTAGATTAGCCGTGCCGGGGCAACATAATGCATTGAATGCCTTAGGTGCTTTGGTGGTGGCCTTAGGTGAAGGGATTCCTTTTGACGTAGTAGCTACATCGTTGCGTACATTTATCGGGGCGAAACGTCGCTTTGAAACGAAAGGTCATGCCAAAGATGTGTGGGTCGTAGATGATTACGCACATCATCCAACGGAAATCGGTGCTACCATAAAAGCGGCAAAATCCTTGGAAGACCATCGTGTGGTTGTTTTATTCCAACCACATCGTTTTAGTCGTACAAAATTGTTATTACGAGAATTTGGTACTGCTTTCAAAGAAGCCGATGTGGTGTTCATTACGGATATTTACAGCGCTGGTGAGAAGCCAGAGGCAGGCATTGATGGTATGTCAATTCCGCTTATGATTAAGGAATTAACGGGTGTGGACGTACACTATGTGGCAGATGTAGGGCAATTGCCACAAGCCGTAGTAGAGATTGTACAGCCTAATGATTTAGTCATCACTATGGGGGCTGGCAATATCAATCAATATGGACCTAAACTATTAGCTTTATTGGAGGAAAAATAAAGTGAAAGAGAAACGTATTATTGTCCTCATGGGAGGACCATCAAAAGAGGCAGAAGTATCGAGAAGAACGGCTGCAGCCATTGCAGAGGCATTGCAAAGCAAAGGGTATATGGCAAGTACATTGGAATGTAATCCATCAACGGTTGTTCGAGATTTACAAGATTTACAATGCGATGTGGTGTTCAATGCGATCCACGGAAAATATGGTGAAGATGGCGCCTTGCAAGGGGCTTTGGAAATGGCGGGCATTCCTTATACTGGTTCTGGCGTGATGGCTCATGCGGTGGGAATGAATAAAAAAATGAGTAAACACGTATTTTTAGGGGCTCATATTCCGACAGCACAATCGAAATCCTATGACTCTCAACTGCAAAGTAGAGAAGAAATTCTAGCTAGTATTCAAGAAAATTTTTCCGTTCCTTTTGTGGTGAAAGCAGCTAGTCAAGGATCTAGTATTGGGGTAGCCATCATTAAAGATGCCGCAAAGATAGAGGAAGAAGTCACACAAGTATTAGATATTGACCATGTTATTGTGGTGGAAGAGTTTGTAGACGGCAGAGAGTTCACTGTATCTGTGTTAGATGGGAAAGCATTGCCAGTCATTGAAATTCGTCCACATTCTGGAGAATATGACTACACTTCAAAATACACAACAGGGGCTACTGATTATTTAGTGCCAGCTCCGATCACAGAGGCTCAAGCAGCTAGAATGCAACACATCGGTGAACAAGTGTATCAACAGATGCAATGTGCTGGTGTCATTCGTGTAGATATTATGATGAATGATGCAGAAGAGATGTTTGTCTTAGAATACAATACAGTGCCAGGTATGACGGCTACTTCTTTGGTACCGAAAGCAGCTAGAGCGGTAGGCATTGAGTTTCCTGAATTATGTGAACAAATTTTACAATCTGCTGGATTGCATAAATTTTAGGAGTCGCCATGAATCAAAGGGAATTTCGAGAAGAAATACATAGGGACCCTGACTACATACAACGGGACGTACCACCTCAAGACGATGGATGGGAAGTGGTGATTGTCGATACACCAGAGGGCCCCAAACGGATGCGTCGTCGATTAAAGCGAAAAGTCCCGAAACAACGGCGTTCGCCATTTTGGAAAATCGTCGTAGGGGCCGCTGTTTTAATCGGTGTATTCACATTGCCCTTGCCGATTGGACAAATCCAAGTGACGGGAACGAATCAACTTTCATCGGAAGATATCGTAGCCATCGGTGATTTAGGGTATCCTGTGAATATATTACGGGTTAGAACGGGAGCCTTAGAAGAGCGATTGCAAAAGGATATACGAGTGGATACAGCACATGTATCCTACGCATTGCCCTTGACATTGCAAGTAGATATTACTGAGCGACATGCTATGATTGTTGTGCCGTCGCAATTTGGATTTGTCGGTATCGACCGACAAGGAATGGTCATTTCGAATGCGCCTACTATACCAGATACAACGGTACCTATCATTTCAGGGGTACGCTTAGGAAATGCCTTGTTGGGTGACACCGTAGAAGCAGATGGCATCCGCAGTGCTATTGCGTATATGCAAGCATTTCCTGAGGAAAAACGTAAAACTATCGGAGAAATCAACATTGGTGATGCAAATCATATGATTGCCTATACCGTAGAAGGGTTGCCCATACATTTAGGTGATGGTAGCGACCTAGCAGAAAAGGCAAAAATCACAGAGGATATGTTGAAAGATATTGAGCAGCGTCATGTGGTGCCTCAGTATATCGATGTGAATGTGAAGTCTCCCTATATTAAAATGCAATAGTGGATACTTACACGATAAATAGAGATTAAAAATCGAAAATAATAAGTCATTGCATGGCTTTCATTGAAAAAAATTAAAATATATTGTAAAATAAAAGCAAATTATAAATGATAAGATACACTAGTAGAGTAATGTCATTGTATAGTATATGGAATATATCTCTAGTTAAGAGGAGGATCATTCGATGTCAGAATTCGCAAAAATTAAAGTTATTGGTGTTGGTGGCGGCGGCGGAAATGCCGTATCTCGCATGATTGATAGCGACTTGGAAAATGTAGATTTCTTGGTGGCTAACACAGAAACACAAGCCTTAGATGGCACAAATGTACCAGTTCGTATTCAAATTGGTGAAAAAGCTACTAAAGGTTTAGGCGCTGGTGCTAATCCAGAAGTAGGCCGTGAAGCTGCTGAAGAAAGCCGCGAAGAAATTTTGAAAGCATTGCAAGGTGCTGATATGGTATTTGTAACTGCTGGTATGGGCGGTGGTACTGGTACTGGTGCAGCTCCTGTAGTGGCTGAATGCGCTCGTGAAGCAGGCGCTTTGACAGTAGGCGTTGTGACAAAACCATTCGGTTTTGAAGGTAAAAAACGTAAAGAACAAGCAGAACGTGGTATTGAAGCATTAACTGGTAAAGTTGATACAATTATCACAATTCCAAATGACCGTTTATTGGGCATTATCGATCGTAAAACATCTTTGAAAGATGCGTTCTTGACTGCTGACGAAGTATTGCGTCAAGGTATCAAAGGTATTTCCGACTTAATCACAAAACCAGGTTTAATCAACCTTGACTTTGCTGACGTGAAAACAATCATGACTAATCAAGGCGAAGCATTGATGGGTATCGGTGTTGGTGAAGGTGAAAACCGCGCTGTAGATGCTGCAAAACAAGCTATCAACAGCCCATTATTGGAAACTTCCATTGACGGTGCGAAAGGCATCTTGTTAAACATCACTGGTAGCGAAGAGTTGAGCTTATTCGAAATCAATGAAGCTGCAGAAATTATTTCTGAAGCTGCAGATCCAGAAGCAAATATCATCTTTGGTTCTGTTATCGATGAAAAGGTAGGTGACAAAGTATACATCACTGTAGTAGCTACTGGTTTTGGTGATCAAGGTTCTTCTAATGGGTTTGCTCGTAAATCTCCATTTGGTGCGACAGGTGGATCTCCAGAAGTACCAGCTTTCATGAAACGATAAGAAACTGAAACATAGGAGGATACTATGAAAAAAAATTTAGTTGTAACAGCGGTATTAGCAGCTTTCACGGGTAGCGCTTTCGCAGCAGCTGTACCAGTGACAAATATCTACCCTGGAGAAACAAAAATTCAGGCAGAGTATTCTATTACTAATAAAACAGCCAATGATTCTAAACGTAGAAATGGATTTGGTGTGTCTGTAGAACAAGGATTGAGCAATACAACAGCAGCGCAATATTCTTTCAATAAAGTGCGCCGTACAGGTGCTAATATTAATGATCACCAATTGGCGGGTGCCTATGCAGTACATCCAAATGTAAATGTATATGGTGCAGGTACCTATGTAGATATGGGTGACAAACACAGTGGCTTTGGATACCAAGCAGGTGTGATTGGACATACGCAATTGTCTGATAAAGTGGAAGGGTTCGCAAAAGTGGGACTTGGAAACGATATTAAAGGAACCTATCAAATTGGTGCCACATACGGTCTTCAACCGGGTATTGACTTGAATGTGTATTACGAATATGATCAATACAATATGAATCACAATAAAACTGATGTGAAAGGCTTGCATGCAGGTGTAGGCTATTCCTTCTAATACAGTGAATAGAATTATAACAGCCAAGGTAGTGTGACTATCTTGGCTGTTTCTTATGCAATGGTGTTTTTCATGGGTTGAATCGAATATATGATTAATAGTTCAGTGTTTGTAAACGAAATATTTGAAAAATAAGTTGACTATATGCATTTTGATTACTATAATAAAGGTGTAACAGAATGTAAGAATCATGTACTTTGTAACATCCATTATACCCATATAATGGGGAAGGAGGCACTATGCATACACTATGTAAGGGCTTGGCAAGTATAAGAGAAATACCTGATACTGTGATTGTACATAATGTGCAATACAAACGAAGTAAAAAATCGCCAGAGTTGGAGATCAATTACAGTCCAAGGAAGAGAGAACATGTGGTCACTGTTTCTAATACAAAGGGGACGATTGTGTCTACTATGTATGAACGTGCCCATGAATTGTATGACCATCACAATGAAGTATCTATTGAGGAATTTCCTCAAGTGTGGCATGGTGACTTGAAGGATAAGACCCGTACAAAATTTACGTTTACGAAAGAGTCGATTCTAGAGTATGTGCATGCTGTGCAAGATATGAATCCAGTGTACTACGAAGAAGTTCCATCTGTTCCAGAGTTAATGATCTTAACACATATGGCGCATCATGTGTTGGATGAAGAGCTTTTACTTCAACTAGATATTACATTTACAGCTCCCTTCTATGGAGGGGATGTAATTTCTGTAGAAAAATATGATATCCGTGCAGAAGGTCATTCACAAATAGGATCCTGTCAATTAGTAGGGAACCATGGAGGACGGGCCACCTGTAAATGGATTTACGGCAAGGAGTTATTAAATGGTAAAGACTAAAGATTTAACAAAAATGGCTTTATTAGTAGCGTTGGCTTGTGTCATGGCTCAGCTATCTATTCCCAACCCAATGGGGGTAGGTATGATTTCCATGATTACCATTGCACTGTGTTTAATCGGTTTGTTGTTACCGCCTAAACAAGCATTCTTAGCAACCTTAGTATACGTTCTATTAGGCGCTGTTGGATTGCCCGTATTTACTGGATTCACAGGGGGCATGGGAAAAATCCTTGGACCAACTGGTGGATTTATCCTTATCTGGCCTATCGCTTATACAGCAGTGAGTTGCTTGAAAGGACCGGAAAAAAGCTTTGTACGATATGCAGTGGTGGCAACTGTAGTAAGTATTGTCATTACCTATGTAGCAGCAGTACCATATTTCATGTCTGTAGCTAATATTCCGTTTACAGGAGAGGGTTTACAAAAAGCATTAGGTATTTTATTCTATCCATTCGTAGTAGGGGACATTGTGAAAGCTATTCTCTCTGCATGGATTGCAACAAAATTAAAATTCTAAAGGTAGTAGATCAAAGTGAGCGACTAAGTCTTATGACTTGGTCGCTTTTTGATTTCTGATGTAGAAATATTTGTCATGTGTCAACGACAGTAGTATATCAATTTCTCATGTCTTGTAAATGTAGATACATTCCGATTTCATGAGAGATGTACGGTAGAATCTACTTGTGTTGGCATAGCTTTCTCTATATTTTAGAATCCTATTATATCGAATCGGTATACATGATGTGGTAGATGTGATTGAAAATAGCTACAAGATGTTGTAAACTAGAATAAATAAGGCCCCACGGGGTACCCGATAGTGATAAACCTAATTTCTTGCCATATAGATAGGTGAATACTGTATTTTGTTTGCGACTAACAACAGTGGTAGTACTTATAAAATGCCTAAAGCGCTAACGGTTATGTACGAATACTCTACTGGTGTAGAACAAGAATAGCTAGGAGCAGATGGTGCTCTTTTTATATGTCTAAATGTTGATGTAACTATGTTCTGCGTATGTTGAGATCCTTGTCATAATTTGTGTATATGATTTAGACTGAAACGCATATACGCCTTGTGAATTATGACATAAGCATCAGTAGTCAATAGGAGGTTGAAATATGATACAGGTAATTAAACGTGATGGTACCATTGCTGATTTCGATAAAGAGAAAATCATCATAGCTATTGAAAAGGCTATGCACAGTAGTACAGGTGTATATACGTCAGGATTAGCTCTTGAAATCGCCAATGAGATTGAGGCTTATGCGGAAAAAATGGGGCGTAATATTACGATCTATGCCATCGAAGACCAAGTCTACTATAAACTCCTAGAAAACAATAACCCGGCTACCGCTCGTGCCTACGAAAACTATAAAGCAGTACAGGCTTTCAAACGGGTAGAAAACACGACAGATAAAGATGTATTCGGGTTGTTGAATAAATCCAATGTAGCTGTTCTCGATGAAAATTCTAATAAAGATGCATCTATTGTGTCTACGCAACGGGATTTAATCGCTGGGGAAGTGAGCAAGGATATTGCTCGTAGAAAGTTGATCCCTACGGATATTGTACAAGCCCATGATAGTGGAGCCATCCACTTTCACGATATGGATTACATCATCCAGCCTATGTTTAATTGTTGCTTAGTGAATTTAGAGGATATGCTCACCAATGGGACGGTCATCAATGGAAAACGCATTGATATGCCTAAATCCTTTCAAGTGGCATGTACAGTAACGACGCAAATCATTGCCCAAGTCGCATCAGGTCAATACGGCGGTCAAAGTATTAATGGCATCGACCGTATTTTGGCGCCTTACGTGAGAAAGTCCTATGAAAAATATGTAGAACTTACGTTGCAAGAACAAGTAGAAGTGTACGGTATGACTCCGAATCTAGAAAAAGCGGAAGAGATTGCTTGGAAACGGACACAAAAAGAAGTTAAGGACGGTATTCAAACTATACAATATCAAATCAATACATTGATGACAACGAATGGACAAGCCCCATTTGTGACCTTGTTCATGCACTTTGATCCGAATAGTGAACTTGCAAAAGAAGCAGCTTTAATTGATGAAGAAATTTTAAAACAACGCATTCAAGGTATCAAAAATGATGCCGATGTGTACATTACGCCAGCCTTCCCTAAGTTGATTTATGTGTTGGATGAACATAACGTACATCCTAATAGTGAATACTATTATTTGACGGAATTAGCTGCACAATGTACGGCAAAACGCATGTATCCTGACTATATTTCTGCGAAAAAAATGAAAGAAATCTATGAGGGCAATGTATTTGCTCCTATGGGCTGTCGATCTTTCTTGTCACCGTGGAAAAATGAAGAAGGTGACTATGTATTTAATGGCCGCTTCAACATTGGCGTAGTGAGCCTTAACTTGCCACAAATCGGCATTTTAGCACAAGGTAAAGAAGATGTGTTCTTCGATATCTTAGAAAAACGATTGGACTTGGCGGAAAAAGCGTTGTTGTTCCGCTATGAATTGTTGAAGGACGTAACTAGTGATGTGTCGCCTATTCATTGGCAATATGGGGCCATCGCTCGCTTGCCAAAAGGGGCGCCTATCCGTCCTTTACTAGAAGGTGGCTATGCGACGATTTCCTTGGGCTATATCGGTTTGTATGAGGCGACGAAACTCATTGTAGGTGATTCTAATACATCTGAAGAGGGTCACCGCTTTGCTCGTAAGGTGATGGAACGCTTGCACAATGCTACGGAAACATGGCGTAGCAAACATAACATCGGGTTTGCTCTCTATGGTACGCCAGCTGAAAGCTTGACAAATCGTTTTTCCTCCATTGATAGATCACGATTTGGAGAAATTCCAGATATTACGGATAAAGGCTATTACACTAATAGCTATCATGTCAATGTGCGTGAAGAAATCAATGTATTTGATAAATTTGCTTTTGAATCAGAGTTTCAACGTTTATCTACAGGTGGATGTATTTCCTATGCGGAAATCCCTAATATGAACAACAATATTCCTGCCTTATTGACGATGATGCAGTATATTTATGATACGATTTCCTATGCAGAATTTAACACAAAATCTGACTATTGCCATGAATGTGGCTTTGATGGAGAGATTATCGTCAATGATCAAGTGCAATGGGAATGTCCACGATGTCATAATACGAATCGTGATACATTGACGGTCATTCGTAGAACTTGCGGTTACTTAGGGGAAAACTTCTGGAACGAAGGTCGTACTAAGGAAATCAAAGATCGAGTGATGCATATTTAATTAGATAGTGAAAGAAGGATGTGCCATGCGATACGGACAACTTAGACAATATGATATTGCTAATGGTGAGGGCATCCGTACATCCTTGTTTGTTACCGGTTGTACTCATTGTTGCTATAATTGCTTTAACGAGGAATATCAAAATTTTTCCGCAGGGCAAGAGTGGACTGAATCGGATACAGAGCGATTGGTTTCCTATGTAATAGCTCCTGCATGCAGTGGATTGACCTTGCTTGGGGGAGAACCCTTTCAAAATATAGAGGGATTAATACCACTAGTAGATAGAGTATTAGAGGTGGCACCACAAAAACCAATCTGGGTTTATTCGGGATATACCTATGAAGAGATTTTGGGCTGCCCTAATAAACGACAATTACTAGAGCGGTGCCATATCTTAGTAGATGGGAAATTCGTAGATGAGTTGCGAGATCCGGCACTAGCCTTTAGAGGCAGTAGCAATCAGCGTATTATTGATATACAAAAGTCTTTGCAACAGGGGGACGTAGTGTTGTATATGGAATAGAATAGTATGATGGGGTGAAAACATTTAAAGCTATTTATTAGAGAATTGCAATATATAAAAAGAGGAAAGTTGACGACTAAGTTCAACTTTCCTCTTTTGCTGTATATATTTCTGTTTTTTGCACTGTTTACCCACAGATGAATGGCATCTAGTGTATATTATACTGTGGGAATCTATAGTAGTCGCACAGTACGTAGCCTACACAATAGTTTGGCTAGGATCCCATACTTCGCCATCTGCATCTGGCAAGAATCCGTATTCTTTTGTCCACAATGTTTTGTATTTTACAGCTTGGTTGTGGATTTTTTCAATCATTTTTTCGTCAGTGCGGATGACTTTAGCAGGGCTACCTACCACAAGGGAGTAAGGTGGGATTTCTGTGCCTTCTAGAACGAGGGCGCCTGCGCCGATGATGGAACCACGTCCAATATGGCAACGGCTAAGAACGATAGCGCCCATGCCCACCAATACGTGGTCCTCTAGGGTAGAGGCGTGGATGATAGCGCTGTGACCTATGGTAACGAAGTCACCAAGGATACAAGCGTGGTCATCGTCTACGTGAAGTACGGAATTGTCTTGAACATTAGAATAACGGCCTACAACGATTTTATTGACGTCTCCACGGGCAGACACATTTTGCCATACAGAGGCATATTCTTTTAACTCTACGTCACCTGCTAGTTCAGCGCCTGGCATAGCGTGACTTTTTGGATCTAATTTTGGATATTTTCCTTTAAATGGTAACATATTATCCTCCTGTATAATGTGTGTATAGTAGTACTGTTAATGCCTATCACAACTTACACGATAAGGCAATAAAATGTATATACATAAAAATATGATTGTGTTAGTTAGTAACCACAAAAGATTAGATAAAACGTTGCGCTTGTTTGATAGCCTCTTTAGCTTCTGCCACAACGGATTCTACGATGGTTTTCGCAGGTTCTACTTTAGTCAAACGGTTTAAACCCTGACCAACTTGAACAACGCCATTTACAGTATCTCCGTCAACGGCAGCTTTTTTATTAGTGCCAATGGACATAGCTGTCAAATCACTTTTTGGAGCGCAGCTATATTCTGCCTCTAAATAACGAGCGGTAAATTCACTTTTTAGTCCGCGTACGCCATGGTTGAAAGTAAGACCTGTTACTGTAGAATCTGTATCGGTAGCGTTGATGATGGCATCTTTACAATTTTGATGCATTTTACATTCTTCTGCCAAAATGAAACGAGACCCCATTTGAACACCGGCAGCACCCATAGTAAGACCGGCAGCCAAACCACGTCCGTCAACGATACCACCAGCAATAACAACAGGAATATTTACTTCTGGTACTACGTTTTCAAGTAAAGCCATCGTTGTTTGTGTACCGATGTGACCGCCTGCCTCTTGGCCTTCGATGATGAGGGCATCGGCACCGGCAGTAGCTACGCGTTTAGCCAATTTTACATTCGGTACAACAGGGATGACTTTGATGCCTGCCGCATGTAATGGTTCGATGAAAGGTACAGGGTTGCCAGCACCTAATGTCACAAAGGCAGGTTTTTCTTCCACAATCACTGCTAGGATATCATCTAAGTTGGGAGCCATCAACATTAAGTTCACACCAAATGGTTTATCTGTTAAAGACTTGCACTGACGAATTTCTTGGCGTACCCATTCTGTGTCACGGCCACCTGTAGCAATTACACCAGTAGCACCTGCATTAGCAACGGCTGCTGCCAATGTGTGTTCCGAAGTCCATGCCATAGCACCTTGGATAATAGGATATTGGATACCTAATAATTCGGTTAATTTAGTTTTCATAGTTCCTCCTATATAGTATGTCATTCCATAGAATGACAAAGATTTTCAACATGCTTTCATTATAGACTAATTGGATGAAAAAATATAGTTGCTATAAAAAATATGAAAAACAATGTATAATGTAGGTAAGCCCATCGTGGCTATCGTAGATATGAAATATAAGAACATGTATAAAGGAGGAACAATGAAAAAATCGTGGTTAATCGGATTAGGTATTTTAGGAGTTATCTTAATTTGGATATTCAGTTCCTATAATGGACTGGTGCAAACGGAAGAACAAGTGAATGGTCAATGGGCGCAGGTGCAGACACAACTGCAACGTCGTTCTGATTTAATTCCGAATTTAGTGAATACTGTGAAAGGCTATGCTACTCATGAAAAAGAAACCATTCAAGCCGTAGCAGATGCTAGAGCAAAACTAGGTGGTGCCAAAACAGTGGAAGAAACGGCGAAAGCTAATCAAGAATTGAGCAGTGCCCTCAGTCGTCTATTGGTGGTAGTGGAAAATTATCCTAACTTGAAAGCGGACGCAAATTTTAGAGCTTTACAAGATGAATTGGCGGGCACAGAGAATCGTATTGCTGTAGCGCGAAAAGATTATAATGGTAGCGTGCAAGCATATAATATGAAAATTCGTACCTTACCAACATCCTTAATTGCTAGCCCTATGGGATTCCAAGTGAAACCTTATTTCGAAGCAGATCAAGGGGCTCAAAGTGCACCGAAAGTACAGTTCTAGTATGAGAAAAACATATAGATGGACGGCTGCATTGTGCGGTCTATTAGTCACATTTCTACTGCTCTTGAGTCACCTATCTGTATTCGCCTTAGATGTGCCCCAACCGCCGAAGAATGGATATGTGCTAGATCAAACACAAACCCTCAGAACAGAAGAGATCAACGCCATGAATCGTATGGGCTTAGAATTGCAAAAGAAAACGAAAGCACAGGTGGCTGTGTTAGTAGTGCCTACCCTAGACGGCGAAGATGTATCAGACTATGCCAATCGAGTGTTTCGATCATGGGGCATCGGGCAAAAGGATGCTAATAATGGCATATTATTCTTAGTGGCTTTGAAAGATCGGCAAATGCGCATTGAAGTGGGCTATGGATTAGAAGGTGCCATCAACGATGGAAAGGCTGGCGAAATATTAGATACCTATGCCATACCGTACTTTCAGAAAGGAAAGTATGGAGAGGGTATCACATCTACCTATCAGGTGTTGGTCGGTGAAACGGCCAAGGAATACGGTGTCACCATAGATGGCAGTCAAACCTATGCAAAACAAGAAGGGATTGAGTTAACACCTTTACAGCTGTTGCTTATAGGCGTAGGTCTCTTAGTGCTCGTCATCGTAGATATGACATTCTTCGGGGGTGGTATTACGCAATCGATTTTATGGCTATTAGCTTCTAGTCGAGGTGGTGGATCGGGTCGTTCCGGCGGGGGCGGATTCGGTGGCTTTGGTGGCGGTTCCTCTGGTGGAGGGGGCGCCAGTCGACGATGGTAAACGTATTATGCATCCCTTGCAAGTAGGTATCTCAAAATAACATAGAAAATGATTGAGAATATATTGAAAGTTTTCGATTGTAGTGGTATACTGAATACAGATGAAGTATCTGAGATTACTATTAAGTACGAAAGGTGGTGCACAGAATGGATAAAAAATACGTATGCGTAGTATGCGGTTGGACTTACGATGAAGCTGTTGAAGGCGTTAAATTCGAAGATCTACCTGATGATTACCTTTGCCCAATTTGTGGGGTTGGTAAAGACCAATTCGAAGAAGCGTAATCAATTTAGTTGTTAAATTGGTTAACATACATAGGGCTCTCCAAATGGGGAGCTCTTTTTCACATGAGAGTCAATTGCTAAGTCTTGTATGTATTTTAAAAAATATCAACAACATATAGGGCTAGGATTTGACAAAGATAGCTTAGATAGCTATAATAGTATAGTCGAGGTAAAATTATGAAACTGCAAGTAGAGCAAGCAAAAGAACAGATTGGACGCGTTGTCCCTTTTCTATGTACGACATCAGGGGTAGAACTTGGTGACGTATCTGCTTTTCCTTGGAGCCGTCATGATATAACCATTAGTGGTGAGCTTCGTTATGATGGTCAACATTATGTGGTGAATGGTACCATAACAACAAATGGACAATATGAGTGCTCAAGATGCTTAACCGATACTAATTATACCCATACTGTTCCATTTGAAGAGACTTTTGGTGTTACAAATTCCACCTATGGAGACGATGATATAATTTCTTTCGATGGGGAAGAAATTGATCTAACGGAGACCATTCGGGAAACATTAATCATCAATGAGCCCTCTCAAGTGTTATGTCAGGATGATTGCAAAGGA